>JAGQSS010000147.1 GCA_020439405.1 Ilumatobacter sp. | reverse complement strand
GTTGCTCCTCAACGGGATCGAGGTACCGACCGAAGGTGATCAGGTCGTGCTGTTCCTCCGCGACCGGCAGTCGACGATCGACACCGCCGTCGACACGTTCCCGACGCACCAACTCGTGATGCTCGACGGGATCGGGTTCGTCCGCGACGGCGTCCTCGTGGGCGGCGACACGGTCAGCGGCGAGTGGACCGGCCTGATCGGGTCGACCCTCGACGAGTTCCGAGCCACCGTCTGACCGGGCGCGTCGCCGCCGTCACTCGCCGGCGGCGACGTGCTCGCGCGACCAGCGGACCGAGCCGGGACGCTGGCCTTTCATCTTCGGCGTGTCGGCGAGGCGGCCGACGAACAACGCCGTGTCGGCGGGTAGGCGCCACTTGACGTCGTGGTACAGCTCAGACTGGGTGAGGTCGCTGCGAACGAGGACGTGGGAGGGCGAGAGCCGTTGTTCCACACCGAGATCGTCGAATTCGATCCCGTCGAGCCCGACATCGGGATCGACGACGACGGAGTAAGTCGATGCCATGTCCGGGGATGCCCTCCCCCGCCGGCGCCGAAACGATCCGTCAGACCTTCGGGGCGCGGGCGAGCGACCAGCGGGGGCGGCTGTCGCGCACGGCGGTCGACTCGGGCATGACGTCGCGTCGATGGTCGGGCATCCGCGCGTACCAGTCGCCGTACTTCCGTGCGCCCCAGGTCGCAGACGCGCCGTGGGCGACGACGCTCGCCACCACCGTCCACGAGATGATCGCGAACAACTCCTCGTTCGCCGGCAACGCCTCGGCGACCTGCTCCTCGAGGAGCTGGAGACCGAACAGCATCGATGCCAGGCCGCGCGGCCCGAACCATCCGATGAAGAACTTCGTCTGGGGCGCCGCCCCCATGCCGGTCATCGCGGCGTAGACCGGCGCCATCCGGCTGACGGTCAACGCGAGGAACGCACTGGCGACGACGGCGACGGTCGTGTTCTTGACGGCTTCGACGACGAACAGGTTGCCGAACACGAAGAACGCGCCGATCGCGAGCAGGCGCCCGGTGTCCTCGGTGTACTCGTCGAAACGCTCGGCGAGCTCGCTGCCGGTCGCGGCACCGAACGCGATCCCGGCGGTGAACGCCGCGATGAAGCCGTTGGCGCCGGCGACATCGGCACCGGCGAAGGCGAGGATCGCCACCGACAACGTCGCCAACTGGGCGTAGATGCCCTGCACCATCCCGTGGCGGTGGGCACGCACCAGGAGCCCGCCCCCGATCAGTCCGCACCCGACGCCGATGAGCACTCCGAGTCCGATCTGTTCGACGATGAACCGTCCCCAGAAGCCGGCCGACGTCTCCTCACCGGTGGCCAACGCAAGGAACAACAGCACGGCGGGCACGGCGAGACCGTCGTTCAGACCCGACTCGACGTTGAGCCCCTCGCGCACCCACTGCGGGACGGCACGGTCCTCGACGACCGCTTGCCCGAGTGCGGCGTCGGTCGGCGCGAGGATCGCCGCGACGAGTGCGGCCTCCCATCCCGACAGGCCGGGGATGAGCACGGTGAACAGGAACGTGCCCAGCAGGATCGTGAGCGGGAACCCGATCAGCAGCAGCCGGGCCGGGAGTTTGATCTCCCTGCGGAGCGAGCCGACGTCCATGCGCGCCGCGTCGCCGAAGAGGATGATCGCCAACGTCACCTCGGCGATCAGGGCGACCCCTTCGGTCTCGACGGCGAGGTCGACGATGCCGAGTGCGTCGGTGAGCGCGCCGAGCCCGACGAACACCATCGGCATGGTCAGCGGCATCGCGGCGACGCGTCGCGACACGAGCGCGAACGCAATCACGCAGGCCGCGATGAGGGCGATGTCGGCTTCCACGTCAGGCGTCGTGCTCGTCGAGCAGGGGGAGGATGCGCTCGACGAGGAGCGGCAGGGTCGCCAGCATCGTGCGGCGGACCCGGTCGCGGTCGATCCGCGCCCGGCCGACCCACTCGATCGTCAGCTCCTGGACGAAGCCGCCCCAGGCCCGGATGAAGGCCCGCACCACCGGGTCATCCGCGCGGTCGTCGAGACCGATCGCGGCGAGGGTGTGATCGGCGAGGATCTCGCGCGTCTCGTCGAGGATCGCGGCGACCTCGTCGTCGCTCTCGGGACCGCCGACGTTGACCGCGGCGAGCCATCGCTCGGGGTGGTGGTCGATCGCCTGGAGGAACCGGTCGACGGCGGTCGCCCACGCCTGCTCGGTGCCGAGCACCGCCGCGGTGTCGCCGCCGAGCGGTTCGCGCGACGACGCCCGTACGACCTCGAGGTACAGCTCCCGCTTCGAACCGAAGTAGTGGTGCAGCAGGCCGCGGGCGATGCCGGCCTCGGCCGCGATGTCGCTGATCGACACCTCGCTGTAGGGCCGGTCGCCGAACAGTCGGGCGGCGACGCGGAGGATCTGGTCGCGCCGTTCGTCGGGGTCCATGCGGACCCGACGTGCGGTGGTCTCGGCGGCGTTCACCGCCTCATGCTCGCGGGTCGCCGCACCCCACGCCAGCATTCTCCGACTATTGGACAGCGTTCAACAAAGGTCTATGCTCGACCTCGACGGCGCACATGGGGGCGCGCCGAACGACCGAAAGGCCCGACATGGCTCACGAGTTCTTCTCCGACGACTGGATCGCGGCGGTCGAGGCGCTGCGCGACGAGGCACCCGAACCGAACGACGTCGTCAAGGACGTCGTCATCAACCTGGTCGTCACCGACACACCGTTCGGCGAGCGAGAGGCCCACATGGCGGGCGGCATGCTCGAGCAGGGTCTCCACGACACCGCACCGACGACGATGACGATGCCGTACGACGTGGCCCGCCAGCTGTTCATCGACCAGAACCAACAGGCGGTCACCCAGGCGTTCATGAGCGGACGCATCAAGGTGACCGGCGACATGATGGTCCTGATGAAGCTGCAGACGGCGCCGCCGCCGACCGCAGAGCAGACCGCGTTCCAAGCCCGCATCCAGGAGCTGACCGCCTGACCATGCGCCGGTTCGTGACCCCCCACCCGGGCGACGACCTGGCCGCCGTCGCCGCACGCGAGCTGCCCGGTGTCGACGAGGCCGACCATCAGCTGCTCTCGTGGAACCTCCACCTGGCGGCCCGCGCCGGACTCGGCCGGTCGGTCGGCCTGTTGCCGAGCGACATCGTCTTCACCGAACCGCCGCTCCCGGCACGATGACCGCGACGATCACGCGCGCCGAGATCGTGGGAGGCCACGACGGGCGCGCCGAGATCGAGATCGAACTCACCTACGACAACGGCGGGGTGTCGACCATCTCGCTCGACGAGGAGGCGTGCACCTCGTCGCTCGACCGAGCCGGCGTGGCGTCGATCGACGAACTCGTCGGCCGCCCGTGGCACGTCGTCCTCCCCGCACTCACCAGCACCGATCACCCTCAAGGAGAACACCATGCTCGACCTCGTCATCCGTGACGGACTCATCGTCGACGGCTCCGGCCTCCCCGGCCGCCGCGGCGATCTCGCGATCCACGACGGCAAGATCGTCGGCGTCGGCGGTCGCGCCGGTGAGGCCCGGCGCGAACTCTCCGCCGCCGGCCGCGTCGTCGCACCCGGCTTCATCGATCCGCACACCCACTACGACGCGCAGTTGTGCTTCGACCCGTATGCGTTCCCGGCCATCGAACACGGCGTCACCACGGTCGTCCCCGGCAACTGCTCGCTGTCGCTCGCCCCGTTGCGAGTCGACCAACGCGACGCGTTCAGCCGGATGTTCCGACTCATCGAGGAGATGCCCGAGGCGGCGTTCGACGCCGGGGTCGACTGGCGCTGGGGCGAGACGTTCGGCGGCTGGCTCGACGCGCTCACCGGCAACTTGGCGCTCAACGTCGCCCCACTGGTCGGACACTCGGTACTCCGCATGTTCGTCATGGGTCCGGAGGCCCAGGAGCGTCCCGCGACCGCCGACGAGGTCGAGCAGATGGCGTCGCTCCTCCGCGAGTGTCTCGATGCCGGCGCCGTCGGCCTCTCGACGAGCTTCGTCGACATCGACGACACGTACCGACCGGTGCCGAGCCGGTGGGCGGCACCCGAAGAACTCGACGCCCTGTCGGCGGTGCTCGGCGAACGCAACGCGGTCCTCCAGATCGTCCACGAGTTCTTCAACACCGACCTGACGATCGCCCGGATCGAGATGCTCGCCGACCTGTCGCTGCGCCACGGCATCACCACCACACTGTCCCCGATCTTCCATTCGCAAGCCGACCGCACCGGCGTCGCCCGGATCCTCGACGCCGTCGGCGCGGCCCGGGCCCGTGGCGCAGCCGTGTGGCCCCAGGTCCAGACCCGCCCGATCGACATCAGCTTCACGCTCGACCAGCGCAGCCTGATGCTGCTCACGATGCCGTCGTGGTGGCAGGTCGCCTCGATCGGCGACCGGACCGCCAAGTTGGCGGCCGTCTCCGATCGGCGCCAGGCGCTCGTCGACGAGATGGACTCGCTCGCCCAGCGCCCGAACGGCGGCCTCGGCGCCGGCGGGTTCGTCGTGCGCGACGTCGTCCTCGACCGCAACCGCGACCTCATCGGTCGCAGCATCGACGACATCGCCACCGAGCGGGGGTGCTCGCACGGCGAGGCCCTGCTCGACCTGACGCTCGAGGAAGAACTCGGCACCTGGTTCATCCGCGAGTCGATCGGACACGACGACTCCGAAGCGGTCGGCGCGCTCCTGGCCGACCCGAACGTGCACGTCGGCGCCTCCGACGGCGGCGCCCACGTCGGCTCGTTCTCCACGTTCGGCGACACCGGCTACCTGTTCTCCGAGTTCGTGCGCACGACGGGGTCGCTGTCACTCGAACAGGCCGTCAAGAAGATCACGCTCGACCCGGCGACCATCTGGGGCATCGACGACCGAGGCCTGCTCGCCCCGGGCAACGCCGCCGACGTCGTCGTGTTCGACGCCGACACGATCGGACGCGGCCCCGAGATCGCCTCCGACGACTTCCCCGGCGACGGCATCCGATGGATCCGCCGCCAGGAGGGCGTCGACACGGTCGTCGTCAACGGTGACGTGACCTGGACCAACGACGACGGCTACGTCGCCGACGCCCGCGGTGGCGTCATCGCGACACGTTGACACGAGGGGCAACATGACCAGCACACTCCCCGACGGCTGCCGCTCGCACGTCGTCGACGCCGCCGGCACGCGTCTCCACTGCGTCGAGGCCGGCGACGGCCCGCTCGTCCTGCTCGTCCACGGGTTCCCCGAATCGTGGTACTCGTGGCGTCATCAACTGCCGGCGCTCGCCGCTGCCGGCTACCGCGCGGTGGCGATCGACGTCCGCGGCTACGGCCGTTCGTCGAAGCCACTCGACGTCGACGCCTATCGCATGGTTCGCCTCGTCGCCGACAACGTCGCCGCCGTGTCCGCGCTCGGCGCCGACACGGCGATCATCGTCGGCCACGACTGGGGCGCGCCGATCGCGTGGACCTCGGCGCTCCTGCGACCCGACGTGTTCACCGCGGTCGCGGGACTGTCGGTGCCGTACTCGCCACCGTCGCCGATGCGCCCGCTCGAGATGATGCGCGCCCTCGCCGGCGAAGAAGAGTTCTACGTCGAGTACTTCCAGGAACCCGGACGGGCCGAGGCCGAGATCGAGGCCGACGTCCGCGACTGGCTGCTGGGGTTCATGTTCACGGCGTCGGGCGACGCCGCGCCACCCGACCCGTCGGCCGGCACGATCGCGACGATCCCGCGAGGTGGGCGCATGAAGGACCGGTTCCAGCGACCCGACGCGATGCCCGCGTGGCTGACCGACGCCGACCTCGACGTGTATGCGAGCGAGTTCGAACACACCGGATTCCGCGGTGCCCTCAACCGGTACCGCAACGTCGACCGCGACTGGGACGATCTGGCGGCGTGGCGCGGCGCGTCGATCGAGGTGCCGGCGTTGTTCGTCGGCGGCGACCGCGACGGGCCCACGATCTGGGGCGGACCCGCGATCGCGGCGTTCGGCACCACTCTGCCGAAGCTGCACCGCTCGGTGATCCTCGAGGGGTGCGGCCACTGGACCCAGCAGGAGCGACCGGACGAGGTCAACGCGGCGCTCGTCGACTTCCTCGGGAGCGTGTCGTGAGCGCCCCCGCACCGGTCGACGACCCACAACGGATCGCCGTCGTCGGCGGCGGCATGGCCGGCATGCTCGCCGCCCTCCTCCTGGCGCGCGACGGCCACGAGGTCACCGTGTTCGAGCGCGACGACACCGACCTGCCGGCGACCGCCGACGAGGCGTTCGACGGATGGAACCGTCGCGGCGCTCCACACGCCCGACAATCACACGCGCTGCTCGCACGATTGCGGCGCACCCTGCACGAGCGGGCACCCGACGTGCTGGCGATGCTCGCCGAACAGGGCGCCACCGAGCTGACGATCGAACGGATCCTGCCCCCGGAGATGGACGACCGGACGCCGCGCGACGGCGACGACGAACTGGTCATCTGGTGCTGTCGACGCCTCACGATCGAGTGGGTCCTCCGCACGGTGGTGACCGCCGAGCCCGGCGTCACCTGGCGGCGCGGTGTCGCCGTCGACGGGTTCGTCGCCGACGGCACCGATGTCCGCGGCCTGCGGCTCGACGACGGGTCGGAGTTCACTGCCGACCTCGTCGTGGTCGGCGGCGGCCGGAACTCGCCGGTGATGGACTGGATCGCCGCGCTCGGGGGCGACGTCCAGCCCACCGAGGAGCAGAGCGAGGCCGGCATCGTGTACCTGTCGCGGTTCTACCGGCTACGCGAGGGCCGCGACCTGCCGGTCCTGACCGAGAAGGGCGCCGGCGGCGATCTCGGCTACCTCGCGTTCGCCGGGTTCTACGGCGACAACGGCACGTTCTCGATCACGCTCGGCATCCCGACCGGCGACCGCGAGCTGATGACGCTCCGCGACACCGACGCCTGGGAGGCCGTGGTGCGCACCCTGACGCCGCTCGGGCCGTGGACCGAGGACGGCCTGGCCGACCCGATCACCGACGTCGAGGCGATGGCTCGCCTCACCAACCGCATCCGTCGGTTCGTGATCGACGGCACGCCCGTCGCGACGGGCGTGGTCGTGATCGGTGACGCAGCGATCACGACCAACCCCTGGTACGGGAAGGGGTGTTCGCAGGCCGGCATCGCCGCAGAGGCGTTGTCGACGGCGTTGCGTGAGCACGGTCGCGACCGGACGGCGGTGGCGCTCGCCATGGACGCCGCGATGCGGCGCGACATCGAACCGCACTACGTGTCGTCGTGCATCCAGGACGCCGACCGCACCAAGTTGCACGTCGCCGATCGCGCCGGCACCGAACCTGATCCGGCCGCATCGGCGGGTCGCGACTTCATCCTGCACGGGCTGCTGCCGGCGACGCGCACCGATCCGGACGTGTTCCGCAAGTTCTTCCGGTCGTTCAACATGCTCGACCGTCCCGACGCCCTGTTCGCCGACCCGGTCGTGTTGCAGCAAGCCGGCGCGGCGCTTGCGGCCAAGGACGACCGTCCACCGCTCCCCCGCCTCGGCCCCACCCGCGACGAACTCCTCGCCCTCGCCACCACCGCCTCGGGCCGGTAGCGGGTCAGGTCAGATCATTCGGGTCGGGTGTCGTACGGAACGGCGACGGAGTCGACGTTCCGGGAGATCACCCGACCCGGATCGCGCACCGAGAGAACCGGAGTCGGGTGATCTCCGGAAACGTCTCGGCTGCGCCTCCCCGTTCCCTGCGACACCCGACCCGCTTCGGGCTTCGGTTCGGGTCTTGCGTAGGTTCGGGGGATGATCGATTTGTCGGGGCAGGTGGCCGTCGTCACGGGTGGGAACGGTGGGATCGGACTCGGGTTCGCCGAGGGGGTGGCCGCCGCCGGGGCCGCCGTGGCGATCTGGGCCCGCAACCCCGACAAGTCGGCCGACGCCTGCGAACGGCTCCGCGCCCTCGGCGCCGACGCGATCGCGGTCACCTGCGACGTCGCCGACGAGGCGTCGGTCGCCGCCGCCGTCACCGACACCGTCGAACGACTGGGCCGGATCGACATCTGCGTCGCCAACGCAGGCACCTCGGGC
>JAGQSS010000146.1 GCA_020439405.1 Ilumatobacter sp. | reverse complement strand
CTGACCACGGCGGGGGTCGGGCACTCGACCTCGTCGTAACCGGCCTCGGTCTGGCGGGCGACCTTGACGGTGCCGCCTTCGACGGCGACGCTCTTCGCGAACGTGATCGACGGCATCCCGAGGACTTCGGCCATCTGCTCCGGCACGGTGCCGGTGTAGCCGTCGGACGACTCGGTGGCCGCGATGATCAGGTCGGCGTCGCCGAGCTTCTTGGCCGCCGCCGCCAACACCTTGGCGGTGGTCAGCGCGTCGGATCCGGCGAGCTCGGGGTCGGAGACGAGCACGGCCTTGGCCGCGCCCATCGCCAGCGCCGTGCGCAGGCCGGAGACCTCGCCGTTGGGCGCCATGGAGATGAGGCTGACTTCGCCCTCACCCGCCTTGTCGACCAATTGCAGGGCCATCTCCACGCCGTAGCTGTCGGACTCATCGAGGATGAGCTTGCCGTCGCGCTTCAGCGTGTTCGTCGAGGGATCCAGCTCGCCCGGCAGCGCCGGGTCGGGGATCTGCTTCACGCACACGATCACGTTCATGGATTCACAAGCTACCCGTGGGTAGGACCACTGCCCAAAGTCGGAGCGCATCGTTTCGGCCGATGGCATCCCTGCCCCGACGATGCCGAGGTCGTCGGCGGCGTGACGTTGGCGCGTCGTCGATCCGCCGCCGGGTCGGACGCGATACCGTTCGCGGTCTTGCGGATCTTGCTCGTGGTCAACTCGTTCGCGTCGTCGGTGACGGCGCGCAACACGGTGATCGTCCACCGACGCCTCGCCCGCGGACACGACGTCGAGGTGGTCGAGACGAATCGCCGTGGTCACGCGACCCGCTTCGCGCTCGACGCGGCCCGCCAGGGGTACGACGTGGTCATCGGCTACGGCGGCGACGGCACCCTCAACGAGGTCGCGACCGGTATCGCCGGCAGCGACACCGCGCTCGGCGTGCTGCCCGGTGGCTCGACGAACGTCTTCGCCCGCACCTTGGGCCTGCCGAACGACCCGGTCGAGGCGGCCGATCATCTGGCACGCGGCATCGACGCCGCCGACCTCCGACCGATCGGGCTGGGCAAGGTCAACGGCCGCTTCTTCTGCTTCCACACGGGCATCGGCTTCGACGCCGCCGTCGTCCGCTCCGTGGAGCAACGAGCGTCGCTGAAGCGCTGGTTGGGCCACCCGCTCTTCATCACGGCCGGGCTGACGACCTGGTTGCGCGGATACGACCGCACCGAGCCGCACTTCGCGCTGTCGTCCGAGCACGGGGAGATCCCCGACGGCTACTTCTCGATCGTGCTGAACACCAACCCGTACACGTTCCTCGGCAACCGGCCGCTCGATCTGTCACCCGACGCCGGCCTCGATCGCGGGCTCGTGGCGCTGACCTTCCGGACGATGCAGGTCCTCCCGATCCTGCGCGGCCTGGGTGGCGCGTTGAAGGGGGGCGGCGTCACGACGAGCGAGCGCCTCGTCGAGTGGACCGACCTGTCGAGCTTGCAGGTGTCGAGCGACACCCCGTTCCCGTACCAGCTCGACGGCGATTATCTCGGCACGGTCGACCGGCTCGACTTCGAGCACGTGCCCGATGCCGTGCAGCTGGTGTTCCCGGCGGCCTGAGCGACGGCCGACCCGGTCGCCTCAGCGGCGACGGAGGTCGAGCGCGACGTCGGGCACGTTGGTGCAGATCCCGTCGACGCCCCAGCTCGCCAACTGGCGCATCCGGTCGGGATCGTCGCAGGTCCAGACGTTGACCGCGAGTCCGGCGGCGTGGGCGTCGCGAACGAGGGCTTCGTCGACGGCCCCGTCCCACGGGTGGATGGCCTGGTGACCGGCGGCGGCGACGCGATCGACGACACCCGGACCGACGTCGACCGTGAGGAACGCCGTGCGGGCGCCGGGCGACGTGCGTCGGCAGCGTTCGATCGTCTCCCACCGGAACGACGAGATGAGCCATCTCGGACCGCCGCCACGGCGCAGCAGTTCGACACCGACTCGGTCGGCGACCCAGTCCGCCGGATCGAAGTCGGGGTCGCGCTGGTCGTTCTTGATCTCGACGTTGACGGCGATGCCGTCACACGCGTCGAGCGCGTCGTCGAGCTCGGGGACGTGGTCGGGCAGGTCGCCGCGTCGCAGGTCACGGATGGCGCGGCCGTCGGCGAGATGGGCGTCGTGGTGCACGACGAGCCGATCATCGGCGGTGCGGCGCACGTCGAGTTCGACGAGGTCGGCGCCGAGCGCCACGGCTCGTTCGAAGGCGACGACTGTGTTCTCGGTCTCGAGGCGCGACGCGCCCCGGTGGGCGATGACGAGGGTCATGGCGTCATCGTGGCACGGGCCACCGCCGACCACCCGGTATCTGGATAACAGATGGCCGTATACCTTCTATCTATCTTCTTGCGATCGCACCAGGCGAGATCTACTGTGACGGGCGAAACGCCGTTCCCGCCGTTTCACCCGCTCGTCCCCCACTCTTCACGAGGAGTTCATGTGTCGAACCTCGCGTCCACCCTTGCCCTCGCCGCTGCTGACGATCAGTGGCGCGATCACGCGTTGTGCCGAGACACCGACCCCGAACTGTTCTTCCCCGTCGGGACCACCGGCCAGGCGCTGGTGTCGCAGGATCACGCCAAGCGCGTGTGCCAGGAGTGCACGGTCCAGCAGGAGTGCCTCGACTACGCCCTCGACACCAACCAGGACTCGGGGATCTGGGGCGGCCTGACCGAGGAAGAGCGTCGCTCGATCCGTCGCCGCCGCGCTGCCGCGGCTCGCGCCGCTCGCCAGCACGCCAGCTGATCGCCTCGGCCGGTCACGGCCGCAGCGCCGTCTCGGCTCGATTCACCAGTTCGGCACGACGTCGTTCGTCGAGGCCGCAGGCCGTCGCCGCTCGCACCCGCACGTCACCGGCCTCGTCGCGTCCGGCGTCCAGGTCGCCGACGAACACCACGTCGGTCAGCCCGTCCGACCCGGCGAGCCGCTTGAGCATCGCCGCCACGTCGTCGGCGTCGGCGTCGTCGGGCGCCCGCACGCTCAGCTCGACCGACGTCGGCTCCTGGGACAGGTTCCGCACGTTGACGAGTGCGTTGTTCGGCAGGTGCATCGTGCTGTCGGCGGCCCGGATCCGGGTGCTGAACAGTCCGACGTGATCGACCACGCCGCGGATCGGGAGGCTCCAGCCGATGTCGGCCTCGATCAGGTCGCCGACGCCGTACCGATCCTCGAAGTGGACGCTCAGTCCGGTGAGGTAGTCGTTCACCTTGTGCTGCCCGCCGATCGCGAGACCGGCCCCGATGAACCCGGCACTCGACAGGAAGAAGGCCGGATCGATGTCGAGGCGGTTGAACAGCACGATGGTGGCGACGAGCCAGATCGCGACCGACGCCAGGTGGCTCACCATGCGCGACGCGGCGTCGATGCGCTGGCGTCGACGCTGCTCGCCGGCCTCAGTGGTCTCGCCACCGATCCGTCGGGCGCGGGTCCGCCACAGGCCCTGACCCGGCCGACTGTGGGCCGCGAGACGGCGGATGATGCGCCGCGCGACGACCCGCGCGAACCGCGACGCCAGGACCGCCGAGGCGATGATGATGACGACGACGCCGGGCTGCGTGACCGCGTGACCGGCGAGTTCGTCGAGGAGTTGGTGGAGCACGCTGCGCAGTGTGGCACCGGTATCTCCGAAATGACAGTCAGGTGACGAATATTACAGTTCGATGTCGGCGAACTCGGGAGCGCACGCCGTGAGCAGCCCGACGCGATCGACGTCGAACGCGAACACGGCCACGGGCGCGTCGACGGACGGGACGCGGCCCTCGGTCAACGGATCGGCCCCGGCGTCGAGCAGACAGTCGAGTCCGGCACCCATCGCGACGACGTAGACGGGCACCCCCGGGGCGAGTGGATCGAGATCGAGCGTCGGGTCGTTCGAGCGCGGCACGCGCCCGCGTCGAACGAGGAGTTCCGCGACCTCGGCGACCGGGTTCGCCGCCACGAGGTCGAGACCGACGACGTCGACCTCGCGCCACCCCGGGTGCTCCTCCAGATGGTCGCCGACGGCCCGATCGATCGCCATCTCGCGACGCGCCGCCGACTCGTGGTCGTGACGCGACGTCGCCGCGACCGACACGACGCACGCCACAGCGGCGACCCCGACGGCGATCGTGCCGACACGCTCGGGAAGCATCGAGCGTCCCGTGGTGAGTCGGACGACCACCGCCACGGCTGCGACGAACGCGAACGCGGCACTCGACTGGAGCGGGGCGAAGAGGTAGGCGTACGGCGGCTCGAAGAACGCGACGACGGACACCGACGCGGCGGCGAGACCGGCGGCGGCGACGGCCGCCACGTGCCGCATCGGGCCGACGCACCGGACGACGCCGACCACCACGACGGCGGCGACCCCGAGCAGCCACCACAGCCCGAAGCCCGACAGCAACGACGCGGTCGGGTCGGCTGCCGCGCCGTCGAGGATCGACGGGAGCCACAGGATCCGAGCGAGCGCACCCCACCCGTCGAGCAGGCCGAGACGGTCGCCACCGTCGGACGTCACGATACGAACCAGGTTCGCGTCGGTGCCGTGGAACAGATCGACGATCGGTCCGATCCACAAGACCGCGCCGAGCGCGAACGATCGCCACCATCGACGCCCGTCGTCGGCGCGCCACTCCCCCACCACCACGGCGACGAACAGCGCGCCGGCCACGAGCGCCGCCGACGCGTGGAGTTGCGCCGCGAACGATGCAGCGCCGACGGCGACGATCCACGCCCGGCGTGATCCGTCGAGCACCAGCACGGTTGCCGCCGTCGCGACGAACAGCGGCAGCACCGCCAGATGCGGGTTCCAGGGGCTGTCGAGCTGGTCTCGCAACGCGATCAGCAGCACGGCGAGCCCGGCGGCGGTGACCGAACCGATCCACGCCGAACGACGGCGCCACGCGATCGTGAGCGCGAGTGCGACCCACGCGAGGTTCAGGACGAGCGCCGTGGCCGGGAGGGCTGCGGCTCGGCGTCCGCTCGCCCAGTACGGCACGGCGAACAGCCACTCGAGCGCCGGGCCGGGGTGGAAGACGTCGAGCCGCGAGTAGGCACCGACGAGACCGGGGTCGCCGTCGAGAACGCGCTCCAACCGGAGCCGGAGGATCGCGAAGTCGTTGTGGGCGACCCACGGCGAGAAGTACCAGAGGCCGAACAGCCAGACCGCGATCGCGACGAGCAATCCCGCGGCGACGAGCACGATCGCCCGCGCGGGCCGGGCGGCGGGCACGCCGCTACTCCTCGTCGTGAACCGGTACGGAGAGTTCGACGACCGTGCCGCGCTTGGTGGTCTGGGCATCGAGGCCCGCACCGATCGCGTCGGCCTGCGCCAGCGGTCGCATCTCGATCGAGCCGTTCAACTCGGTGGTGACCAGCGTCCGCACGATCGACAGACCGAGTCCGGTCGCGTCGTCGAGCCGGAAGTTGCCGTCGACACCGCGGCCGTCGTCGATCACGGTCAGGTGGAGCGCATCGCCGTCGTTCGAGAGTCGGACGACCACCGACCCACCGCCCGACCCCTCGGGGAAACCGTGGTCGACGGCGTTCTGGAGCAGTTCGGTGAGCACCACCGACAACGGCGTGGCGATCGCGGCCGGGATGCGACCACCGTCGCCCTGCACCGTGAACCGCACCGGACGGTCGGGCGACTGGAGCCCTTCCTCCGCCAGGCGGAGCAACGGACGGACGATCTCCATGAACGTGACGTCGTCGCCCGGCTCGCGCGACAACGCCTCGTGGACGAGCGCGATCGTGCGGATCCGTCGGACCGACTCGCCGACGGCGGCGATCGCCTCGGGGTGGGTGAGCCGGCGCGACTGCAGTCGCAGCAGCGACGAGATCGTCTGCAGGTTGTTCTTGACGCGGTGGTGGATCTCGCGGATCGTGGCGTCCTTGCTGAGCAGCAGCCGGTCGCGCTTGCGGAGCTCGGTCACGTCGCGGATGAGCAGCACCGCACCCGACACCTCGCCGCCGTTCAGGAACGGCACCGCGCGGCACAACAGGGTGATCTGCGGCGCCTGCTCGAACTCCTCGATGACGGGCTCGCGCCGCTCGAACGCCTGGCGGACCGGACCGTCGTGGAAGCCGAGCTCCGACAGACGCATGCCGATGGCGCTGGCCTGGATCCCGACCCGGTGCAGCGCCGAGTTGGCGTTGGGCGAGACGTACTGCACCTCGGCCGCTTCGTCGAGCAGCATCACGCCGTCGCCGACGCGCGGCGCGGCACTCGAGTCGCCGCTGCGTTGCGCGAACGGGAACACCCCGTCGACGACCATCCGTTCGAAGCGCTCGAAGATCGACCAGTAGGCCCGCTCGAGTTCACCCTGGCGCCGCCCGCCCTGCTCGATCCATTCCCGGCTCAGCACGGCGATCGGCCGACCCTCGTAGCCGACCGGGATCGCCAACAGATGGGTGTCGGGCGGCACGTCGTCGGCGGTGACCTCGCCCTCGCACGGTTCGCCCGTCGCCAACGCCTTGTCGAGCAACGCCGTCTCGGGATCGCTCGCCCAGGCACCGACGAAATCGGTGTGGTAGATCGTCTGCCCCGTGGCGGGCCGGACCTGGGCGACCACCCCCCACCGACCGTCGGTGGTGGGCACGTAGAGCATCAGGTCGCTGAAACAGAAGTCGGCCAGCATCCCCCATTCCGACACCAGGCGATTGAGGTGGCCGACCTGGTGGCGGTCGAGGGTCGTCTGCTCGCGAAGCAGTTCGGAGAGCTTTGCCATCACCCCCGAGTCTTACCGATCCTCACCCCGAGCACCGACATCTCACCGCCAGATGGGGTCAGGCACCTTCTGGCGATGACGCCTGCATCCCCTCCACCGGTCTGCCAGAAGGTGCCTGACCCCATCTGGGTGGCGTAGCATCGCCGCATGAGCGACACGCTGCACGAACTGGCCGAGGCCGCCCCGCGCGCGGCGTTCACGAGCTTCGAGACGTCCACCGCCGACGACTGGCAGCTGATCGCCACCCAGCTCCCGACGACGCAGGCGATGGCCGGCGAGAACGTGATCACCCAGCTCCGCATGCTCGAACGCGATCACGGTGGCTTCCCCGTCTCACGTCTCGAACACTCGCTCCAGACCGCCGCCCGCGCCGAGTCCGACGGCCGCGACGAGGAGTACGTGCTGTGTGCCCTGCTCCACGACATCGGCGACACGCTCGCACCGTACAACCACCCGGCGATCGCCGCCGGCATCGTCAAGCCGTTCGTGTCCGAGGCGAACCACTGGATGGTCGAGCACCACGGGATCTTCCAGGGGTATTACTTCTGGCACCACATCGGCATGGACCGCAACACGCGCGACAAGTACACCGACAGCCCGTACTACGAGTACACCGAAGAGTTCTGCGCCAAGTACGACCAGACCGCGTTCGACGCCGACTACACGAGCCCGACGCTCGAGTACTACGAGCCGCTGATCCGGAAGTTCTTCATCCCCGAAGGCCTCGCCGGGTACCAGGCCGACGCCTGACGGTCGCCATCGTCAGCGGTCGACGCGCAGGCCGACGCCTGACCGTCGACCTCGTCAGCGGTCGACGCGCAGGTAGACGGCCTTCAGGTAGGCGCCGAACTCGAAGCCGATCGGGTGATCGACGGCGTGCTCGGTCCGTCGGGTCAGGTGCACCTCGCGGTGCGCCGACGCCGCGGCGTCGAGCACGGTCTGCACGAAGTCGTCGGCCGTCACGCGGCTCGAGCACGACGCCTGCACGAGCGTGCCGCCTCGCTTGGTGACCGCGAGCGCGAGCCGGGTGAGCCGGGCGTACGCCGCCAGGGCACGGTCGACCGCACCCTGGTTCGACGCGAACGAGGGTGGGTCGACGATGACGATGTCGAACCGCTCGTCGCGTTCGGCGAGCTTCGCCAGCACCTCGAACGCGTCACCGGTCGTCGTGTGGACGGCACAGCGCCGCACCTCACCGAGCTGCCGGTTGTGTGCGATGTTGCGCTCGGCGGTCGCGAGTGCCGGTCCGGACTGGTCGACGAGATGGACGGACGTCGCACCACCCGCGGCAGCCGAGAGCGAGAAGCCCCCGGTCGAGGCGAACACGTCGAGCACGTCGGCGCCCTGGGCCATCCCCCGCACCAGTGCACGGTTATCTCGCTGG
>JAGQSS010000145.1 GCA_020439405.1 Ilumatobacter sp. | reverse complement strand
GGTCTCGCGATCGAGCGTGGCGAGCGAGGAGATCGTGGCGACGCCGTCGGCTTCGAGCAGACGACGATCGGCGGTTCGGACACCCGCCACATGGATCAGCGAGTCGGCCGCCCGCCAGTCGGCGTCACACACCAGCTCGAACTCACAGAACCCGCAGTGATCGCACTTCTCCGCCACCGTCGGCCCGTCCGGCTCGGTGACGAGCTTCGTCAGCTGACCACGGAGCCGACGCCAGTAGGCAGCGACGTCGTCGAGGCGGACCGTCTCCCGAGCGCCCGAACCCAGCTCGAGATGGGCGCGCTCGGGTGCGGCACCGAGTTGGGCGGCGATCGCCTCGGCGTAGAAGCAGAGCTGCAGGACGTGGCCGGGCTTGGCCTCCTTGCGGGCCAGCTTGGCGTCGACCGGCTCGTAGGTGAACGAGCCGCCCGGCAGGTTGACCCGCTCCAGGAAGTCGGCCACACCGCGGATGCCGTCGTGCACGAAGGGCATCTGGAACACGATCTCGTGCCCGTCGTCGAGCAGTGGCCCGACCCGCTCGACCCACGCGGAGAACGACTCGTGCTCCTCCCGCTCGGGCACCTCGAACACCTGGCGAACGTCGGCGCGGTACCGGTCGAGCACGGCGCGCTCGTGGACGAGCCCCTTCTCCAACAGCATCTGGGCCATCTCGCCGAACGTGCTCGGCGGCTTGTCCCGTACTCCGCTCTCCACCTCGTGCTTCAGCGTGAGGTAGTGCGCGCAGTCGAGCCACGCCGTGATCTTCGAAGGTGTCAACAACCGTTCCGCCACCGAAACCACTATGGCACCGGGGTGTCACGCCCCCGACCCGATCCGCCGGGCGCGTCACACCCGATGGCTAGGTTGACGGCGAGGTGGGGATGGTGATCCGGGAGCGATACGACGACGAGACAGGGGTACTCCAGCCCGGGACTGTCCGGTACGCGACCGATGAAGTCACGGTGCGCGATCCATGGCCGACTGATCTCGAGTCGTGCCTCGGCGTGATCGGCCGAGGCTCGCCGCAGCGGGAAGCGTTCGCATGGCACCTCGCCGAGTTGGCCGGCTGGGTTGCTCAGGCGCTGCGGTCCGACCCCGGACGGCGACTCTGGCTCCGGGGAACGTTCGCCAGCACGATCTGGCCCGACGTCGACGAAGTGGACGTGGTCCTGATCTACGACGACCGAGTGCTGGCCCGCTCCGATCGTTGGGTCTTGCAGCTGCTTGCCAGCGGACCGATCGAACTCCACCCCGGCCGCCTCTCCGTCACAGCCATTCGTCATAATGTCGATAGTGAGATGGACATTGATCGGGAGGCTCGGCGAAGCGCCGTTCGGGTCACCGATCCACACACTGGTAACCAGCTGGTTACCGGGTGGTTGGAGATCGAGGAAGGTGGCGCCCGATGACCGCATCGATGAGTAGAGCGGATTGGCTCGCCGAGGAGATCCGGGCCGACCGCGAGTACGCCCTGCGCTGCGCCGAGTCCGACGATCCGATCGAGCGAGTCCAGGCATCGCGTCGGAGCCGGGAGGCCGACGCCAAACAGGCTGAACTCGAAGCGCTCGCCGACGGAGCACATCTGTCGCTTCGCCTCACCGGACGCGGAATCCGCCATCACAGCGCACCGCTCGCCGTGGTGAAAGGTCTCATCCAGCAGATCGAGACCCTCGCCGACGAGTTCGGCGCCGATATGCTGGTCGCTCCCGCGGCCGCCGGCTCACACGTCATCGAGGTGACAGCGGCGCACGAGCCTTCCCTGTTCGAGGACGATGCCCGGTTCGACCCACAGGTCGCGTTCACCGACGCAGCACACGTCCTGCTCGCGTTGGCCCCGCCGCCGCTCGGAGACTCCGAGCGCTGGGAAGCCAGCGTCGAACAGGTCGCCTCCGAACTCAGCCCCGCAGCACTACTCGCCGCTCGGCACTTCGTCGAAGTCTTGGCCGACCACCACGTCACCGTCGATCTCGGCTTGCGGAGTCGTCGATCCGCTGGTCGAGCGCACCTGACTGACGAGGGCGCTGCTTTCGTCCGGCGAGTGTTGAGCAACGTGGAGCGTGACGTCGAACTCGTCGAGTACTCGGGAGTGTTGAGCGGATTCACAAAGGGCTCTGGTCGCTTCGAGATCGAGGTCGATGGTGACGAGGTCAGTGGCCGCGTTCCCAAGTCACTTCGAACAGCGGCCGACGGCGTCCCGATCGGCAGCCGAGTCGTCGTCTCGGTCGAGAAGGTGACGACGACGCTGCGTTCGGGTTCGATCCGCGAGCACCTTCGCCTCGTCGACATCAGCCAGCTCAGCTGAGCGGACATCAAGTCGTCGTCGGGCCAGGGTCGCCGACGCGCTCGCCGAGTGCCTCGCTCAGGTCACCGTCGCCACGTCCGGAGAGCAGCAGGTCGGTCGGCTCATCGATCACATCGCGGTGAGCAGCCACTTCACCGTCGCCGCTGTTGAGAGCTGGCCCAATGTGATCGACGGTCATCGACTGACCGACCACAGTGGCGCAGCCATCGAGGTCGTCGCTGGGTAGTGGTCGACAGGTGGCTCCCACTCCGGAACTCCGTGACACCCTTCCGGCATGATGGTCGTCGAAAGGGCGGGAACATGAGCGACGTCAAGATCAGTGTCAGCGCGGACGAGTGGCGGGCACTCACCGGATGGATGTGGCGGAGCCTCCTCCCCGACGAGAACGACACCTACGGGCACTTCCTCCTCGAGTGCGACAGATCGGAGCGGACCTGGGTCGCGACCGACACGGCGCAGCTCGTGGTGCATCGCACCCACGGTTCGCCCGTGCGAGGCGACGCCGAGGGCGGCCCCTACTCCGTGGCGCTCAACCCTCGTCTGTTCCGGTGGCGTGATCCGGCGGACTCGACGATCGTCGTGTCGACGACCGACGACGACGAGCGGATCGTCTGCCTCGAGACCGACGGTGTCGACGTCGACCTGCTGGTCCACCCGGGCACTCGTGTCGCCTGGCGCCCGTTCGTCGACGACCTCGACGGGATCTCCATGCAACTCGACACCCGCCTCCTGCAGGAAGCGGTCACGGCCGCATCCGCGCCGCCGTTCGGCGTCGGTGCAACCGATGCGACGATCGCCCGGCTGCATCTCGACGGCGGACGACTGTGGCTCACCACGCCGTGGACCGACTTGCCGTCCACCTGCGTGACCGTGCCGGTCGACAGCGACGCGTCAACCGACGGCGTCCTCTTCGACCTCGTGCGCCTGGCCCACCTGGTCGAGCCGCTCGACCTCCCGACGGTGACGCTCGTCTTCCCCAGCGGCCCGAAGTCGGCGCTCGGACTGCGCTCGCACGACTACGACGCGGTGCTCATGCCGTACGACCCGCTTGGAGGCGACCGTGTCCGACTCGAGGAGTTGTTACGGGAGTTCACCCAGTCGGACGAGGTTCGCCGCGACGAGGACGGCGACTACCCGCTCGACGCCCCCGGTGACGTCCGGCTCTACGTTCGGTTGGTCGATGCCGACGTCATCACCGCCCAGGTGTTCAGCGTGATCGCCGGTGGCGTGGAGCCCGACGTGGGTCTCTTCGAGGAGATCAACTCGATCAACGCGAACTCGCCGTTCGTGAAGCTGGTGCACGCCGCGGGCGCGCTGATGGCCGAGATCGACCTCGTGGCCGAAACGCTCGACCAGGCCGAACTGACCAATGCCCTGCGGACCGTCCGCAAGGTGACCGAGCAGTACCGAGACGTCCTCAGCATCTACTTCGGCGGCTCCACCGAACTCGAAGACCCACCGCGGGCGTAGCCGTTGAGTCGGTCACGCATGCCCGAGGGGCCACTGACAGGCTGGCTCGGATACGTCAGGATGTCGTCGGCAATGAGGTGGGAATGATGCGGGATTTGAAGTGTTGCCGACGAACGGCGCTTCGAAGGAAATCGGTGGCTGCACTTCTGGCTGCCGCGTTGGCAGCGCCGGCCTGCTCGTGGGTCGGCGACGGAGACGAAGCTGACAAGTCGTTCACACCGCTGTTCGACGGTGGGCCCGCGACGCTCGCCGAAGTCTGTGCGGCGGACTCGTGCGTGGGCGACATCGTCCAGCTGCCGGCGGCCACACCGATCGATGTCGCCGTCGATCTGCCGCTTCCGGAGACGCTGGGCTACGTCGCCGTCGAACGAGTCTGGACCGGTCACCGAGGCCGACTCTTCGGCCCTGGGTGGGAGAGCATCTGGGATCTGCACATCGACGACGGAGTTGTCACTGGCCCGCTCCCCGCGACGCCACTCGGTGCCGTGGTCGACGGTGCTGTGACCCTCTCCGATGGCACCTCGATGCAGTTCGGGTCCGACGGCGAGTTGAACGAGGTCTGTCCGGACGACGCTTCCTGCTCGATCGCTCAGCGCTCGGCCGATGAGCTGTCGATCTTTGTCGAGGGGCGGACCGAGCCGATCGTCGTGTACACGCTCACGGCCGATGGCACGGTGGCATCGGCGCGTACCGCCGACGGCCGCACGGCGTCATACCAGTACCAAGACGGCCTGCTGGTCGCCGTGACCGGGGCAGAGGGGGAGCCTCGCTACTCCTATGACGACGGGCGGCTGAGCCGAGTCGAAGCGTCTGGCACTGAGCGCTCCTTCGTGTACGACGGTGGCGACCTGATCGAAGCGGTCGATCGCAGCGGTGAGTCGTGGCGGCTCGAGCGACAGGGAGACGAGGGCATCGACGTCGTTGTTGCCGGTTCGTCGACGTCCTACGTATTCGAGGGGCCGAGTCTGGTGTCGGTCACCAACCCGGACGGCCAGGTCGTCCTCGAGCGGCAGTGGGACAACGGTGTGATGATCGCCGAACGTCGACCCCTCGACGGAGTCACGTTCGAGCGGGTGGCCGACTCGACGTACCGAGTGACCACGTCGAACGACGTGACCCCGGACCGGGTGGCGACATACCGACTCGACGAACTCGGACGGATCGTCGAGTCCGAGGCGGCCGGCGAGACCGTGACGACCACCTATGTCGGACTCGGTCATCGCCCAGCGTCGACCACTCGGAACGGCGCCGAGTCGGTCTTCACCTACGACGAGAACGGCAGGCTGACCGGGGTGGTCGATGCCGACGGGTACACAGTGTCGTTGACGCTCGACGACGCGGGGCTCCCGATCGAGGTGAGTGACGGAGTCCAGCGGACGACGTTCGAGTATGACGACGCCGGCCGCCCAGTTGCCGAAGCTGCAGGCTCGTCCGAGACGCAGGCGACGTACGACTCGTCGGGGCGGTTGGCCACCCTGGCGCTGCCCGGTCAGGAGGCTTGGAAAGTCGTCTACGACACGACCGGACAGCTCGATCTCGGCGGGCCCGTTCCTGAGGCCGAACCCGAGGCGGAGCCGGGTCTCGACGCCGGCCTCGATGGTGTCGATGTCGAGTACGACGAGTGGGGGCGCCCGACAGAGGTCACCACCGGCGGAAGGACGACGACCCGTTCGTACGATCAACGGGGCCGTCTCGAGCAGCTCGTGATGGCCGACGGCACGCAGTACGACCTCTCGTACACAGCGGCTGGCAGGCTGCGTCGTATCTCCGACGCCGAGCTCGACGTCGACCTGACCTGGCACGGCGACCTCCTGACGAGCGCAACCACGTCAGCGGGCTCCCAGTACACCTACAGCTACGGGCCCGACGGACGCCTGCAGACCGCTCAACTCGGCGACGCGACGTGGAGCTACACCTACTCGGCGAGCGGATCGGTCGAGCAGGTCCGAACTCCTGTCGGCTTGGTGGACTACGTGTGGGACGAGTTCGGTCGTCCGGTCTCTCGGCAGGTGTCCGGCAGGAAGGATCAGTTCAGCTGGATCGGCAACGACCTCCAACTCGACGAGGCCGAGGTGGACGGAGAGGTCGTGGTCGATGCCGAGTGGGACGACGGGACGGTCGTCGGCTTCACGACGCCTGATGTCGATATTGAGGTCGAGTACGACGACGGTGATGTCCGCCGCTACGAGGTGGAGGGACAATCGCCGGTCGACGTGACCTACGTCGACGGACGTATCGAGACCATCGCGAGTGACGGCCACACCGAAACCTGGTCGTGGAAAGAAGACGCCACATCGGTCTCCGAGGTGTCGATCGGGGACGAGCAGTACGAGCTGGCATGGCTCCTCCCGGGGCTACTCGGCCGGGTGACCAACGACGGTGAGGTTCTGCTCACCGTCGAAGCCGACTCAGGTGGGTTGCCCGCCGAGGTATACGACGACGTGGAGGAACCGCTTGCCTCGGTGGCCTGGGAACGTGGTGGCGCGACCTCCATCGCGACGGGTGACGTGCTGATCGGCGTTGACCGCGACGTCGAGTATCGGGTCGAGCACGTCGACGTCGACGACCTCCAGCTCGACTGGTCGTACGTCGACGGGAACGTTCGTGAGGTGTCGACTCCGACGGCTGACTTCACGTCGACGCTGCGCGACGGCAGCTTGTCCTCGACACGTCTCGGTTCGGTGGACGACTGGGCTGAGGTCACCTGGTCGGAGCAGGGTGACCGTCCCCGAACTTTCGTCACGAGCAAGGGCAGCGGGTCGTTTGCGTACGGAGCCGACGGCCGGGTCGAAGCGATCGCGTACGACGACCACGTTCGAGAAGTCACCTACGACGACGACCAGCCGCGAGCCGAAGGATCGGGTCAGGAGTTTCTCGATGCCCTGTTCTCCGATGGCGGGGAGTTCAGGGCCTTCGACGTGTCGATCGAGGAGTCGCCACCCGCTCCTTGGTTCGAGGCGCTGCCAGCCGAGCTCGGCATGGCACTACCAACGGTGACGACCGGAACGGACCTCATTGAGGCTGCCCTCGATCTAGCGACGCCAAAGCTTCCGCAGTTCCTGCTCGGGAATCCGGACGACATCGCGGAAACGACGGCGGACACCGTCGTTGCGCTTGCCTCGAAGCTTTCGGTGCCACTCGACCCGGGCCGACAGATGACGCTCGACCTGACTGCCGGCGCGTTGGACGAGGCGTTGCTGGCCTTCAGCCCATCCGTTGCGATCGCCTCGACGACCTGGGACACGCTCGCCGACGGTCCGTGCCTCCTGTGCCGGATCGGCAACGCCGCAGTCGGCCTTGCTGGCGCTGTCGGAGACGGCCTGCTCGCAGCAGCCCGCTTAGTCGTCGACAACCCGGTCGCCCAGTTCATTGCCGGCGCAGCTTTCGCCGTCGGTGGGCTGTTCGGGGCGTCTGTCTGTGCCGGGACGGTGGTCTGTGGAGCCGTCGTCGCTGCGATCTTCGCCGGAAGCGTGTTGTTCAACGCCCTCGATGTCGGTCTCGTCAACGCTATTCGTGCTGCCACCATCGACCCGCTGCTCTTCCTGGCTTCGGGCGTCGTATCGGCAGATCCCGTCGCAATCGCCACCGTCGCTGCCCTCGTCGCAGCCGCCTACATCAGTCGGACCAGCGCACCCCTGGGCGTGACCGCACGCTTGAGCGACACCAGCCGAGTCTGTCGACTGAACCGGGTCGTGTGTGTGTCGACGAGTCGGTATGGAGCGGCTGGAACCCACGTTGCAGACGCTCAGCGGAGCGGCGCCGCCAGGATCTTGAGGATCGACCGTGCCGGTGCGTCTGCACGACGCGACAGCGCTCTGAGCGGACTCCCGACTCGGCTCGGTTTTGATCGGGACGAGTATCCGTTCGCTGTGTCGAGCCAACGACGTGGTTTGTCGATTCGGTACATCGACCCGGCAAGCAATCGAAGTCTCGGGTGGTTCGTCGGACAACAACTGAGCCCACTTCCCGACGGTGCGCGATTCCTGGTCCTTCCGGTGCGCTAATCGGGCGGCGCCTACGGCCTGCCAACTGCCCGCTGCCACCTGGCAAGTCCGACGACGGCCATCACGAGGAACAGGCAATAGAGGGCGGCGAACATGTAGGCCTCGGTCGCCAGATACAGGCCGATGGCCGACACGTTGACCGGGCCGATCCAGAGCCACCACGACTCGACCTTCTTCCTCGACAGGAGGAACATCGCCACCACCGAGGCGGCGACGATCGAGGCGTCCCAATAGGTGTAGAGCGCGTCGTCCCAGCCGGCGTCGAGCAACCAACCCAGCGCGACGGTCGCCCCGACCAGCAAGGCCGCCGCTGTGGCCCGTTCGCTCCAGCTGAGTCGCGATACCTCGAGTTCGGTGTGGTCCTCGCCGCCCCGGGTC
>JAGQSS010000144.1 GCA_020439405.1 Ilumatobacter sp. | reverse complement strand
GGGCCTCCTCGGCGCCGTACACCTTGGCCCTGTCGGGCACACCCGACAGGTCGGGCTCGTCGTACTGGCCGAGATCGGCGGTGTACGTGTACGGGATCGCGCCACGCTCGCGCATCCACGCGACGGCAGCGGAGGTGTCGAGACCTCCGGAGAACGCGATTCCGACCCGGTCACCGACCGGCAGCGACATGAGCACCTTGGACATGGCGATCGAACCTACCGGATCGGTTCGACCGGCCGGTAGGTGCCGGTCACCGAGGCGATCGACACGGCGAGCGCCAACCCGGCGATCAGGAGTTCGAGTGCGGCGAGCTGTGCCACCCGCCCGATGTCGAACACCGCGATCATCGCCGTCACGATCGAGGCGCCGATGCCGATCCACGCCAGCCGTCGGACGTTGTTGAACGCTGCGATCGTGACGATCAGAGGGGCCACGAACGGCAGGAGCCGGATGATCGGGTTCTGGGGGTCGGCGCGCGGGCCGAGCCACCAGGTCGACAGCCCGAGTTGGGCGCTGGTGCCCCAGACGGCCGCGAACGCCACGATGACCGACACCCACAGACACGCCGTGACGATCCGCCAACCGGTCGCGAGCTGGCCGGCTCGCGGCGGATCGACCAGCTGCACCTGTTCGGTCGACACGCTCGGAGGGGGCAACTCGTCCGGTGCTGCGAGGGTGTCGTCGGTCGCCTGCGAATCGGGCACACGACGACTCTACGGGCTCTCGGTCGTGCTGCCCCGGCGACCCTGCCGTGGTGGCGGGCCGACGGGCGGTTACCCTCGCCTCCCGTGGCGGACACGAATCCGACCGGCCCGGTCTTCGAGAAGCTCTCGGTCTTCTATCCCATGTGGAACGAGGAGGACTACATCGAGCGCGCCCTCGCGTTCGGCAAGCGCGCGTGCGAGGGGCTGATCGAGCGGGGCGACATCGAGGACTACGAGCTGATCGTCATCGACGACAAGTCGACCGACCGCACGCCCGAACTCGCCGATGCGCTGGCCGCGGCCGACCCGCACATCCGGGTCATCCACCACGAGCGCAACCGCAAGCTCGGCGGATCGATGAAGACCGGGTTCGCGGCCGCGACCGGCGACCTCATCCTGTACACCGACGCCGACCTGCCGTTCGACATGAACGAGCTCCCACGTGCGGTTCGTCTGCTGCGTGAGTACGACGTCGACATCATCTCGGCCTACCGCTTCGACCGCACCGGCGAGGGCACGCTGCGCGCCGTCTACACCTTCGTCTACAACGGATTGATCAAGTCGTTGTTCGGCGTGAAGGTGCGCGACATCAACTTCGCGTTCAAGCTGTGCCGCAGCCGGATCTTCGATCACATCGAGCTGCAGTCGGAGGGGTCGTTCATCGACGCCGAGCTGGTGATCCGGGCGACCCGGATGGGGTACGAGATCATGCAGATGGGGGTCGACTACTTCCCGCGCACGCGCGGACAGTCGACGCTGAGTTCCCCCGGCGTGATCCTCACGATCCTGCGTGAGATGTGGACGTTGCGCGCCGACCTCGACAACGTCCAGCGCGTTCGCTGAGCGTCCGCCGAGAACGCGCCGATTTCACCCCGGAACCAGGAATCGCGCGGCCGGGAGCGGTGTTGTCTGCTTGTAGCCTGTGGCCCTACCACGCCACACCCATGACGTCTCCCCCCACCGCCGCTCCGTGAACTCCGCCTCGTCCAGCCCACTCGCGAAATGGGTCCCTGCCGCAGCCGCAGGCGGCCTGCTCGCCGCCGTCGTGGCGGCCGGCGTGATCAGCGGCGGCGGCGACGGCGGATCGTCGTCGAGCACCACGTTCTCGTCGGCGTTGCCGGTCGAGACCGTGACGACCGAACCGGCGGTCACGATCGCTCCCGAAGACCAGGTGGTCAACGAGGGTTCGACGATCGCCAAGGTGCCGCTCAGCCAGACGTTGTCGAAGGGCATGGCAGGTCCCGAGGTCCAGATGGTGCAGGAACGTCTCGTCGAGTTGGGGTTCGACCCGGGCCCGGTCGACGGTTCGTACGGCGGTCTGACCATCCAGGCCGTCTGGGCGTTCGAGAAGCTCGTGATGCAGACGCCTCGGGCACAGGCTACGGGCCGCGTCACCCCCGAGATGTGGGACCGCATGCAGGACCCGATCAAGGTCCAGCCGCGTGCGCCGACGGGCGGCCTCGCCGACCACGTCGAGATCTACCTGCAGGAACAGGTGATGGTCGTGTTCCACGCCGACGTCCCGGCCGTGATCACCCACATCTCCACGGGCGAGCTGGCGCCGAACGTCACCGAGGACACTCCCTGGAACGACTTCAACCAGATCGCCGCCGAGTACTGCGAAGTCGTCACCATCGACACCGACAACCAGGGTGTCCCGCTCGAGGAGCCGATCGAGGAAGCCCGCTGCGGCCGTTCGTACACGCCGCCCGGGGTGTTCAAGGCGTACAAGATGATCGAAGGCCGTCGCCAGAGTGCGCTCGGCGGCATGTACGACCCGATCTACATCAACCAGGGCATCGCGATCCACGGCGCACTGTCGGTGCCGCTGCAGCCGGCCTCGCACGGTTGCATCCGCGTCTCGCAGTACCTCGGGGAGAAGTTGCAGGGCATCATCGACATCGGCGACCAGGTGCTGATCTACGACGGTCAGGTCGACCCGTGGAACCAGTCGAAGCAGGCGATGCAGATGCGGTTCGACTACCCCGACCCGAACGCCACCACGACGACGTCGACGACCACGAGCACGACCACGACCACCACGACGACGACGGCGCCCGAACCGGCCCCGACCACCACCAAGGCCCCGACGCCGGCGACGACCACCACGACCCGGCCGCCGACCACCACGACGGTGCCCCCGGCGACGACCACCTCGACCACCGTCGCCCCGGCCGACGACCTCTGACCCGCGAGAAGGGGTCTCCGACCCCTTTCCGGAGGCAGCGGGAGGTCAGCCGGCCTGGCAGGCGGCGAGGCCGCCGAGGACGCCCGTTCGGAAGGCGTCGATCTTCTCGAACGCCGTGCCGAGCTCGTCGACGTTGGCGCCGATGTCGCCGAGCAGGATCGTCATGCGGATCGCCTCGTCGAGATCGCCCGGTGACGTCGCAACGGTCGAGTCGGGCACGCCGTCGCCGTCGGTGTCGCGCTGGCTGCGCGGCGTCGTGCCGTTGCTCGAGGGCGTGATGTCGCGCACCCAGGCGCCGGTGTAGCAGTCGTCGAGCAGGATGCGGTCCTCGCCGGCGAGTTCCGAGCCGAGGTCGAGCTGCACGAGCTCGGCGGCGGCGACGCCGTAGATGTAGCCGAGGGTGAAATCGCCGAACTCGTTGTAGAGATCGAGCACAGCGGGTTCGTCGTAGACGACGACGCGTTCGACCGGGCACACGACGACCTGTGGCGTCAGACGGCGGGCGTCGGCGCACGAGACGGAGGCGAGGGAGTCGACCCGCTGCACGGTGAATCCGCCGTAGGCCGAACCGAACTCGTCCGCGAACGTGACCTCCCAGAAGTTGAGCAGGTCGTCAGCGAGGAACTCGGGCGCGGAAGTGCAACCGTTCGGGAACAGCTGCGACAGCACGTCGGGCGACAGCGCGTCGCAGTCGTAGGGGGCGTTGCCCTCGAGGATGGCGTCGGCGCTGAACGGCTGGAACTGGTTCGGCATCAGCGGCAGCGGATCGTCGAGCAACTCGGCACATCGGGCCGGTCCTTCGAGGAAGCCGACCTGGAACGCGCCGACCCGGTCGAAGGCGGAGCCGTGGCCGCCGGGCGTGAACTGGTTCGTGCCGACCGGGTCGCGGACCTCGAGCATGGCGAGCAATCCGGCCCGGACGTCGGTGTCGCCGAGGCGCAGCAACGGCGATTCGCCGCGGTACGCCTGCCCCGTCCACGCACCGGCGAAACAGTCGGCCTGCTGTTCGGTGATGATCGTGGCGATCGGGCGGTCGAGCGCTCCGATCCGTTCCTGGATGGCGTGGCCGTACTCGTGTGCGAGGACGACGCCCATCACCGCCGGTCCGAACGCGTCGGCGAGCGGGGTCAGCAAGCTGAAGTCGGGGTCGTCGCCGTCGTCGTAGGCCATGAAGTCTCCGACGTTGCAGTAGAACGCGACGAACAACTGCAGATCGTCGTAGTTCGTCTCGGGCTCGCCGCACCCGGGGATCGGCGTCGACCGCTCCGGATAGCCGGCGTACAGGCCGCCGTCGAGCGGCTCGAAGGCGTCGCCGTAGACGGCCGGGAACGTCTCGTTCCACCAGCGTTCGATGTCGGTGAACGCCACGGCGACGAACCCGTCGTGATCGCGCGCCGGCTTGGCGGCATCGGCGTCGACCACGTCGGTGAAGGGGATCGACACGGCCAGCTCGGGCTCGATGATCAGCGGTTCGGTGACGTCCTCGACCGTGGTCGGCGGCGCAGCCTGCGTCGTCGGCGCCGTGTCGGTCGGTGCCGTCGTGTCGTCGGGCGCGTCGGTCGGTGTCGGCGCGGCCGGGGCGGTCGTTTCGGGGAGGATCGGCACCGCCGATTGCACCCGCACCCCGGCGTCGTTCGCACACGCGGCCGCCAGGATCGACAGCGTCACGATCGACGCGACGGTCCGTGTCGGCCTGGTCACGCGGTCGATGATAGGTGCGAGTGCTCGGCGCGTGAGCGTGTCGCTCTCAGGAGGCTCTAAGGCTGCGCGGCTTCGGAGGCAGCCACCACGTCGAGCATCTCGCGGATCTCGGCCTGCTGCCCGTGCGCCATCGATCCGGCCATCATGACGACCTCGTCGTACTCGGCGTTCTCGACCGCGAACTCGGCCATCTCGATGCCGCCGAAGTGGTGGGCGATCATGAGGTCGGCGAACATGAGGTCGGCCTCTCGACCCTCGGCGACGGCGAGTGCCTCGAGCTCCGCGTCGCTCGCCATGCCCGGCATCTGATCGTCTTCGGCGACCATGCTCATCCACAGCATCGCGGTGCCGGATTCGTTCGCCTCGGGTTCGTCGAGGGTGCGCAACATCTGGATCATGCGGCCGACCTCGATGTTCTGGCCCATGATGATGCTGCGGGCGATCGTGTTGAGACCGGGATCGATGTCGGGACGCGACCGGTAGATGAAGCTCATGAGGACCGCCTGCTCGTGGTGCACGCGCATGTCCTGCAGGAAGCCGACGTCGACCTCGTTGTGGTCGGGGACGTCGTTCGAGTCGCCGACCATCCAGCCGACCATGCCAGCGAGCAGCGCCCCGGTCACGATCAGCACGACGATGTTGAACGGGCGTTGCCACCACGGCAGCACGATGCCGTCGTCGGAACCCTGACGGACGTCGAGGTGATCACCGTCGTCGTGACCGTCACCGGCGCCGTCGCGTTCGGCGGCGCGGCGCTCGAGCTCGACGAGTTGGTCGAGGGAGAGCTCACTCATGTCGTCAGCGGTCCGCTCCATCGTCCCAGTGTGCCACGGGATCCTGAGAGCCGGCCTTCGATGGGTCGAACGCCCGTGCGCGCTGTTACGTTCGTCACATGGCCAGCAAGGTGGGTCGACCGCGAGACGGGGACTCGGCGGAGACTCGACGCAAGATCCTCCGGGCGGCGCGCGCCCGCTTCGCACAGGACGGATTCCGGGCCACGACCAACCGGATGATCGCCGAGGATGCCGGGATCACCTCCGGGGCGATCTACCACTACGTCGAGTCGAAGGCGGAGCTGTACGCCGACGTGTACTGCAGCACGGTCGATCATTTGTACAGCGAGTTCGAGCGGGTTGCCGCCGAGCACAAGACCCTGTTCGACCAGTACGGGGCCGTGCTCCGACGTGCGGCCGAGCTGTCACTCGACGATCCGTCGATCACCGGCTTCATCGTCGCCGTGACCGAGGAGACCCGTCGTCATCCCGATCTGCTGGCGCTGATGACGCCACAACGGGGCCGCCACGGTCGGTTCTTCGGCGGACTCGTCGACGCCGCCCACGAGCGTGGGGAGTTGGCGCCCGATCTCGATCTGCGAGCGCTCACCGACCTGTTGGGATCGGTGATGACGGGTCTGGCCCGCATGTCGCACGCGGCCGGTGACCCGTCCCGGTACACAGCGGCCGTCGAGGTGCTCGATCGCTTCCTCGACGGCTCGCTGCTGAATACCAGGGTGTGACGGTCGTCAGCCGCCGAGGTCGATGGTGATGCACTCCATCATCGGGCCCATCAGAGCGCTCGGGTCCTCTTCCATCGCTGCGAGGTCGAGGTCGTCGAGGGCGTTGTCGAGACACTCGCGGTCGACGTTCTCCTCGCCCATCTCGTCGACCAGGGCGTCAATCTGTTCCTCGACGATGGAGCCGATGTCGACGCAGTCGATCAGCTTCGCGGCAGCTGCCTGCGCGTCGTCGCTGACGTCGGGGTCGCCTCCCGGGCCGGCATCGAGGATCGCCTGAGCGTCGTCGTCGCTGAGTTCACCGGCGGCGTCGCGGACGCAGTCTTCGTCGACGTCCATGCCTTCGGCTTCCATCTCCTCGATCATCATGTCGGCGACCTCGTCCTGCGAACCGCCGCCGCCGCCACAGGCGGCGAGGGTCAGCGCGGCGACCGAGAGGGTGGCGAACAAACGTGATTTCATCTGTGATTCCTTTCCGCCGGACGTACCCGCTTGCACGTCCATCGATGCACCACTCTGGCAGATCGGGTTGGCGCCACCCTGCAATTTTCTTCATGACACACTGGGGCGATGCAGATCGTCGTCGGTGAATCCCCCGCAACCGAGGCCGCCGACCGTCTGGCCTTCCGTCTCCGGGACGCCGTCCGCCGCCGTGGCAGCGCCTCGGTCGCCTTGAGCGGCGGGAGCACGGCACCGCCGATGATCGCCGCGCTCGTCGAACTCGACGTGCCATGGGACGGCGTCGTCGTGTGGCAGGTCGACGAACGGGTCGCTCCCGACGGGTCCGACGACCGCAACGCCGGCCAGCTCGATCCACTGCGGACACGATGCGAGGTCCGGCCGATGCCGGTCACCGCCACCGACCTGCGCGCCGCAGCACGTCGATACGCGGCCGAGCTCCCGGCACGGTTCGACGTCGTCCACCTCGGCGTGGGCGACGACGGCCACACGGCCTCGTGGCCACCCGCCGAACCCGACGTCGCGACCTCCGGCCGGCCGGTCGAGCTGGTCGGGGAGTTCCACGGTCTCCCGCGCATGACCCTGACCGCCTCGGTCGTCAACGGTGCCCGCTCCCGAGTGGTGCTGGCCACCGGCGCCCGTAAGCGGCCGGTGATCGAACGTTGGCTCCTCGGCGATGCCGACCTCCCGATCTCACGGGTCCGCCGACAGGACACCTGGGTGTACCTCGACGAGCCGGCTGCGCCCGACGTACCGCTCCACTAGCGTCACGGCCGTGACCGGAACGCCGCTCCTCGCCGACCTGTTCGCCTCCGACCCCGGCCGGGCCGACCGCTACGTGGTCGACGCTGCCGACCTCCGGATCGACTACTCGAAGCACCCGATCACCGACGAGCTGCTCGCGGAGTTGCTCGACCGTGCGCGTGCCGCCGGGGTCGAGCAGCGACGCGACGCGATGTTCGCGGGCGAACACATCAACGTCACCGAAGACCGCGCCGTCCTGCACACCGCGCTGCGGGCGCCGCGCGACGCCGTGGTCGAGGTCGACGGGGAGAACGTCGTCCCCGCCGTCCACGAGGTGCTCGACGCGATGTCGACCTTCGCCGAGCGGGTGCGGGCCGACGATCGCATCACCGACGTCGTCAACATCGGCATCGGCGGATCCGACCTCGGGCCGGCCATGGCGGCGCAGGCGCTCGCCGCGTTCGGGCATCCCAGGCTCACGTGCCACTTCGTGTCGAACGTCGACGGTGCCGACATCCACGCCACGTTGCAGAGCGTCGAACCGTCGTCGACGCTGTTCATCGTCGCCTCGAAGACGTTCGGCACCATCGAGACCCTCACCAACGCGCGTACGGCGCGGGCCTGGCTGGTCGACGAGTTGGGCGACGACGCGGTTGCCGACCATTTCGTCGCCGTCTCGACCAACGCCGAGCGGGTGGCCGAGTTCGGGATCGACACGGCGAACATGTTCGGGTTCTGGGACTGGGTGGGCGGCCGCTACTCGGTCGACTCGGCGATCGGTCTCTCGCTGATGATCCTGATCGGACCCGACGGGTTCCGTGAGTTCCTCGACGGTTTCCACGCGATCGACGAGCACTTCCGGAACGCTCCGCTCGAGGCGAACGCGCCCGTCCTGCTCGGCATGATCGGGATCCACCACAGCGACGACCTCGGGCGCGGCACCAAGGCGGTGCTCCCGTATGCCCAGGAACTGGCCCGCTTCCCGGCGTACCTCCA
>JAGQSS010000143.1 GCA_020439405.1 Ilumatobacter sp. | reverse complement strand
GGCTCCGGCCCGATGGGGGAGCCCGCCGACGCCGACGATCCGACGCTCGATTCGCAGGCCGCGATCGAACGCACGCTGTCGGTCATCGGCGACAAGTGGTCGATCCTCGTCGTGCGTGCCGTGCTGCGCGGCGTGCGCCGATTCGACGAGTTGATCGACGACCTCGGCATCGCTCGCCCGGTCCTCGCCGCCCGGCTGAAGCGGCTCGTCGCCCACGGTGTGCTCACCAAGGTGCCGTATCAGGAGCACCCGGCGCGGTACGAGTACCGACTCACCGACGCCGGCCTCGCGCTCTCGCCCGTGCTCGTCGCGTTGGTGCGGTGGAGCGAGACGTACCTCCCCGGCGTCGAGCCGACGACGGCGCTGGTGCACGCGCCGTGCGGCACCGAACTCGAGCAGGCGTTCTGGTGTCGCACCTGCGCGACGACCTTCGGGCCGTCGGCGATCCGCGGCGTGCAGGCCGACGCCGGGTCGCGCTCCGACTGATCCGGGCGGGCCACGCATCTGTCGCGGCGATCGCAGCGCGGAACCGGTGATGGTGGCGGGTCGATTTCGGTTGCGGTGGTCGTCGCCCTGTAGTTTGCGAACTATGTCACAAACGCTGCGTCGCGGACCCGTGTCGGGCACCGCAGTCGGGCGAGGGGCGAAGCGCAAGCCGTTCCTGCTCGATTTCTACTCCACGGCTGTCGGCAAGAAGTACGTGATGGCGATCACCGGCATCATCGGGATCGGCTTCGTCGTGTCGCACATGATCGGCAACCTCAAGGTGTACATCGGCACCGTGACCGAAGGCGGTCAGGAGGTGTACGACATCGACGTGTACGGCGAGTTCCTGCGCGACCTGCTCGTCCCGATCCTGCCCCGCACCGTCTTCCTGTGGCTGCTGCGTGGCGTGCTGATCGGTGCGGTGCTGCTCCACATCCACGCGGCGTACGGCCTCACCGTCATGAACCGCAAGGCCCGCCCGGTCAAGTACCAGTCGGCCCGCGACTACGAGGTCGCCAACTTCGCCAGCCGCACGATGCGCTGGACCGGCATCATCGTGGCGCTGTTCATCATCTGGCACCTGGCCGACCTCACGTGGGGCTGGGCCAACCCCGACTTCGTCCGCGGCGAGGTGTACCGCAACCTCGACGCCAGCCTGAGCCGGATCCCGGTGGCGATCCTCTACGTGGTCGCCAACATCGCACTCGGCATCCACCTCTTCCACGGCACGTGGAGCCTGTTCCAGTCGATGGGCTGGAACAACCCGAAGTTCAACCAGTGGCGCAAGGGTGCGGCCGCCGGCGTCGCGACCCTCGTCGTCGTCGGCAACTGTTCGTTCCCGATCATGGTCCAGGCCGGCGTCATCGAGTTCGACCCGACCGTCACGAGCGTCCACGAGCTCCACGAGGAGGCAGCCGAATGAGCATCACGCTCGACTCCAAGATCCCCGCCGGCCCGCTCGCCGACAAGTGGGACGAGTTCAAGGCGCACGAGAAGCTGGTCAACCCGGCCAACAAGCGCAAGTTCAAGATCATCGTCGTGGGCACCGGCCTCGCCGGCGCCTCGGCTGCCGCGACCCTCGCCGAGCTCGGCTACCAGGTCGACGCCTTCACCTTCCACGACTCGCCCCGACGGGCCCACTCGATCGCCGCCCAGGGCGGTATCAACGCCGCGAAGAACTACAAGGGCGACGGCGACTCGGTGTACCGCCTGTTCTACGACACGGTGAAAGGCGGCGACTTCCGGGCCCGTGAGGCCAACGTCCACCGTCTCGCCCAGGTGTCGGTCAACATCATCGACCAGATGGTGGCCCAGGGTGTGCCGTTCGCCCGCGAGTACGGCGGACTCCTCGACAACCGATCGTTCGGTGGCGCCCAGGTCAGCCGCACGTTCTACGCCCGGGGCCAGACCGGCCAGCAGCTCCTGCTCGGTGCCTACCAGCAGCTCGCCCGCCAGATCGGCATGGGTGGCGTCAAGCTGTACAACCGCATGGAACTCGTCGACATCGTCGTCGTCGACGGCCGCGCCGCCGGCATCGTCGTCCGCGACCTGATGACCGGTGAGATCAGCTCGCACTCGGCGCACGCCGTCGTGCTCGCCACCGGCGGCTACGGCAACGCGTTCTTCCTCTCCACCAACGCGATGGCGTGCAACGTCACCGCGGCGTGGCGTGCCCACCGCAAGGGCGCGGCGTTCGCGAACCCGTGTTACACCCAGATCCACCCGACCTGCATCCCGCAGGCCGACGACTTCCAGTCGAAGCTCACGCTCATGTCCGAGTCGCTGCGCAACGACGGCCGCGTCTGGGTCCCGAAGAACCCCGACGACACCCGTGCCGCGGCCGACATCCCCGAAGACGAGCGCGACTACTACCTCGAACGGATCTACCCGAGCTTCGGCAACCTGGCGCCCCGCGACATCGCGTCGCGTGCCGCCAAGCGCGCGGTCGACAACGGTCAGGGTGTCGGGCCGCTCAAGAACGGCGTGTACCTCGACTTCGCCGACGCCATCAACCGGCTCGGCCAGCAGACGGTCAAGGAGCGCTACGGCAACCTGTTCGACATGTACGAGCGGATCACGGGCGAGAACCCGTACGAGGTGCCGATGCGCATCTACCCCGCCTCGCACTACACGATGGGCGGCCTGTGGGTCGACTACGAGTTGATGACCACCGTGCCCGGTCTGTACTGCGCCGGCGAGGCCAACTTCTCCGACCACGGCGCGAACCGCCTCGGTGCATCGGCGCTGATGCAGGGTCTGTCCGACGGCTACTTCGTGCTGCCCTACACGATCTCGAACTACCTCGCCGACTGGCTCAACAAGCCGATCCCGGGCACCGACCACGAGGCGTTCAAGGCTGCCGAGCAGCAGGCCTCCGACCGGTTCCGTCAGTTCCTGTCGATCGGCGGCACCCGCTCGCCCGACTACTTCCACCGTGAACTCGGCAAGATCATCTGGGACTACTGCGGCATGGAGCGCACCGCGCAGGGCCTCGAGAAGGCGTTGTCGGAGATCCCGGCGCTGTACGACGAGTTCCAGAAGGACCTGCGGGTCACCGGCACCGGCGACAGCCTGAACCAGACGCTCGAGAAGGCCGGTCGAGTCGACGACTTCTTCGAGCTCGGCATGTTGATGTGCCGTGACGCCCTCGTCCGCGAGGAGTCGTGCGGTGGCCACTTCCGAGCCGAACACCAGACCGAGGAGGGTGAGGCCCTCCGCGACGACGAGAACTTCGCCCACGTGACCGCCTGGGAGTGGTCCGGCGACCCGATGGCCCCGGTCGAGCATCGAGAGCAGCTCGAGTACGAGGAGATCCAGTTCCAGACGAGGAGCTACAAGTGAGCGACAAGCTGACCTACATCACCCTGAAGATCTGGCGTCAGGGTGGCCCCGACACGCCGGGCCAGTTCGAGCACCACGTCATCGAGGAGATCAGCGAAGAGGCGTCGTTCCTCGAGATGCTCGACATCCTCAACGAGCAGCTGATCGAGGCCGGCAAGGAAGCGATCGTGTTCGACCACGACTGCCGCGAGGGCATCTGCGGCACGTGCTCGCTGATGATCGACGGCAAGGCGCACGGCCCCGAGAAGGGCACGGCGACCTGCCAGCTGCACATGCGCAAGTTCTCCTCCGGCGACACCATCACCGTCGAGCCGTGGCGGGCGAGTGCGTTCCCGATCATCAAGGACCTGATGGTCGACCGGGCACCTCTCGACCGCATCGTCGAGTCGGGTGGCTTCATCTCGGCCGAGACGGGCGGCGCACCCGACGCCAACCTGATCCCGATCCCGAAGCCGGTCGCCGACGCTGCGATGGACGCCGCCGAGTGCATCGGCTGCGGCGCTTGCGTCGCTGCCTGCCCGAACGGTGCGGCGAACCTGTTCACCGGCGCCAAGGTGACGCACCTCAACCTGCTCCCGCAGGGGCAGGCCGAGCGCTACCAGCGCGTCGAGGCGATGGTCGAGACCATGGACGAGTACTTCGGTTCGTGCACCAACCACGGTGAGTGCGAGGCGGCCTGCCCGAAGTCGATCTCGATCGACGTCATCGCCGTCATGAACGCCGACTACCTCAAGTCCAAGTTCAAGAACCGCAAGAAGCTCAGCCGCACCTAACCGTTCAGGTGGTTCCGGTCAGATGGGGTCAGGCACCTTCTGGCCGGCTGGTCGGAGCGCGCTTCCGGCCGAACGCCAGAAGGTGCCTGACCCCATCTGACCGCCGGCATCGAGATGGGCGAGGACCCGCGCCACGATCCGAATCACCTCCGGATCGGATGCGCGAGACGTGGCCCGTCGCACCGCTCGCTCCCAAGCGGAGCGTGAGGTGCCGGCTGCAACGGCGCACCCTGCAGGATCGAACGCCGGGAGCGGCAGGAGGTCGGCAACGAGGGTGACGATCGTGCGCGCCAACTGGCCGTGGTGTGCCTCGGCATCGAAGGCCCGTTCGTCCTCGACGATGGCGAGGTCGACCACGTCACGGAGGTCGTCGAGTCGCCAGTCGCTGATCTCGACCGTGTCACCGGTGGTGAACTCTTCGAACTCGACGGCATCGTGGTGGAACATCGTGAGCACCGGCTCAGGATCGAGGAACAGCGGTCGGGGGCGTCGTCCGAGGTACGCGGGATAGCTCGACCACCGGTACCGATCGAGCGGCTCGCCATCGACGATGGGGAGTGGGTTGCGATGGATGTACCGCGTGACCCACGAGAGGTAGGCGTCGGAGGCGACGATCTTGGAGCGGTATCTGCCGCGGAACAGTGGTCCGTCGCGTCCGACCCGGTCGTTGAGGTGCCGCACGTACGTCGTCGACAGGTGACGCATCGCCTCCGAGAGCCGGCCGGCGTTCGAACGTACGAGCAGGTGGTAGTGGTTCCCCATGAGGCAATAGGCGAGAAAGTCGACTTCGAACCGCTCGTGGACGGCCGCCATCTGTCGTCCGAAGTCGAGCCGATCACCGTCGGTCAAGAACACTGCTTGGTGGTCGATGCCCCGATTCATCACGTGGTGAATCGCTCCCGGGTAGTCGGTTCTCGCTCGTCTCGGCATGGCACCCATCCTGCGCAAAGGGGTGTCACAGCGTTGCGGACCAGAAGGGGTCAGGCACCTTCTGGCCCGGCTGGTCGAAGCGAGCTTCCGGCCGAACGCCAGAAGGTGCCTGACCCCTTCTGGTCAGTGCCAGGCGTCGGGGAGGGTGTGGTGGTCGGTGACCGTGCAGTCGGGTTCGAAGACGAGGTAGCGGTCGAAGCCGCGGAGGAACCAGCGGTCGTGGGTGACGGCGATGACGGTGCCGTCGAAGCGTTCGAGGCCGTGCTCGAGCGCTTCGGCCGAGACGAGGTCGAGGTTGTCGGTCGGCTCGTCGAGCAGCAGCAGGGTCGCGCCGGAGATCTCGAGGAGGAGGATCTGGAAGCGGGCCTGTTGGCCACCCGACATCGTCTCGAACGGCTGGTGCGCGCATCCGTGGATCTCGTAGCGCCGCAGCATGCCCATCGCCGGGCCGAGCACCACGTCGTGATCGTGGAGGATCTCGACCGGGGAACGGCCGACCCACTCCGGGTGTTCGTGCGTCTGGTGGAACAGACCGGGCACGACGTTCGCGCCGAGCCGCCACGCACCCGAGTGTGCGACGTCACCGCCCGCGAGGAGACGGAGGAAGTGGCTCTTGCCTGCGCCGTTGGCACCGAGGACGGCGATCCGTTCGCCGTACCAGAGCTCGGCGTCGAACGGATCGGTCAGTCCCTGCAGCTCGAGACGCTCCATCACGACCGCCCGTTTGCCGGTTCGCGCACCGCGGAGCCGGACGTCGATCTGCTGCTCGCGAACGTCGGGAGGGCGCTCGTTGCTCTCGAGGAATTGTCGCAGTCGTGACTCGGCAGCCTTCAGGCGCGGCGCGAAGACCTCGCTGATCTTCGCCCGTCGCCGCATCTCGGCGACGAGTTCCTCGAGCCGTTCACGTTCGCGGTCGAACATGGCCGCGTCGTGTGCCCGCTGATCGTCGTGCGCCTGCTTGGCATCGGCGTAGCCGTCGAAGCCGCCGCCGTGCGTCCACGATCCCGACACCTCGATGGTGACGATCTTCGACGCGCTGGCAGCGAGGAGTTCGCGGTCGTGGCTGACGAACAGCACTGCCTTCTTCGTCGCGTTCAGTTCGCGTTCGAGCCAGCGCTTCGCCGGCACGTCGAGGAAGTTGTCGGGCTCGTCGAGGACCAACAGGTCGTTCTCGCTGCGGAGGAGGTATTCGAGGGCGAGACGCTTCTGCTCGCCGCCGCTCAGGGTCCGCAGTGGTCGATCGGCGACGTCGCGGAAGTCGACCCCGAGCGTGCGTCCGCAGGCCTCGTCCCACGCAACTTCGACGTCGTAGCCACCCACGTCGCCCCACGCAGCGAGCGCGTCCGCGTACGGCATCGGGTCGTCCGCGAGTTTCGCCTCGGCCCGCGCCAGACGATCGGCGGCGGCGCGGATCCGGTCGGGGGCGATCGACAGGAGGAGGCCGCGGACGTCGGTCGCGGCGCCGTCGCTGGCGTCGCCCATGCCCACGAGCTGACGCATCACACCGAGGCGACCGTCGATCGAGACCCGTCCCTCGGACGGTTTCGAGTCGCCGATGACGATGCGGAGCAGCGAGGTCTTGCCGACGCCGTTCGCGCCGATCAGCGCGACGCGTTCACCGGCGCCGACCGAGAACGAGACGTCGCGGAAGAGCTCCTCACCACTCGGCAAGTGCCACCCGACAGCGTCGACCCGGATCGATCCCACGGCGAGACAGTAGATGGCCACCGGGGAATCGATGTCGCCGGTTTGCCAGATGGGGTCAGGCACCTTCTGGCGTTGCGGTCTCTGCTGGTTCGATGTTGGTGGCCAGAAGGTGCCTGACCCCATCTGGTCTATGGGGTGGTGATGGCGGTGCGGTAGTGGTTGGTTGCGAGGTCGGTGGTGGCGGACGTCAGGTGGAGGTCGAAGGTCAGGGCGCCGAGGGTGTCGGGGACGTCGAGGTCGACGGTGCCGACCTTGTCGACGTCGTCGGCGCCGATGTCGCCGCCGAAACGCCAGCGGCGTCGCCCGCCCGGCCACGACGCCGTGACGTCGACGACCGCGTCGGTGATCGGCTCGCGACGGTCGTTCACCACGTGGATGTCGAGCGACATCCGCTCGCCCGGCGTCACGATCGACGGCGGGCGATCGGCCACCACGACGATCGGCGCACACGCCGCGCGCACCGCCTCGTAGCCGAGCTTCGGGCGGCGCTCGTGGTCGAGCACGCTCCACGACACGACCGGCGCGGGATCGTTCCAGGCGAACATGCAGAAGCCGCCGGCCGGTTGGTACTTGAGGCGACGGAGCAGTTCGATGTGGTGTCGCAGCAGCTCGGCCTGGTACCGCTGCGTCGCGAGACGCCAGGCGCCGAACGTGGCGAAGTCGGCCGGGGGCACGCGCTCGTCGAACACCCACTTCTGGAGACCGTGGTGTCGAGCGAGCCGCTCCCAGTCGAGGTCGGGCCAGTCGGCGACGTCGATGAAGTCGGCCGCGTCGGGGACGGCCTGTGCGCCGAACTCCGACATGAACCGAACGACTCGAGGGATCGTTCGCGCGAGCCGGTCGACGTCGCGCACGTCGCCGTGATACCAGCCGAAGTAGAAGTGGCTGTCGGTGCCGTCGAGCAGCGGCAGGTGTGGCAGCACCCCGGAGTGCGGTACGACGAGACGCGTCGGATCGGCCTGTTCGATCGTGCGCTTCACCCACCGGTCGAGCACCGACTTGTTCCAGGACGGCAGCTGCTGCGCCAACGCGTACCGGATCCGAGTGCGGGTCGAGTCGCCGTCCATGCCGACACCCGCCGCGACCGGGTCGTTGTGGGCGTTCCACTGGACGATCGAGGGATGGTGGCCGATCGAGTCGACCGCCGCCTCGGCCTGGAGTACCGCCTGGTTGCGGACCGAGCGTGCGTAGCCCCACTGCAGCGGGAAGTCCTGCAGGAGCAGCACCCCCAGCTCGTCGGCCGTGTCGTAGATCGGGCGCGGTGCGATGTGTCCGTGGACGCGGAGCGCGTCGAGTCCGGCGTCCGCCGCCGATTCGACGTCGCGGCGCATCTCGTCGGGCATCGCCTCGGCGAGTGCCGACCGCGTCGGCAACAGGTTGGCGCCCTTCAGGAACAGCCGCTCTCCGTTGACGAAGCACGACCAGTCGTTCCAGGCGACGTGGCGGAGCCCGGTACGGCGCTCGCGTCGATCGCTGTGTTCGCCGTCGACGAGGATCTCGACTGCGACCGTCGTCAGCGGCTGATCGCCGAGCGCCCGTGGCCACCACAGCGCCGGATCGGCGATGTCGATCGCCCATCGGACATCGTTGTTGCCCTTGGCGACCCGGCGCTCGGTCTCGGCGACGACCTCACCGTCGACCAGCGTGCGGATCG
>JAGQSS010000142.1 GCA_020439405.1 Ilumatobacter sp. | reverse complement strand
CCTCCTCGCGGATGGCGAGCTTCTCCATCACGCGTCGGCTGTTGGTGTTGCGCGGCACGATGCAGATCTCGAGACGATGGAGGTGGAGTTCCTCGAACGCGTACCGGGCGACCACGACGACGCCCTCGGCGATGTAGCTCCGGCCGGCGCGGGCCTCGTCGATCCAGTACCCGATCGTCGCGCTCTGGAGCGCGCCGCGGGTGACGTTGTTGATGTTGACCTCGCCGGCGAACCGCTGATCGACGAACACGCCGAACGGATAGGCGTGATCGGCCTGGCGTTCGCGCTCGCGGGCCGAACAGCGGTGTTCGAACGCCGAGCGGTCGCGGGTGGGGTCGGCCGACGACGCCGGGCGCTTCGGCTCCCACGGCACGAGCCAGTGTTCGTTGCGGGTCCGGACCTCGTGCCATTCGCCGAAGTCGGAGGCTGCCAGCGGGCGCAGCATGACCCGCTTGCCGTACAGGCGAGGTGAGGGCTGCCGCCGGAACAACGACGAGGGGTGGCGCACGATGCTCACCCGGCGTCGCCCGACAGGTCGACCGCGTCGAGGCCGAGTCGGCGCATCACGCTGACGACGGCGCAGAGCGAGGCGAGGACGGTGTCCACGTCGCCAGACGGTAGTCCGGGATTGTGTGCCCGATCGGCGCGTGGTTCGGTCGCCGCCAGCCGGAAGATCTCCTCGGCGGTGTCGCGGTCGAGTCGGTAGGGCATCGGCGGCTCGTCGAGCCCCGATTCGAGTTGGGCGATCGCCCGGATCCCGACGCCGACGACTGCCATCGTGTCGAGCAGTTCGGCGTCGGCTCGGTCGCGCACGACGTCGTCGACGTGGTCGGCCACGTCGCCGAGCGCGTTCGTCAGCGCGGCCGGTTTCGGGGGGTCGCCGTCGTCGAGCCACCGTTGCCGCAGATGGTCGACGCCGACCGGGAAGGTCCAGCGTCGGTCGTCCCACGTCACTACGAGCGCATCGTCGGTGACGACCAGCGTGGCTCGCTCGCGCACCGCCAGCTCCCGCTCGATCCAGCACCCGACCGGATCGTCGCCACCGGCGAGATGCCATGCCCAGTGGGCGTGGAGACACTTGAGTCCGACGCGCGTCCCTCCGACGCCGCCGGTGGGACGTGGACCGTCGTGGTCGGCCGGGAGCAGGGCGTCGCGTTCGGCGGCGTACCGGTCGTGGGCGGCCTGCACCTCGGCGGGGTCGAGCTCGGCCTCGGCGCGATCGACGCCCCCTTCCGATTCGAGATGACCGACCCGCCGGATCTCGGCAGGCCCGATCAGCCAGTAGCGCGTCGGCATCGGCGTGCCGTCGTGCAGCAGGGGAGCGTTGCGGAGGACGACCGGATCGCCGTCGCGATCGCGGACGACGATCTCGTAGTCGCCGCGGGGTTCGCGGCCCAGCAGTTCGCGGACGCGTTCGTCGTCGGACGCCATCGACGGACCGTCTCGGTGTCAGGAACCGCGACGGCGCAGGAGCAGGAAGAGCAGCAGCAGGGCGACGACGACGGGGACGACCCGCTTGGCGACGGCGGGGCCGGCCATGTCGGCGAGGTCGACCGGCTCGGCGGCAGGACCGTCGATCTTGCGGACCTTCGGCGCCTCCTCTGCGGGTGCGGCGGCCGTTTCGACCGGCGCGGCGGCGTCGGTGTCGTCTGCCGCGGACTCGGCGGGTGCGGCGGCCGGTTCGGCGCTGCCCTGGTCGTCGAGCATCTCGTTGAGGTTGTTGGCGAACTGGTCCATCAGCTTCTTGCTGACGTCCTTCATCGTGCTGCGGCCGAACTGGGCCACCTTGCCGCTGATGTTGAGGTCGGCGGTCACCGTGCACTTCGTGCTCGTCGGTGACAGGGCCTCGGCGATCGCGGAGATGTCGGCCTCGGCGTTGCCGCGTCCGCCCGTGTCGCGGCCCTTGGCGTGCAGCTTGGCGGTGTGCGCCTCGTCGTCGCGCTCGATCATCCGGGCCTCGCCCTTGAACTGGGCGGCGATCGGGCCGAGCTTCACCTTGACGCGACCACGGTGGATCTCACCCTCGATCTCGTCGAGCTGGGCGCCCGGCATGCACGGAGCGATCCGCTCGAGATCGCAGATGATGGGCCACGCCTCGTCGATCGGCCGGTTCACCGTGAATTCGTTGACGATCTGTTCTGCCATGAGCGGAGGTCCTCCAGGGTGTCGATGTCGGCGGGCGACCCCTGGGAGGGTACCCGTTCGACGAGTTCGGGCCGCAACCTGAGCAGGTGTCGCGCACCGTGGTCGCCGGCGTCGGGGAGCAATGGCCAGACCGAGTGGTGGAGCCGAACCGGGTTGCGGAGCCGGCCGTCGTACTCGGCTGCGGCGATCGGCCAGGTCGAGGCGGCGACGGCGCGCCACGTCTCGGGTGTGACGAACGGCTGATCGGCGAGGCCGACGACGACCGCGTGGGCGCCTCGGGCGCGGGCGGTGCTGACGCCGACGGCGAGCGAGGTACTCATCCCGTCGGCCCAGCGGGGATTGTCGACGACCGTCACGGTGCCGACGGCGAGCTCGGACGCCAGTGACGCGAGCGCCGGGGCGTTGGCGCCGGCGACGACCACGACGGGCCCGATGTCGGCCTCGACGGCGGCGCGAACGGCGTGATCGGCGATCGGGAGCCCGTCGAGCTCGGCGTCGAGCTTGTGGCCGTCACCGTCGAATCGGGTGCCGGCACCGGCGGCCAGGAGCACCGCGATCGTGGGTGTCGACATGGTCGGACAGTCTCGCGGACGGGCGGTCGGTTGGTCCCCAATTGTTTCAGTTCGGGCCGAAAGATGTCGAAGAGATGACGAGACCACGAACAGAACGAGTTGTATGTTACGGACGCGTGACGATAACGTCGTCCGTCGACATGACGTCGGGTTGTTGGGACCCGCCGCAACAGAAAGCTCCCGCCTTTCCTCATGACTTCACAACACACCCCCCGCCGCTCCGCCGCGGCCCGTGTGACCGCAGCCCTGGCAATCGCCACGGGGGTTGCCGGTACCACGCTGCTGGCGAGCTCAAACCCCGCCGGCGCATCGGTCCGCACCGATTCGGACGCCGTGGCCACCCAGGCCGAACGAGCCCTCGACGCCCTCGACACCTGGCAGGCGTCGAATCGGCCGCTCCACTACGTCCGGTTCCTCCGGGCCCGTGAGACGACCGCCGACCTGCTCGCGGCCGATCTCGGCATCTCCGGTGACGAACTGCTCGACGAGTGGACCGCCGCCGACGAGCCCAAGCAGGTGGCGATGCTGTCGGCCCTGACCCAGCTCGGCGTGCCGTACCGCTCGATCACCAGCAAGCCCGGCGTCGGATTCGACTGCTCGGGTCTGACGATCTGGGCCTTCGCCCAGGCCGGCATCGAGCTGCCCCGCGTCAGCGGCGACCAGATCTCGGCCGCCGAGCGCATCGACGAGGCCGACGCCGAACCCGGCGACCTGCTGTACTACCCCGGCCACATCTCGATCTACGTCGGCGAAGGCATGATGGTGCACAGCCCGTACACCGGCAGCACTGTCGAGGTCACCAACGTCGCCAGCCGCACCAGCCGCTGGGGCGACTCCATGACCGTCGGCGACGACTGACACCCCTCGGCACGAATGGTCGGTTCATGTCAGACATCAACCGACCAGGACGATAGGGCCAGAGGACCAGGGTGGTCGGTTGATGTCTGACATGAACCGACCAGTGGTTACTGGTGGATGGGGCCGGTGCCGTCTCGCAAGGACGGGGTGACCCGGCCGGTGCGGCGGGCGATGATCTCGGCGCAGATCGAGATCGCCGTCTCCTCGGGTGTGCGTGCACCCAGGTCGAGACCGACCGGCGACATCAGCCGGTCGAGTTCGGCCGGATCGTCGGTGCCCGCCTCGGCCAGCCGCTCGAGACGCTTCTCGTGCGTCGTCCGGCTGCCCATCACCCCGATGTAGCCGACCGACGTCGCCAGCGCGCCCTGCACCGCCGGGACGTCGAACTTCGGGTCGTGGGTGAGGATGCACACGGCGTCGCGTGGACCGAGCTCGTCACCACGCTCGTCGAACATCGGGCCGGGCCAGGTGACCCGCACCTCGTCGGCCATCGGGAACCGACGGCGGGTCGCGAAGATCTCCCGCGCGTCGCAGACCGTGACGCGGTAACCGAGCACCTTGGCGACCTTCGCGAGCGCCGCCGTGAAGTCGACGGCGCCGAAGATCCACATCTGGGGCGGCGGTGCCCAGCTCTCGACGAACACCCGCACGAGCGGTGTGTCGACGAGATCTTCGGGTGTCGTCTCACCGGACGGCCCGTAGTGGCGCACCCCCGACCGACCCGCCTCGAGTTCCGCCAGGGCGTCGCGGTGGGCGACACGGTCGAGTTCGGGGTGGCCGAGTCCGCCCAGCGGATCGTGGCCGGGCCGGACGAGCAGCTTCGATCCGACGTTCGGGCCTTCGACGACCGTGACGAGCGCGACCGGGTCCTGGGCGCGGATCGCCGCCGACAGTTCGTCGTAGACGCTCACCAGTCGAGTTCCTCGATGAACAGCCGGATCGTGCCGCCACACGTGAGGCCGACGGCGAACGCCTCGTCGTCGCTGTAGCCGAACGTGATCACGCCGGGCTCGCGTGCGCCCTGCAGGATCGACAGCGCCTCGGTCACCACGGCGCCCTCGACACAGCCACCGCTGACGCTGCCGACGACCTCGCCGACCTCGTTGACGGCCATCGCCGCGCCCGGATCGCGTGGGCCGGAGCCCTCGATGTCGACCACGCGTGCCAGCGCGACGCGCTTGTGGTCGGCCCGCCAGCGGTCGATGTCGTCCAGCAAGTCCTTCATGGCACCAGTGTGCCGTGGGGCCGGACGAGACACCAGGGTCGGACGACGGTCACGGTGCGGCGATGACGCTGGCGAGCTGCTCGATCGCGTCGATCGAGTGCCCCTCGACGAATTCGTCGACGTGGGGGAGAGCGGCCGCCATGCCACGCGCGAGCGGTGCGTAGCCAGGCGTCACCTTCAGTGGGTTCACCCAGATCAGCTTGTGGGTGATCCGGTGCAGGCGTTGCATCTGCTCGGCCAGGACCTCCGGATCGCCGCGATCCCAGCCATCGGACAGCACGACGACGATCGCGCCACGGGCCATGCCGCGTTGGCCCCACTCGTCGTTGAACAGCCGTAGGCCGTCGCCGAGCCGGGTGCCGCCGCCGTAGTCGGCGACGGCGATCGCGGCGCGCCGCACCGCCTCGTCGGGGTCGCGGGAGGTGAGCTCGCGGGTGATTCGCGTCAAGCGGGTGCCGAGGGCGAACGCCTCGACCTTCTGCCGTCCGGCCACCGCGGCGTGGACGAACCGGATGAGCGCTCGGGCGTACGGTTCCATCGATCCGCTCACGTCGAGGAGCAGGACGAGCCGGCGCGGCCGGGTGCTCGGCTCGAGGTAGTGGCGGCGCATCGGCTCGCCGTGCGCTCGCATGGCCGCCCGCACGGTTCGTCGGAGGTCGGGTCGGGTCGTCCGTCGATCGGTCCGTGTGAGTCGCAGCGACCGGCGTGGCGACCCGGCCAGACGCAGCCGTGACATCAGCTGCTGTGCCTGTTCGAGTTCGGTCGCGGAATAGTCGGCGAAGTCCTTCCGTCGCAGGATCTCGGTGGCGGAGAACCGCAACTCGATGGTCGGCGAATCGGACGCCTCGGCATCGTCGGGACCGTCGTCGCCGTCGTCCTCGTCGTCGCTGTCGACGACGAGTTGGAGTTCTTCCTCCTCGGTGAGCTCGAACACCGTGTTGGCGGCGGCGTGCTCCCAGAACACGGCGAACGCCCGGTCGTACAGCTCGATGTCCTCCGGGCGGCGGAGGAGCGTCGCCCGACCCGCCCAGTAGGTGTGGTCGCGGTCGTCGACGCCGAGCGTCGCGAGGGCCTCGCCGAACGAGATCGTGGAGCTGGTCGGGACCTGGACCCCTGCGCCGCGCAGGACCCGCGTGAACGCGACGGCGATCTCGCCGGCGTCACGAGTGGCGGCGGACATCGCTCGCCCCGTCAGCGGCGCGCCAGCGCCTGTTCGAGGAGCAGCTGGGTGCCGCCCTTGCGGACCCGGTCGTGATCTTCGCGGTACTTCAGGACCGTGCCGAGCGTCGTCTCGACGCTGTGCTGGTCGAGTCGACTGACCCCGAGCTTGCCGAGCGCCGTCGCCCAGTCGATCGTCTCGGCGACGCCCGGCGGCTTGTACAGGTTCAGGTCGCGCATCGCCTCGACCGCCGCGGCGACCTGGCGTGCCAACTCGTCGGAGCACTCGGGAACCCGCAACCGCACGATCGCCACCTCGCGTTCGAAGTCGGGGTGCTCGACCCAGTGGTAGAGGCAGCGACGCTTGAGGGCGTCGTGGACGTCGCGCGTGCGGTTGCTGGTGAGGATCACGACCGGCGGCGTCGCGGCGCGGAACACGCCGATCTCCGGCACGGTGATCTGGTAGTCGGAGAGCACCTCGAGGAGGTACGCCTCGAACTCGTCGTCGGCGCGGTCGACCTCGTCGATCAGGAGCACGGGCGGGGGGCCGTCGCCGTGGCCGATCGCGCGGAGGAGGGCGCGCTTGATCAGGAAGCGCTCCTGGTACAGCTCGGCCTCCACGGCGTCGGACGAGCGGCCGGCCGTCTCGCCGGTCGCCTCGGCGGCGCGCAGGTGGAGGAGCTGACGGGCGTAGTCCCAGTCGTAGACGGCCTGGGCGGCGTCGATGCCCTCGTAGCACTGGAGGCGGATCAGCTCACCGCCGGTCCAGGCACTGAGCACCTTGGCGAGTTCGGTCTTGCCGACGCCGGCCTCGCCCTCGAGGAGGAGTGGCCGGCGGAGCTGCATCGCCAGGAACACCGACGTCGTCAGCCCGTCGTTCGGCAGGTACCCGTGCGCCGTCAACGCTGCGGAAACGTCCCCCGGAGTCATCTTCGTGAACCTACCGGACGGAAGGGGTCAGGCACCTTCTGGCAGGTTCGCTGCGATGCCAGCGACCTTGCATGCCAGAAGGTGCCTGACCCCTTCCGCGCCCTGCGACGAAACGTATCCGACCCCTTACGAGTCGAAGCCGAGGCCCATGCGGTCGAGGCCCTTGAGCCAGAGGTTGCGTTTGCCGGTCTTGTCTTCGCGGTCCATCGACCAGCGGGTGGCCTGGATGCCGACGAACCGGAACGGTTCGGGTGGGAAGGGGAGCGGGCGACTCTGCACGAACTGGGTGCGGGTCGCGATCGAGTTGCGTCCGTGCAACAGGTCGAGCATGACCGATGCCCCGAACCGCGACGCCGCCACGCCCAGCCCGGTGTAGCCGAGCGCGTACGACACCCGGCCGCCCATCGCACGTCCCCAGAACACCGTGAAGCGACTCGACGTGTCGATGACCCCGCCCCACACGTGGCTGAACCGGACGCCCGCCAGCTGGGGGAACGTCTCGAAGAAGTGCTGGCTCAGCTTGGCCCACGTCTCCGGTCGGCTCTCGAGCTCGGCCGACACCTTGCCGCCCCAGTAGTAGATGGCGTCGTAGCCACCCCACAGGATCCGGTTGTCGGCGGTCAGTCGGTAGTAGTGGAACTGGTTCGCGAGGTCGGACAGGCCCTGCCGGTTCTCCCAGCCGATCGACGCCAACTGCTCGTCGGTGAGCGGCTCGGTCACCATGCAGTAGTCGTAGACGGGCGCGATGTACGTGCCGAGTCGGCGCAACAGTGGCTTGAAGGCGTTGGTGGCGAGGGCGACCTTGCCCGCGCGGATCGCGCCGAGCGGGGTCGTCACCATCACACCGATGCCGTCGCGCTTGAGATCGGTCGCCTTCGTGTCCTCGTAGATACGGACACCGAGACGCTCGGCGGTCGTCTTGAGCCCCCAGACGAGCTTGGCCGGGTCGACGATCGCACTCGTCGTCTTGCTCCACAGACCACCCGTGTAGATCGGTGAGTGCACCTGCGCTTGCATCGCCTCGGCGTCGAGCCACTCGACGTCGTACCCCCACTCGGTGAGGAGCCGGTACTCGGCGCGCACCTCGTCGAGGTACGACGGTGGGTGGGTCGTGTTCGCGACCTCGATCACGCCCGTGCGTTCGTAGTCGCAGTCGATCCCGTACTTCTGGATCGTCGACTCGATGTCGTTCAGGTTGCGCCAACCGAGCTCTTCGAGGATCTCGACCTCGTCGGGCCAGCGCGCCATCGCGTTGCCGACGCCGTGGGTGAGCGACGCGTCCATGAACCCGCCGTTGCGGCCACTCGCGGCACCACCCACGATGCCGGCCTCGATGAGCACGACGTCGCGCGACGGGTCGCGCTCTTTGGCGATGATCGCCGTCCAGAGGCCCGTGTATCCGCCGCCGACGATGCACAGGTCGCAGTTCTCGGTGCGGACGAGCGTCGGGTTGCTGTCGGGTTCGTCGGCGCCGTCGTACCAGTAGGGATACTGGTCGGCGTCGGCGATCGCGTCGAGGTAGCGTTGATCGATCTCGTCGTCGGGCAGCTACATGGTTTCACCTG
>JAGQSS010000141.1 GCA_020439405.1 Ilumatobacter sp. | reverse complement strand
AACCTGGCCGCTGCCGTCCACCCCGACGTCGAGTACGTCGTCGTCGAGTCCGGCGAGCACCCGGGCGAACGCTTCCTGCTCGCCGAGGCGCGCGTCGCCGCGTATGCGCGCGAGCTGGGTGAGGAACCGACGGTGGTGTCGCGCCACGCCGGTGCCGACCTGATCGGGACGCGCTACCACCCGCCGTTCGACTTCTTCGTCGGGCGCGAGCACGCCCATCAGGTACTGGCGGCCGACTACGTCACCACCGACGACGGCACCGGCGTCGTCCACATCGCCCCGGCCTTCGGTGAGGACGACAAGGTCGTCACCGACGCCGCCGGGATCGAGGTCGTCAACCCGGTCGACCAGGGTGGCAAGTTCACCGCCGACGTCCCGACCTACGAGGGCGTTCACGTCTTCGAGGCGAACAAGACGATCATCGCCGACCTCAAGTCGGCCGGCCTCCTGCTCCGCCACGAGACGTACGACCACCCGTACCCGCATTGTTGGCGCTGCGACAGCCCGCTGATCCAGCGCGCCGTGTCGTCGTGGTTCATCGAGGTGACGAAGTTCAAGGACCGGATGGTCGAACTGAACCAGCAGATCACGTGGGTGCCCGAGCACATCAAGGACGGTCAGTTCGGGAAGTGGCTCGAGAACGCACGCGACTGGAACATCTCCCGCAACCGGTTCTGGGGCTCGCCGATCCCGGTGTGGAAGAGCGACGACCCCGAATACCCGCGCATCGACGTCTACGGCTCGATCGCCGAACTCGAGGCCGACTTCGCCGTCGAGGTCACCGACCTGCACCGTCCGTCGATCGACGAACTCGTGCGCCCCAATCCCGACGACCCCACCGGTCGGTCGATGATGCGGCGCGTCCCGGAGGTCCTCGACTGCTGGTTCGAGTCGGGCTCGATGCCGTTCGCCCAGGTGCACTACCCGTTCGAGAACGCCGACTGGTTCGAGCACCACTATCCCGGCGATTTCATCGTCGAGTACATCGGTCAGACCCGCGGCTGGTTCTACACCCTGCACGTCCTCGCGACGGCCCTGTTCGACCGGCCCGCCTTCAGCACGTGCGTCAGCCACGGCATCGTCCTCGGTGACGACGGCCGCAAGATGTCGAAGTCGCTCAAGAACTACCCCGACCCGAACGAGATGTTCGACGTCTACGGGGCCGACGCGATGCGGTGGTACCTGCTGTCGTCGCCGATCCTGCGCGGTGCCGACTTCTCGGTGACCGAGGAGGGCATGCGTGACACCGTCCGCCACGTCGTGCTGCCGTTCTGGAACGCCTACTACTTCCTCACGCTGTACGCGAACGCCGAAGGTGTCGTCGGAACCTTCCGGACCGACCAGACCGACGTGCTCGACCGCTACCTCCTCGGTGAGCTCCGGGAGCTGGTCGATGCCTCCACCGAACGGATGGAGCACTACGACCTGTTCGGCGCCTGTGAGCAGGTGCTGACCTTCCTCGACACGCTCACCAACTGGTACATCCGCCGGAGCCGTGACCGGTTCTGGGCCGGCGAACAGGACGCCGTCGACACCCTGCACACGGCGCTCGTCACCCTGTGCCAGGTCGCCGCGCCACTGTTGCCGATGGTGACCGAGCACGTGTACGAGGGTCTGACCGGCGGCGAACAGAGCGTGCACCTGACCGACTGGCCGTCGGCCGATCGCTTCCCGCACGACGACGACCTCCACGCCGGCATGGCGCAGGTGCGCGACGCCTGCTCGACCCTGCTGTCGCTCCGCAAGGCCGAGGGGCTCCGTGTCCGCCTGCCCCTCGCGAAGGCGGTCGTCGCCACGCCCGACGCCGAGCTGGTGCGACCGCACCTGGCGATCCTGCGCGACGAGCTGAACGTCAAGGAGGTCGAGCTCACGACCGACGTCGACACCTACGGCTCGAAGGAGCTCGTCCTGAACCCGAAGGCGTTGGGCCCACGGCTCGGCGGGCAGACCCAGCAGGTGATCAAGGCCCACAAGGCCGGCGACTGGCGGATCGAGGGCGATCACGCGGTCGTCGGCGGGATCGAGTTGGCCCCGGGCGAGTTCGACTTCCGACTCGTGTCGTCGGGCGACGGCGCCGTCGCCACCCTGAAGTCGACCGACGGGCTCGTGGTGCTCGACACCGAGGTCACGCCGGAGCTCGAGCGCGAGGGCGTCGCCCGCGACCTCGTCCGCAAGGTCCAGCAGGCACGCCGCGACGCCGACCTCGACATCAGCGACCGGATCGTGCTCACCGTCGTCGGATCGGCCGACGAGGTCGAGGCGTTCGAGACCCATCGCGAACTCGTCATGTCCGAGACCCTCACGGTCGAGTCGTCGGCGACCGTCGGCGAACCCTCGATCACGGTCGCCCGCGCCGACAGCTGACCCCGACATGGCGCGCCTGACCGTCCGCGTCCAGCCCGGTGCCCGCCGGAGCGGGTTCACCGGATGGTTCGGCGACCACCCACGTCTCGCCGTGGCGGCGCCGCCGGTCGACGGGGCCGCCAACGACGAGTGCGTCCGTGTGCTGGCGACGACGTTCGGGGTGCGGCGTCGCGACGTCCGACTCGTCGTCGGGGCGGCGTCGCGCACCAAGCACTTCGAGATCGACGGGCTCGACGAGGACGATCTGGCGGCCGAACTGACGCGCCTGATCGGAGGAAGATGAACGATTTCGGGCCCGCGAGACGGTAGAGTCCGGCGTCCAGATCTGCCCGGAGGTGAGCCGGATGGCCGCGAAGAAGAAGCCCGCCACGAAGGCGGCCGCGAAGAAGAAGGCACCGGCCAAGAAGCCGGCCGCCAAGAAGCCCGCGGCGAAGCAGGCACCGGCCAAGAAGGCAGCGCCCGCCAAGAAGTCGGCCGCCAAGAAGCCCGCAGCGAAGCAGGCACCGGCCAAGAAGGCAGCGCCGGCCAAGAAGTCGGCCGCCAAGAAGCCCGCGGCCAAGAAGCCAGCTCCGGCCAAGGCAGTGACGAAACCCGCGTCGACCTCGAAGAAGACGCCGAAGAAGACGTCGACGACCACATCCACCCCCACGACCACTGGCGCCAAGAAGGCAGCCGAGGAGGCCTCTGCAGTGCAGGATTTGCCGAAGCCCCGCTTCAACAAAGACGGATTCGGATACACGAAGGACTTCGACCTGTCGTTCGTGAAGGAAATGTACGACTTGCTCCAGGAGGAGCGGGTCTCGCTCACCGGCCAGGTGAAGCGCCTCGAGGACGAGGCCCACCAGCTGGTCGAAGAAGCCGAGATGGGCGATGTCCAGTTCGACGACGAAGGCGGCGAGGGCGACACGATGGTCGTCGAACGCGAACGCGATCTCGCCCTGAGCGCACAGGCCCGCGAAGCCGTCGAGGAGATCGACGCCGCGCTCGACCGCATCATGCAGGGCACGTACGGTTACTCGATCGTGTCCGGCAAGCCGATCCCGCGCGAGCGCCTCGAGGCGATCCCGTGGTCGAGCGTGCTCGTCGAGGAGAAGGTCGGCGGGATCGGCCGACGATGAGTCTCCTGCCCAGCTCCGCGCGGCGCTGGGCTCCGATCGCTCTGGCGGTCGTCGTCCTCGATCAGCTCACCAAGTGGTGGGCACTGAACACCCTCGACGACCGCGACATCGACCTGTTCTGGACCCTGCGGTTCAACTTGTCGTTCAACAACGGGATGGCGTTCAGCCAGGGCGAGGGGCTCGGACCGATCATCGGTGTCGTCGCGCTCGTCGTCATCGTCGTCCTGGTGATCAGTCTGCGGCGAGAGGACAATCCGCTCGCCGATGTCGCCGTCGGCCTCATCGTCGGCGGGGCCATCGGCAACGTGATCGACCGGCTGTTCCGCGCGCCGGGCTGGATGCGTGGGTCCGTCGTCGACTTCATCGACTTCCAGTGGTTCCCGATCTTCAACGTCGCCGACATGGGCATCACGATCGGCGGCATCCTGTTGATCATCGTGTCCTGGTGGTCGGCCCGACAGGCCGAACTCGCCGCCGCGGCCGACGGCGCCGACGACGGTGCCGACGACAACGACGACGACGACGTGGAGTCGGCGGACGCATGATCACCGAGACCGTCCCGGCCGCGCTGGCGGGTGAGCGCGTCGACCGCATCGTGGCGTTCATGCTCGACGTCAGCCGGTCGGTCGCCACCGCGGTCGTCGAGGCCGGCGGCGTCACCGTCGACGGCGAACCGGCGACGAGCGGCAAGGTCCGCCTCGAGGAGGGACAGGAGGTCTCGGTCGACCCCGACGCCGTCGAGGGCGACCAGCCGCCGGGGCCCGACCCCTCCGTCGAGTTCGGCATCATCCACGTCGACGACGACGTGATCGTGGTCGACAAGCCCGCCGGTCTGGTCGTGCACCCCGGTGCCGGCAACGCCGACGGCACCCTCGTGAACGGGTTGCTGGCGCGGTTCCCCGAACTCGTCGGGGTCGGCGACGACCCGATCCGGCCGGGCATCGTGCATCGCCTCGACGCGGGGAGCTCGGGGCTGCTGGTCGTCGCCCGCACCGACGACGCCGCAGCCGCACTCATCGACCAGTTCGCCGACCACTCGGCCACACGGGTCTACCTGGCGCTCGTGTGGGGCCACCCGGACGCACCCCACGGCATCATCGACGCGCCGATCGGTCGATCGAAGCGCGACCCGCTGAAGATGGCCGTCGTGGCCGACGGGCGATGGGCCCGCACCGAGTACCGGGTGCTCGAGACGTACGACCGTCCGGCCGAGCTGGCATTGCTCGAATGCGAACTCGAGACGGGCCGCACCCATCAGATCCGCGTTCACCTCAGCTCGATCAACCATCCATTGGTCGGCGACCCGGTGTACGGACAGCGACGCCCGAAGCTCGGCGTCGAGCGGCCGTTCCTGCACGCCGCGCAGCTCGCCTTCGAACACCCGGGCACGGGTGAGATGGTGCGCTTCGAGAGCCCGCTCGCCGCCGACCTCCAGGCACGACTCGACGGGCTGCACCCGACCGTCGACGACTGAGCCGGACGCGATCAGGTGGTGGGCGAGGGCCAGGGTGCCTCGCCACGGCTGATCGTGGCGATCGACGCCAGCGTGTACCCCTCGAGATGACGGCGCATGACCTCGCCGGCCTCGTTCCAGATCGCCAGCAGGACGCACTGTCCCTCGTGGTCGCAGGCGCCGTCCTGGTGCGGCTGCCCGAAATCGCCGAGGGTGATCGGGCCGTCGACCGCCGACACGATCTCGGACAGCAGGATCTCCTCGGCGTCGCGAGCGAGCACGTAGCCGCCGCCGACGCCGCGCTTCGAGCGCACCAGTCCGGCGCCCTTCAGGGCGAGCAGGATCTGTTCGAGGTAGGGCTGGGGGAGTCCGGTGCGTTCGGCGATGTCGCGGACCGACGTCGGACCCGCCTCGTCGTGGAGCGCGAGCGACAGCAAGGCACGACAGGCATAGTCCCCACGGGTCGACACACGCACGGCGCACAGGGTAGCGCTCGGCCCGACGACCTCGGCGGAGCGGGTGTTCCGGGTGCTTCGGTTGGCGATCGGTGCCGCGAGGTGGTGGACTACGTGGTGCGTGACCCCCGAGACCCCGCTCCCGATCATTCCCGACTACGGCGGCGCCAACGTGCGCGGCGTGATCCCCGCGTTGCTCGGCCCCGGGTCGTGGTCCGACTCGCTGCCCGACTGGTTCCCCGAACCCGTGCGGCACGCCGACCAGGTCGTCGTGCTCGTGCTCGACGGGTTGGGGTGGGACCAACTCCAGGAGCGCACCGACATCGCACCGACGATCGCCGGCCTCACCGGTGGCCCGATCACCACAGTCGCCCCGACCACGACCGCGACCGCGCTGTCGTCGATCGCCACCGGGCTCACGCCGGGCGAACACGGCCTGATCGGGTACCGGATCGTGCTCGGCGGCGAGGTGATGAACGTGCTGCGTTGGGCGGTCGACGGGGAAGACCGCCGTCGGTCCCAGCCGCCGGAGCGGGTGCAGTCGTACCCGGCGTTCCTGGGTGAGCCCACCCCGGTCGTCACCCCGATGGAGCTGGTGGGTTCGGCGTTCTCCGCGGCACATCTGCGGGGCAGCCAACCCGTCGGCTGGCGTGCGCCGTCGTCGATGCCGATCGAGATCCGCCATCTCCTCGACGACGGTGAGCGGCTCGTGTACGCCTACTACGGCGGTGTCGACAAGATCGCCCACGAGCGCGGTTTCGGCGACTTCTACGACGCCGAGCTGCGCGCCGCCGACCGGCTGGTCGGCGACATCCTCGAGCGGTTGCCGTCAGGTGCTGCGCTGTTGATCACCGCCGACCACGGCCAGGTCGAGATCGGCCCGAACATCGTCTATCCGTCGCACGGGTTGCTCGAGCACGTCGCGCTCCAGTCGGGCGAGGGCCGGTTCCGGTGGCTCCACGCGTACCGGGGCGGTGTCGACGACCTGTTCGACGCGGCGGCGGCCGAGTTCTCCGACACCGGTTGGGTCCTGACCAAGGAGCAGATGATCGACGAGTGCTGGTTCGGACCGAACGTGCCGACGCCCGTCGCGAACCGGCTCGGCGACGTGGCGGTGGTCGCCCATCAACTCGTCAGCTACTACGACCCGCTCGACTCGGGCCCCTTCGAGCTGATGTGTCGACACGGTTCGATGACGGCGGCCGAGGTGTACGTCCCGCTCGTCGCGGGAATGGCCGAGTGACGCACACGGTTCGACCCACCAGGAGCTGATTCGATGACCGAGACCAACGACGACCTGCACGCGACCGACGCACCGACCGACGACCAGAACGGCGACGGCGTCGAGCGCGGCGAGTTGGTCGGCGTCGACGGGGACGGTACCGGTGATGGCGGTGGTGATGGTGACGGCGACGAGTCGCCGGCGATCACCGAACCGGCGAAGGTGATGCGCATCGGGTCGATGGTGAAGCAGCTGCTCGACGAGGTCCGCGACATGCAGCTCGACGAGCCGAGCCGCGAACGGCTGGCCGAGATCTACGAACGGTCCGTCGTCGAGCTGAGCGAGGCCCTGTCACCCGAGCTCCAGGAGGAGTTGCGGATGCTGGCGCTGCCGTTCGACCACGACACGGTGCCGACCGAGGCCGAACTCCGGATCGCGAAGGCCCAGCTGGTCGGCTGGCTCGAGGGACTGTTCCACGGCATCCAGGCGTCACTCGTCGCCCAGCAGATGGCGGCCCGCCAGCAGCTCGAACAGATGCGCCAGATCGGACCCGGCGGTCAGGTGGCCCAGCCGGGCCAACCGGGTCGTCCGGGCCAGCCGCTGCCGCCCCAGAGCGACCGTCCCGGCACGTACATCTAGAACAGGCTCGACTGACCGGTCGTCTCGCCGCGAGGCGCGACGGGCAACGGATCGGGGAGCGGCCTCAGATCGGGCACGAGCTCGCGGACCGCGGCGTGGAGTCGCCGTGCCAGGTCGGGCGAGTCGACGTTCTCGGGTTGGTGGACGAACACGTTCGGCCGGCGCCCCTCCTGCAGCCACCCGACGATGTGGGGCACCCAGGCGGTGAGACCGGCCAGCGACCGGTCGGACGGATCGGCGCCGATCACCCTGACGATCGGCTCGTCACCCATCAGGTCGGTGACGACGGGAAGCCTCGGTTTGGTCCGTCGCTCGTCGACCGACGCGTCGGAGCGTGGCGATTCGGCGTACAGCGGCCGGGTGTCGAGCACGACCCGCCCGATCGGTCCGCCCGGCGCATCCCGCAGGACGGCGTCGACGGCGCGGTGGGCGGCGCCGCCGTCGAAGAACTGCGGATGGCGCAGCTCGATCACCCAGCGCGCCCGGTCGGGGAGCCGTGACACGAACTCGGCGAGCGCCCGGAGGTCGTTCGGGCCGAACGACGGCGGCATCTGGAGCTGGACGGGCCCGATCCGCTCGTCGAGCGGTGCGATCCGGTCGAGGAACTCGGCGAGCGCGGCGTGGGCGCCGGCTCGGAGGCGCAGGTCGTGGGTGACGGTACGCGGGACCTTGAACGCGAACCGGAAGTCGTCCGGAGCCTGCGCCGCCCACTTGTCGATCGTCGAGGCCGACGGGACGGCGTAGAACGTGGTGTTGCCTTCGACGGCGTTGCACCAGCCGGCGTACTCGGCGAGTTCGTTGCCCTTGTTGCCGGGGGAGAGGAACCGACCGACCCACGGCTGGTGCGCCCACATCGGGCACCCGACGCGCAGGACCGGACGGTCGCTCACGTCGTACCGTACGCCTCGACGATCGGCTCGAGTTCGGCCGGGCTGGCTCCGTGCATGATCACCGCGTCGGCGCCGAGGTCGAGTTGGCCGCGCACGGCGGCGGCACACTGTTGCGCGGTGCCGGTCGCAGCCGGGGCCAACCACTCGTCGGGCAGGAGGCCGGCGATGTGTTCGAGCTGCTCGGTCGATGCGACGACGTCGATCGCGCCGCCGACGCCTTGCACCACCTCGTCGGCGCGGAAGGCGGCGAGCACGGCCGGGTCCCACTGGTTCGTCTCGACCATCAGATCGCCGTAGGCCTGGAGATACGTGGCG
>JAGQSS010000140.1:4338-8685 GCA_020439405.1 Ilumatobacter sp. | reverse complement strand
GTCGGCGACCTCGCCGCCGAGATCGGCCACGCGCTCGGCAAGTCGCCCGAGTGGTGCGAGCTGATGCGTCTCGCCGCACGGCTGCACGACATCGGCAAGGTCGCCGTCCCCGACTCCGTGCTCTTCAAGACCGGTCCGCTGACCGTCGAGGAGTACGAGATGATGAAGTCGCACACGAGCATGGGGCACCGCATTCTCTCGGGCAACTCGGCGCCGCTGTTCCAGATGGCCGCCGAGATCGCCCAGTCGCACCACGAGTGGTGGGACGGCAGCGGCTACCCGCTGGGGCTCAACCACCAGTCGATCGCCCTGAGCGGACGCATCGTCGCCGTCGCCGACGTGTACGACGCGCTCTGCAGCAAGCGCCCCTACAAGCGGGCGTGGGCGAAGGAAGAGGCGGCGCGGTTCGTCGTCTCGGGCCGCAACGGCCAGTTCGACCCCGACGTCGTCGACGCCTTCGTGTCGGTCCTGTCGGCCCGCGACCCCGAACTCGGCGAGCTACTCAAGTAGCGGCGCCCGCCGGCGTCAGCCGCGCAGCGCGCCGTCGACCCAGCGGCCGACGAAGGCGGCCAGTTCGTCGGCGTCGAGCCCGATCTGACCGTTCCGGAACGCGCTCCCGAACGACGACACCGCCCCGAGCACGCCGAGCGCCAACAGGCGCGGGTCGCCGTCGGCGACCTCGCCGTCGTCTTGAGCGGTGCGGATCAACCCGATCACGTCGTCGAGGTACACGCGGTTGGTGCCGCGCAGCGTGTCCGCGACGGCCGGATCGGCGCGTTCGACCTCGACGAGTGCGAAGTAGTGCGCGTGTTCGGCGATGAACACCACGCTCGCCTCGGTGCCGACTCGGATCTTGTCGAGCGCCGACGTCTGCGCCGCCATGGCGTCGGCCTGAGCCCGACGGAGCCGCTGGCGCATCGTGCGCACCAGCTCGTCGAACAGGTCGACCTTGGTCGGGAAGTACCAGTAGAACAGGCCCTTCGCGACCCCGGCCTCGGCGCAGATGTCGCTGATGCGGGTCGCTGCGTAGCCGCGTTCGGCGAACAGGCGCATCGCGGCGTCGACGAGCTGTTGCTTGCGTTCGCGGCCCTGCTCGGTGAGACGGCGATCGCCCGCTGACCGATCGCCGGTCGAGATCGTCGGACCGCCTCCCATCGGGCCAGTTCAGCCGTCTCCTGACCCGTGGGTCAAGTCGGACCGGGCGGGAACGCCGCACGCCGCTGGTAGAAACGTCCGGGTGACGGCGACACCCACGGTGCTCCCCGGCTGTGAGCCGATCTCGCATGCGTGCGGTTCGTCGGTGGGCGCGGTCGTGATCCACGGCTTCACCGGAAGCCCGTTCTCGGTCCGTGGTGTCGCCGACGCCTTGTCCGCCGCATCGTTCGACGTCGAGGTCCCGCGCCTGCCCGGCCACGGCACGACCGTCGACGACATGGTGGCGACCACCTGGGCCGATTGGTCGGCCGAGGTCGCCGCCGCCCGGGCCCGTCTCGCCGGCCGCGTCGACCACGTCGTGCTCGTCGGCCAGAGCATGGGGGCCACGTTGGCGCTGGCGTCGGCGCTCGGCGGCGACGTACCCCTCGGGATCGTCTGCATCAACCCGGTGACGCGTCCGCGCACCGACGACGAGATCGCCATGATCGACGACCTGCTCGAGGACGGCTTCGCCGTGGCGCCGGGCGGCCCGTCCGACATCGCCGACCCCGACTCGCACGACGTGACCTACGAAGGCACCCCACTGGCCCCGATCCGCTCGTTCGTCGTCGACGGCGTCGCGCCGATCACCGACCGGTTCGGCGAGCTCACGATCCCGCTCCGCCTGTTCTCGTCACGGGTCGACCATGTCGTCGATCCGGCCGACGGCGACCACCTCGCCGCGACGTGGGGCGGTCCGGTCGAGCGAACCTTCCTCGAGCGCAGCTTCCACGTCGCGACCCGCGACTTCGACCGTGGCGTCGTCGAACAGGGTGCCGTCGACTTCGTCCGAAAGGTCGCCCCGTGAACGTCGCTGCCGTGATCTCCTCGATCCCGAGCCCGTCGTCCGGTTCGATCTCGATCGGGCCGCTCGAACTCCGCGCCTACGGCCTGATGATCGCGCTCGGCGTGATCGCTGCCGTCTGGCTCGCCGGGCGGATGCTCGAACGGAAGGGCGCCGGCACCACCGATGACGTCAGCTCGATCGCCATCTGGGGCGTCGGTGCCGGCATCATCGGCGCCCGGCTCTATCACGTCGCCACCGACTGGGAGCGCTTCGACGACAACCTCGGCGCCATCCCGAAGATCTGGGAGGGCGGCCTCGGCATACCCGGCGGCTTGCTGTTCGGTGTGTTCGTCGGCATGTGGCAGGCCAAGCGGCGAGGCATCGCCCCCCTCGTCATGCTCACGTGCGCCGCCCCCGCCATCGCGCTCGCCCAGGCGATCGGGCGATGGGGCAACTGGTTCAACCAGGAGCTGTACGGTCGTGCGACCGATCTGCCGTGGGCGCTCGAGATCGACGACGACCACTTGCCGGCCGGCTACGAGTCCGGCACGACGTTCCACCCCACGTTCCTCTACGAATCGTTGTGGAACTTCGCCCTCGCCGGCCTCCTCGTCTGGATCGATCGCAAGTTCCGCCTCGCCCCCGGCCGGCTGATGGCCGTGTACCTGATGGGGTACGGCACCGGCCGGTTCTGGATCGAAGGACTGCGGATCGACCCGGCCGACGAGATCGCCGGTCTGCGGTTCAACCAGTGGGTCGCCCTCGCGGCGGTCGTCGCCGGGGCCCTGTGGCTGTTCTTCACCCGCGGGCAGAAGTGGCCCGACACCCTGCCGACCCCGGACGGGCCCGCCGACGACGACACCGAACCGGCGGACGACATCGATGCGAACGATACCGACACCGACGACGCAGACGCCGACGCCGACGACGCCGACACCCACGTCGGGCCCGAGGGCGAATACCTCGGCGACGAACGCGACCCGGTCTGACTCGGACGGCACGCTGGACCGATGTCGCGGATCGGCCTCACCCGTTGCCTCTGGGCGGCCGTCCTCTTCGGTGCGACCGCGCCTGCGGCCGCGCAGCTCGCCGGCGAGACCTCCGCCTTCACGCTCGCCGGGTTGCTCTACCTCGGCGCCGGGCTCTGGGTGCTGCCCGCGGTGATCCGCCGCCCGCCGACGCGCCGTGCGCTCGCGATGGAGTGGCGACCGGCGATGTCGGCCGTCGTGGCCGGCGGTGCGATCGGGCCCGTCCTGTTGATGGCGGGTCTGGCCCGCACCGATCCGGCGACGGCGTCGATCCTGCTCAACACGGAGTTGGTGGCGACGGTGGCTATCGCGGCGCTCTTCTTCCACGAGCACATCGGCCGACGCGTCGCCATCAGCGCGCTCCTCATCACTGCCGCCGGTGGGGTCCTCACGTGGCAACCCGGAGCCGGTCTCGACGTCGGCGCCGTGTTCGTCGTGGCGGCGTGCGTGTGTTGGGGGTTCGACAACTGCGTGACGGCGGCCGTCGAGCAGTTGTCGCCGCAGCAGGTCGTGGCACTCAAGGGGGCGATCGCCGGCGGTGCCAACCTCGCACTGGGCCTCCTCACGGCGGGGTGGCAACTGGGTGCCGTCGAGACGGTCGCCGCGCTGGCGGTCGGCGCGGCCGGCTACGGCTGGTCGATCACCCTCTGGGTGACCGGCGCCCGCGATCTCGGCGCCGCCCGCGCCCAGGTCGTGTTCGCCACGGCGCCGTTCATCGGAGCGTTCGTGGCATGGACGGTGTTCGACGACGTCGTGACGGCGGCGCAGGTGACCGCCGTCGTGTTCGCCGCCATCGGCGTGGCCGTGTCGGTGCGATCCGATCACGAACACGAACACCACCATCACGGCGTGGTGCACGATCACGAACACGACCACGGTGATGACACCGACGGCCACCACGATCACGGCCACGCCGACGAGGCGGACCGAGCGTTCGCCGGGCGGCATCGTCATGAGCACGTGCACGAACCGGTCGTCCACGCGCATCCGCACGTTCCCGACCTGCACCATCGCCACGACCACTGATCGCCCGGATCTACGCTCGGTTGCATGTCGGACGACGTGGTGGCACCGCTGGAGGTCTTCCCGGAGGATTGGCGACGCGGCCTCGCGGTCGTCGCCCACCCCGACGACATGGAGTACGGTGCCGCCGCTGCCGTCGCCCGCTGGACACGGCAGGCCAAGGAGATCTCGTACGTGCTCGTCACCGACGGTGAGGCCGGCATCTCGTCGATGCCGCCGGCCGAGGTCGGCCCGCTCCGCCGCCAGGAACAGATCGACAGCTGTGCCGTGGTCGGTGTCGACGAGGTCGAGTTCCTCGGGTTGCCCGACGGCGCG
>JAGQSS010000140.1:2573-3716 GCA_020439405.1 Ilumatobacter sp. | reverse complement strand
GGTTCGGCGGCTTCCTCGGGATCGATCTGGCGGCGACGGTCGGGACGAACGTCTTCCTGCGGCTGACGCCGCACGATGCCGACGAACTCGCCACCTACTTCATCGAGAACGCCGGAGAGGCCGACGACACGGTCGCCCTGCCGGTGCCGTTCCGCGTGAGCATCCTCGACGACGACGGGCGCTCCCACCTGATCGACATCATCGCGACCGGGTGTTCGGGCGATGTCGACACCCGCTACTGGGTCGTCGTGCTCGTGCCGGTGGCGCTCAGCGCCTCGGTGACCCGCTCGCTCGACCTCGAGATGGCCGGCGCCGACCGACCCACGGTCAAGCGGATGCTGTGCGAGGAACTCGAGCTCGACAACGCCGACTACGAGAGCCGGTGGCTGATGCTCGACTTCTCCGAGCGCGGCCGACCGAGCGTCGTCCATTCCCGGCCCGACGAAGCCGACCTCGCCGCAGCGGTACTCGCCGACGTCGACGACGGATGGCGACCGTGGCACGGCATCCGGGCGGGAGCGTGCGCCGCGGTCGACCCGGCCTTCTTCCCGCCGGCGACCCATGCCGCGATGGCGTCGCGCGGATGGCGCCGCGCGATCGCCGCGCCCGTCGACGCGAACGGCCGCCTGGTGGCGGTGCTGCTGCTCGTCGGCCGGGTGCCACCGTCGTACCCACTCGACGTGGTGAAGCGGAACATGGAGGTCCGGACGCAGGGTCTCGTCAAGGCGACGCGCCTGTTGTTCGAACGGTGGGCCGAGCAGGACCACCTCCGCTCCGAGGCGACCAGCGATGCGCTCACCGGGCTCGGCAACAGCCGTGCCCTGACTGCGGCGCTCGGCGAATCGGAACGCGCCGGCTCGGTGCTCTTCGTCGACATCGACCACTTCAAGGCGGTCAATGATCAGTACGGGCACCAGATCGGCGACGCCGTCCTGGTCGAGATCGCGAACCGCATCGTCGCGGCGTGCCGGCAGGGCGACGTCGTCACGCGGTTCGGCGGCGACGAGTTCGTGATCCTGCTCGACGGTGCCGACGAGTCGCTCGCGACGTCGATCGGCTGGCGGATCGTCGAGGCCGTCGCCGCCCCGCTCGACATCGAGGGCGGCCCCGACCGGATTTCGGTCAGTGTCGGGCTGTCACCCC
>JAGQSS010000140.1:0-2564 GCA_020439405.1 Ilumatobacter sp. | reverse complement strand
TCGTCGAGGCCGTCGCCGCCCCGCTCGACATCGAGGGCGGCCCCGACCGGATCTCGGTCAGTGTCGGGCTGTCACCCCGCTGCGACGTCGACGCGCTCGACGCCGCCGACCGTGCGATGCTCCAGGCCAAGCGGTCGGGCAGGTCGCGCCTGTCGACCCTCGTCGCCGGGTGACGGCTCACCGGAGTCGCGTGAGACCGCGGAACCGCACCGGCCGTTCGGTCGACTCCTCGTCGAAGTGAGCCCCCCATCCGGCGAGCCGTGCGACGGCGAACAGCGGTGCGTCGGGAGGGAGCCCACCGGCGTGCAGCAGTGCGCCGAGCGCCAGGTCGACGTTCGGGAGGTGCGCCATCCGTCGACCCGCCTCGCCGATCACGCCGTCGACGAGCTCGTTCGTACGGTCGGAGCCGGGTATCGCCCGGACGGCGTCGAGCAACGGAGCGACCCGCGGGTCGCCGCGTCGATATACGGAATGGCCGAAACCGGGCAGCCGTCGGCCGTGGTCGAGATACGTCGCCACGGCAACGCGAGCGCCCTCGGCGTCGGCGAGGTCGATCACGGCGACCGTCTCGGCGCTGGCACCACCGTGTAACGGCCCGCCGACCGCCGCGAGTCCGGCGGCGAGTGCACCGAACGGATCGGCACGAACAGAGCACGCCACCCGCACCGCGAGCGTGCTCGTGGCCAGCTCGTGGTCGGCGAGCAACACGAGCGCTCGGTCGACGGCGTCGACCAGCTCCGGCGCCGGTCGACGGACGAACGCCTTCGTCACCCGCTCGGCCGTCGTGCCACGACGCGGACCGCCGAGCACCGACGGGGCGATCGTCGCCAGCGTGCGGGCGGCGTCGGCCCCGGATGACGACGTGGTGCCGGCCCCGTCGCCCGACAGTGCCTGTGCGCAGGCGCCGAGACGGGCCACGGCCGGGGCGAAGTCGGCCGCGCTCGCCACGCGATCGCACCGCCGGACCGTCTCGGCCCCGACCGACCAACGCGGGCGGTCGCCCGGCAACTCGCCCGTCCACAACAGCTCGGCGACCTGTTCGAACGACGCCCAGCGGGCGAGCTCCGCCACGTCGTGGTCGCGGTACCGGAGTTCGGTGTCGTCGAGGCGCGTGATCGCCGATGTGATCTGGACGTCGATCGACGGCCGTTCGGTCGGTGTCCTCGTCCGGCCGCGGGACGCCAGCCGCTCGATCTGGTCGCGTGGGTACAGCGAGGTGCGGCCGTCGATGGCGGTGTGGCGTTCGACGAGTCCGCGGCTGACGTATGCGTAGAGCGTCGGCTTGCTGACCCCGAGCAGGTGCGCCGCCTCGGTGGCGCCGATCATCGTCGTCATCACGGTCATCGTGGCAAGGCAGGTGGACGGCGTCAACATTGATCGAATCAACGTTGATCAACTGCGGATTCCGGCGGACACTCGGTGCATGGATCTGATCGACGTACCAGCAGGACTCAACGGTGTCGCGGTGGCCGAGACCGAGATCGGCACCGTGCTCGGTGACGAGGGCTTCTACCACTACCGCGAGTACGACGCCGCCGAACTGGCGCGGACCGCGGGCTTCGAGGACGCCTGGTTCCTCCTCGATCGTGGTCGGCTTCCCGACGTCGCCGAACGTGAGGCGTTCCGAGCGGACGTGGCCGCCCGTCGCCACGTGCCGGTCGGGCTCGCCTCGCTCCTCCCGACGATCGCGTCGGTCGGTGGGAGCCCGCTCGCCGGTCTCCGGACCGCCCTCTCCGCATCGGCGGGTCCGCTCGGACTCCTCCCGATGCTCGACCTCACCGCCGACGAGCGACGGCGCCAGGCGCTCGATCTGGTGGCGGCGGTGCCTGCGGTGCTGGGTGCGCTCCACCGACTCACCGACGGCGTCGAGCCCGTCGAGCCGGATCCGGCGCTCGGGCACGCCGCGTCGTATCTCCACCAGGTGACCGACCGCGTGCCCGAACCCGAGCACGCACGGGCACTCGAGCAGTACCTCATGCTGACGATCGACCACGGCTTCAACGCCTCGACGTTCACCGGTCGCGTGGTCGCGTCGACCGGCGCCGACATCGCCGACGTCGTCTGCGCGGCGATCGGCGCCCTCGCCGGTCCGCTCCACGGGGGTGCGCCGAGCCGTGCACTCGACGCACTCGACGCGATCGGCACGCCCGAACGAGCCGCTGACTGGGTCCGTGGCGAGGTGGCCGCCGGGCGCCGCATCATGGGGTTCGGGCACGCGGTGTACCGGGCCCCGGATCCTCGCTCGGCGCTGCTGCGCGAGGTCGCCGGTCGACTGGGTGGCGAACTGGTCGAGCGGGCGGTGGCGATCGAGACCGAGATCCTCACGACGCTGGCCGAGCTCAAGCCCGATCGGCCGTTGCCGAGCAATGTCGAGTTCTACGCGGGCGTGATCATGGAGACGGTCGGGCTCCCACGTCGCATGTTCACCCCGACGTTCGCGGTCAGCCGAACCGTTGGCTGGGTGACGCACGCCCTCGAACAGGCCGCGGCCGGGAAGCTGATCCGGCCGTCGGCACGGTACGTCGGCCCGCCGCCTCGCCGCACCGGCTCGGACCAGGCCGCGA
>JAGQSS010000013.1:26626-27780 GCA_020439405.1 Ilumatobacter sp. | reverse complement strand
TCGGTGAGCCGCCTGTTCGTCGACGCCCGAGTGCTGTCGATCTTCGAAGGCGCCGACGAGACCCTGTGCCTCAAGGTCATCGCCCGCCGCATGGTCGCGTAACCAGATGGGGTCAGGCACCTTCTGGCGTTCGACGCCCTGGTCACCTCGACCTGGTCGGCCAGAAGGTGCCTGACCCCATCTACTCCAGCAGGTCGGCGACGCTCTTGATCCGGGCGAAGTCGGCGCCGGCGTGGTCGTCGTAGGGGTCGATCAGGACCGGGGTGAGGCCGGCGGCCGAGGCGCCGCCGATGTCCATCACGACCGAGTCGCCGACGTAGACGATGCGCTCGCGTTCGAACTCGGCGAAGTGGGGCAGGGCGAAGTCGAAGATGCGCGGATCGGGCTTGGCGACGCCCACCACGTGGCTGTCGATCACGACGCGCATCGGTGTGCACGGTCCGTCGCCCGCCTGGCAGATCTCGGCCAGCGCCAGCGCCGCTTCGACCTGTCCGCTGGCGTTCGAGACGACGCCCATCGGCACCCCTCGCGCCGTGAGTTCGGCCAGCGCCGCCAGCGTCTCGGGGATCGGCCAGCGCCAGAGGTGCGCCGTGCGGGTGTGGTCGAGCACGACCGCCGCGTGGTGCACGAGGTCGTCCGCCACCCCCACCGAACGCGCGTAGGTCACGTTGTAGGCGTCCCACTCGGTCTCGTCGGCGAGTTCGCGCGACTTCGCCGCCATCGCGGCGTAGTGGGCGCGACGGTGGCGCTCGATCGACGGATCGCCGCCGTAGGGCGCGAGCAGCGGGCCGAGCACCGTCGGGTCGGGCAACACCAGCACGCCGCCGGCGTCGAACAGGATCGCGTCGTAGTCGAGGCCCATCGCCGTCGTGTGCTCAGCCGAGTGAGGTCGGGTCGATGTCGCAGGTCTCCATCGCCACGATCACGTCGTCGGCGCTGAACCCTTCGATGTTGCCGACGAGCAGTTCGTCGTAGAGGCAACGGGCGTCGTCCTCGTCGAGGCCCATCGCCATGAACTGATCGATGTACAGGTCGGCCAACTCTCCCGACCCGGCGATGTCGGGGTTGGCGATCTGATCCATCGTGACACCGCAGTCGAGCATCGAGGCGAGGACGAAGTCTTCGTCGACGTCGGCGGTCGGCGCGACCTGGAT
>JAGQSS010000013.1:0-26469 GCA_020439405.1 Ilumatobacter sp. | reverse complement strand
GTCTCGGGATCGTCGAACGAGTCGGCGGCCGAGAAGTCCATCTCGTCGAAGATGCACGCTGCTTCCGGCAGCGTGAACCCGGAGTCGACCAGCTGTCCGATGAACTGGTCGCGCAGCGAGCCGTCGCTGAAGCTGAAGTCGTCGTCGCCGTCGTCGCTCTCGTCGTCGTCGAACTCGATCCCGCAGTGCTCGGCGTTGAAGGCACGGATGGCGTCCTGGGCCGCGTCGCGTTCGTCGTCGAGTTCGTCGATCAGCGACAGGTCGGCGGTCAGCATGTCGTAGTCGGCGTCGGCCAGGGCATCACGCAGCTGACCGGCGATGTCGGCCGAGGTCGCGACGGCCTCGGCGATCTCGTCGGGCGCCTGCGAGGCTGCCGATTCGAGTGCCGGTACGAGTTCGTCGAGGTACTCCTCGACGGCCACCGGGTCGGTGTAGTCGACGGCGTCACTCTCGTCGCTCAACGCGTCGACCTCGACGGCGACGGCGCACCATTCGGCGAACTCGTCGGTGCCGTCGGTGGTCGGCGGGACCGTCGTCGGCGCTGCGGCGGTGGGTGTGGTCGTCTCGGCCGGTGCCGCGTCGGTGGTCGTGGTGGCGGCCGAGTCGGAACCGCCGTCGCAGGCAGCGAGCACGAGCGCACCGGCGACGACGAGCGCCGCGATTCGGGGAGTCATGCTCGCCACGGTACCGGCGGCACCGGCGCCGTGAGCGTCAGACGACGCCCGTACGCAGGAGTTCGGGTGCGAACGGACACTCCGGCCGCAGTGCCACGGCGACCTGGTTCGACCGGCCGTCGGCGTTCACGACGACGTCGACGAGCTCGACCGGGAGGTCGTCGACCGACGCTCTCCACCCGTCGTCGTCGGGGATCGCGCGCTTCGCGACCTCGGCGACGTACTCGTGCGGCAGCCGCGTGCCGGTCGGGGTGACCAGCCAGACGGGCGTGCCGGCCGAACGCGCGGTCGCTGCGAGCACCTGACTCCCCCGGGTCGCCAACACGCGGCGATCGCATGCGGCCGCCGCCTCGACGAGCACGAGGTCGGCGGCCGACACCGCGGGCGCGAGTTCGTCGTGGGTGATCGGCGTCGCCTCGACCTCGGCCCGGTCGAGCCGGCGGACGAGGTCGCCGGCACGGTATTCGCTGTCGGCACACATGACCGCCACGTCGGGCCGGGTGCACAGGGCGTCGGCGACCAGCGAGGGGTACCCGACCGTCACCACCGTCGCACCGTCGGGCACGGCGTTCGCGAGCGCGTCGCCCACCGGATCGTCCATGAGGACGTCGGCGAGATCCCAGGCCAGCACGGCAGGATCGTCGGACACGAGCAGGTGGGCGCAGAGCCACCACATCGGTCCGGCGTCGGGGTGACGTTCGATCATCCGGCGGCTCGCCACCACCAGGTTGGCGGGGTCGGCTCGCAGCGAGCCGAGCGCGATCGCCGCCTCGCGGGCGAGCCCCGACGGGTCGCCGCCGCCTGCCCGGGCCACGTACCGCAGATGCTCGATCGGATGCACCCCACCAACCTACGCCCGCCCGGCGAACCCGTGAACAACGTGCGGGACTGTCCTGCAAGTTGTTCACGCATTCGGTCGGGCGCGGCGAGGGTCGGTAGGATCGCACGCCGTGGCGACCAAACTGCCGGACGATCTGATGTTGCGCCCCCTCGGGGGCGAGGCCCGCGAGCTGGGCGACTGGCTCACGACGTTCCACCTCGCGAGCGTCGTCCTCGACCCGTACACCAACGAGAGCTCGTGGATCCTGAAGACGGCGGTCCGCATCCTCGAGGAGTTCCGCGGGTCGCATGCCCGGGTCAACTTCGTCGTCACGGCCGACGACACCGACACCAAGAAGTTCCTCGGACCACTCACCGACCGCTTCCTCGTCTTCACCGACCCCGACCGGACCCTCGTGAAGGCGCTTGAGGTCTCGACCCTGCCGGCATTCGTGTTCGTGCGCGTCGACGGTGAGGTCGCAGCGGTCGCCGAGGGCTGGAACGCCGACGAGTGGAGCGAGGTCGCCGACGCCATCTGCGCCACCACCCGCTGGCGCCCCCCGACGATCCCGGCTCCCGGCGACCCCGTCGCCTTCGCCGGGTCGCCCGCCGCCGGCTGACCCGTGGCCGACCGGCCGCTCCCCGACCTGCCGGTCGTCGAGACCTTCCCCGCACTCCGCACCGCACTCGCCGACCACGGCACCGCCGTGCTCGTCGCGCCGCCCGGTGCCGGCAAGACCACCCTCGTCCCGCTCGCGCTGCTCGACGAACCGTGGCTCGACGGCCGCCGGATCGTCGTGCTCGAACCGAGACGCCTGGCAACGCGTGCCGCCGCCCGGCGAATGGCCGATCTGCTCGGCACCGAGGTCGGTGGTGTCGTCGGCTACCAGACCCGCGACGAACGTCACATCGGCCCGTCGACCCGCATCGAGGTCGTCACCCGTCGCCTGCAATCCGACCCCGAACTCCCGGGCGTCGGCCTCGTCGTGTTCGACGAGGTCCACGAACGCAATCTGCCCACCGACGTCGGGCTGGCGTTCGCGCTCGACGCTCGCGCCACCCTCCGCCCCGACCTGCGCATCCTGGCGATGTCGGCGACCCCCGACACGGCAGCGCTCGTCGCCGCGCTCGACGACGCGCCGCTCATCGAGAGCGAGGGCCGGATGTTCCCGGTCGACCTCCGTTGGGCGCCGCGCGACCGGAAGGAACGCATCGAACCGGCCGTCGTCCGCACGGTCCTGCAGGCCCTCCGCGACGAGCCCGGCGACGTGCTCGTCTTCCTGCCGGGCATCGGCGAGATCCGCCGCACGCAGGAGCAACTCGAACACCAGGTCGGACGCGACGTCGACGTGTACCCGCTTGCCGGAGCTCTCTCGCTCGCCGAACAGGACCTGGCACTCGCACCGTCGCCGCCCGGACGCCGACGCGTCGTCCTGTCGACCGACATCGCCGAGACCTCCCTGACCGTCGACGGCGTCCGTGTCGTGGTCGATTCGGGTCTCGCCCGGGCACCGCGGTTCGACGTCCGCACAGGCATGACCCGCCTCACCACGATCTCGACGAGCCGGGCCTCCGCCGAACAACGCGCCGGACGTGCGGGGCGTGTCGAACCCGGCGCGTGCTACCGGCTCTGGAGCAAGATCGAACACGGCAGCCGCCCGGCCCACCGCGCCCCGGAGATCACCGAGGTCGACCTCGCCGGGCTCGCACTCGAACTGGCCGCCTGGGGCACCACTGCCTCCGATCTTGCGTTCCTGACGCCGCCCCCGCGCCAGGCGATGCGCACGGCCGACGAGTTGCTCCTCGACCTGGAGGCCGTCGACACGGACGGACGTCTCACCGATGTCGGCAGGACGATGCTCGGCCTCCCGGTCCACCCCCGTCTGGCTCGCATGCTCGTCGACGAGCGCTCCCCGCTCGGGTGTGCCCTCGCCGTCCTGCTCGACGAGCGCGACGTCCTGCGCGGGCGACCCGACGACCTGCCGGCCGACCTGGGTCTCCGACTCCGACTGATCGCCGGACGTGGCGGCCACGACCACGCCGACCGTCGGGCGGTCGACGTGGTCCGCCGACGGGCGCGCGACCTGGCACGACGTCTCCGGGTCGAGTTCGACACCGACCTGATCGATCCCGACCGCGCCGGGTTGGCGTTGCTGCACGCATTCCCCGACCGGCTCGCGATGCGACGCCGGCCCGGGCAGTTCCAGCTCCGCAACGGATCCGGTGCGTGGCTGCCCGACGACGATCCGCTGGCCCACGAACCGTTCGTCGTCGCCGCCGACCTGGACGGCAAGCGGAGCCGTGCCCGTATCCGACTCGCCGCCGGACTCGACGCCGACGATGTCGCCCTGGCGTTCGGTGACGACGTGACCGAACGGGTCGAACTCGTCTGGGACGCCGACCGCGACGAACTCGTCGAACGGGTCGAGCGTCGTCTCGGCTCGATGCAGCTGGGTGCCACGTCCCGGCGGCCGGCGGCGAGCGAGGCGACCACCGCCGCGCTCATGGATCGTGTCCGTGTGACCGGACTCGCCGTGTTGGGATGGTCGAAGGCCTCGATCTCACTTCGACGCCGGGTCGAGTTCCTCCATCGTGCCGTCGGCGAGCCGTGGCCCGACTGGAGCGTCGACGCCTTGACCGACACCGTCGACGATTGGCTCGCGCCGTACCTCCCGGGCGCCACCGGGCGCGGCGACCTCGAGCGTGTCGACCTCACGATGGTGCTGCGTTCGCAGCTGCCCTGGCCGCAGGGTGCCGACCTCGACGACCTGGCACCGCCCGAGCTCGACCTGCCGACCGGTCGATCCGTCCCGATCGACTACGCCGGCGAGCAACCGGAGGCGAGCGTCCGTGTGCAGGACCTGTTCGGCACGACCGACCACCCGACCGCCGGCGGTCGCCCGATCGTGCTCACCCTCCTGTCGCCCGCCGACCGGCCGATCCAGGTGACGGCCGACCTCCCCGGGTTCTGGACCGGCTCGTGGGCCGACGTCAAGAAAGACCTCGCCGGGCGGTACCCGAAGCACCAGTGGCCCGACGACCCGGGCGGTGCCGAACCGCGCCGGTTGAAAGGGCGCTGATGCTCGCGGCCCAGATCCTCGGTATCGAGGGGTGGCAGATGGCGCTGGCGATGGGCATCGTCCTGATCGGCGCCGCGACCCAGGCGTCGATCGGCGTCGGACTCGGCCTGATGGCCGCGCCGACGCTCAGCCTGATCGACCCGGCGTTCATCCCGGGCGCGCTCACCCTGTCGATCCCACCGCTCGTCATCGGGATGGCGTGGCGCGAACGCCAGTTCATCGACCGGACGATCTACCGGGCGGTGCCGGCGCGCCTGCTCGGATCGATCGCCGGAGCCGTGCTCGTGGCGACCCAGGGCGAGGACGCCGTCACGATCGTCATCGGGCTGGCGGTGCTGCTCGCCGTCGTCGCGTCGACCACCGGGCTCCACTTCCGTCCGACGCTGCGGAACCAGCTGATCGCGGGGACGGGGTCGGGGTTCGCCGGCACCGTCGCCGGCGTCGGCGGTCCGCCGATGGCGATCACGTACCAGCACTCCGATCCGCAGGTGCTGCGAGCGACGCTGGCGATCTTCAACACGATCGGCCTGATCTGCTTCACGCTGCCGAGCCTCGTGATCGCCGGCGTGACCGGTTGGCGCGAGGTGCAGCTGGCGTGCTTCCTCATCCCGAGCGTCGTCGCCGGCCTCCTCGTCGGCAAGTACACGATCGCCAAGCTGCCACCGGAACGGGTCCGCCCGTTCGTCCTCGTCGTCTGCGCCGCCAGCGCCGTCGTGGTCCTCACCAAGACGGTGGTATGAGCCGACGAATGGGGTCGGATACGTTTCGTCGCTGACATGGACGACGACCGGCCCCGCCCCGACGAAACGTATCCGACCCCTTCCGTCGCGGTGGGGCGATGATCGTCGTCGAGGACGCGGACGATCCGCGGTTGGCGGTGTTCCGGCTCAACGAACGCGGGCTGGCGTCACGCTCCGACAAGCGTGACGACGCGGGTGCGGGGCTGTTCTTGGCCGAGGGTGACCTGGTCGTCGAGCGGGCGTTCGCCGCCGGGTGCCGACCGTTCGCCGTCCTCGCCGACGCGGCGCGCGTCCCCGACGTCACCGCCGATCTCGCGGCGGCCGGTGCCGAGGTCTACCTGGGCGGCGCGGCCGTCCAGCAGATGGTGACCGGTCTCGGCATGCCGCACCCGATCGTCTGCCTGTTCCACCGGCCCGCACGGCCGTCGCCGAGCGAGTTGGCGACGCGGTGCGAGCGTCTCGTGATCGTCGAGGGCGTCGACAACCCCGCCAACGTCGGCGCCATCGTCCGGAACGCCGCCGGTCTCGGGTGGGACGGCCTCCTGCTCGACCACACGAGCGCCGATCCGCTCACCCGCCGCGCACTGCGCGTCGCGATGGGCACCGTGTTCTCCCTGCCCCATGCGCGCACCACCGACCTCCTCGGCGCGCTCGGTGACCTCGACGGCTTCGACCTGTACGCCCTCACGCCCGCGGCGGACGCCATCGACCTCCGCGACATCCGCCCGTCCGGCAGGCGCGCCGTGCTCATCGGATCCGAACGCGCCGGGCTCAGCGAGGCTGTGCTGGCGGCGACGACGCCGGTCCGCATCGCGATGGCGGGCGGGGTCGACTCCCTCAACGCCGCCGCGGCGACCGCCGTGGCGTGCTTCGCGCTCGGCAGCTGACTCAGTCGCCGCTGCGACGGCGGCGACGCGTGGTCGTCCCGCTCGGGTGCGGTTCCCAGCTGAAGAACTTCACCGCGAGCGCGAGCCCGACGAGCCCCCACAGTGCGACGAAGCCGATGCGCGCCCAGTCGATCGCCGGCGCCTCGACGAACGGGTTGAACGAATCCTGGATCGAGAGCACGAACGGGCGGAGCGGGAACAGGTTGCCGACGGTCGTCATCCAGCCCGGTGCGTCGTCACCGCTGACGATGAACACGTTCGAGATGAAGGCGAGCGGCAGGATCGTGGCGTTCGCGACGGCGGCGGCAGAACTCGCCGTCGGCACCATGCCGGCGACGGCCATGCCGAGCGCGGCGAACGCCGACACGCCGACGACGAACATCAGGATCGCCCCCGGCATCTTCGCCGCCTCGACCTGCAGGTCGTAGAACACCACACCGACGCCGATCATCAGCACCGCGCCGAGGAATGCGAGCACGAGCGCCGATCCGACGAACCCGCCGATGTAGATCGGCGTCGGCAGCGGGGTGCTGCGCCAGCGCTTCAGGATCCCCTCCTCGCGACGGATCGGGACGACGTTCGCGAGGTTGGTGTACGTGGCGGACACGGCGGTGAACGCAGCGAGACCGCCCGTGAAGAACTGGCGGGCGGGCCACTCGCTGCCGTTCACGGTGACGGTCGTGTCGCCGAACAGTGCCGACATCAGCAACAGGATGAACAGCGGCAATGCCAGCGTGAAGAACAGCGCGACCGGTGTCCGCCAGAAGACCAGCATCTGGTAGCGGATCTGTCGGGCGAGCAGCGACAGCGTCGACGGCCAGCTCATGCGGACGCCTCCTCGCCCTCGGGCCGTTCGCCCGCCAGGCCGAGGAAGACGTCCTCGAGCGACGGCCTGCGGACCGAGATGCCGGTCAGTTCGTAGCCGCGCGACGAAGCGGCCCCCATCACCTCGGCGAGGACGCGGGTCGGCTCGGTCGTCTCGATCAGACACGTGGTGGCGCCACCCGACTGCTCGTACGTCGCCGTGGCGGGCACCAGCAACGCGTCGGGGTCGACCTCGTGGGGCAGCTCGAACGAGATGGTCGTTGTCGGTGACGCCGACATCAGTTCGGCGGGTGTCCCTTCGGCGACCATCTTGCCGCGAGCCATCACGCCCACCCGGTCGGCCAGTTGCTCGGCCTCGTCGAGATAGTGCGTGGTGAGCACGACCGTCGTGCCGAGCGAACACAGGCCCTGGATCATCTCCCACGACCGGCGCCGTGCGGCCGGGTCGAACCCGGTCGTCGGTTCGTCGAGGAAGAGCAACTCGGGATAGCCGACGATGCCGAGACCGAGATCGAGTCGGCGCTTCTGACCACCGGACAGCGAGGCGACACGTGCGTCGACCTTCTCCTCGAGACCGACGAGATCGACCACCTCGTCGACGGTGCGACGCCGCCGATAGGCGGAGCCGTAGAGCTCGATCGTCTCGCGTACCGTCAGCTCGACGTCGGTCCCCGACGTCTGCAACACGATGCCGATGCGGTCGCGCAGTTCGCGCCCACCGTCGGCCGGGTCGAGACCCAGCACCGACACCTCGCCACCCGTTCGCTCACGGTGGCCCTCCATGATCTCGATCGTGGTCGACTTGCCCGCGCCGTTGTGGCCCAGCAGGCCGTACACCTCACCCTCGGCGACTTCGAACGACAGGTCGTCAACCGCGACGTTGTCGCCGTACGTCTTACGGAGTCCGGAGATCCGGATCGCGCTCATGCGTTCCCCCTCGGGTAGTTGCCCGAGGTGATCGGGAGTCCGGTGTCGTTGCGCATGTGTTCGGCGACCGGTACGAAGTAGCCCATCAGCTCGGCGGCGATCGCGTCGCCCTCGTCGAGCCCGGCGCACGTCTCCTCGACGGCGGCCGCCATGTGGACGAGCCAGTGATCGCGTTCGAGCGGTCCGACGTGGAACGGGAAGTGCCGCATACGCAGTCGCGGATGGCCACGCTCTTCGAGGTACGTCATCGGGCCGCCCCAGTACTGCTGGAGGAACAGCGACAGTCGTCGCTCGGCCGGCGCGAAATCGGGCGCCTCCGGGTACAGCGGGGCCAGCACGTCGTCGTCGGCGACGCCTCGATAGAACGCCGCGACGAGCCGGTCGAAGAACTCGGCTCCGCCGGCCCGGGAAAACAAGGAGGGCGCCGTGTCCTCGTCGGTCACGGCGCCCAGCTTAGGGGGAAGGTCTGTTCGGCGACCCAAGCGTCGCCGTTCGGCCGATCAGGCCGGGATGAACTTGCGGTACTCGATCAGCTCGTCGCGCTTGACGACGAACGGGGTCGAGCCGTCGCAGGCGTCGAGAATGACGAATTCATCGGTGGCGAGCAGCACGAGGGCGCTCACGACGTCGTCGCCGAGCTTGACCTCGATCACATCGCCGGTTTCGATCAGTTCGTTGAGCAGGGTGGTCATCTTCTTCGTTCTCCGTGTGTGTGGCGACTGGATTCCCTGGTGGGTCGCCGTTGAAACATTCATCGGAGTCAACCATCAAGTTCTTGAGACATTCCTGAGTGCCCATGTGCCGTTCGGCACACGCTCGGTGGCGCCTGAGGATGCCCTGACGAACTACTCGAACTCGGGCTCGACCCAGCCCGGGAACACGTCGGGCACGCCGTCGCTGACCTTGTCGGGGTACACCGCGGCGCGCTTGTCGAGGAAGCTCTCGACACCTTCCTTGGCGTCGGCGCTCCGGCCGCGCTCGAGGATGGCGCGGCTGTCGGCACGGTGGGCGTGCATCGGGTGTGGTGCACCGAGCATCCGCCACATCATCTGGCGGGTCAGGGTCACCGAGACCGGCGCCGAGTGCTGCGCGATGTCGGCGGCGATCGCACGAGCTGCAGGCAGCAGGTCGTCGGGGGCGTGGAGGCTGCGGACCAATCCGCCGGCGAGTGCTTCGTCGGCCTCGAAGACCCGACCCGAGTACGACCATTCGAGCGCCTGGCTGATGCCGACGAGTCGCGGCAGGAACCAGCTCGACGCGGCTTCGGGGACGATGCCGCGCCGGGCGAACACGAACCCGAACCGTGCGGCGTTGCTCGCGATGCGGATGTCCATCGGCAGCGTCATCGTGACGCCGACCCCGACCGCTGCACCGTTGATGGCGCCGATGACGGGCTTCTTCGAGTCGAAGATCCGCAAGGTGGTCATACCGCCGCCGTCGCGCGGCACACCGGCGTCGGTCTGGACGTCGGAGCCGCCACGGGCGAAGGTGTCACCGCGGGACGACAGGTCGGCACCGGCGCAGAACGCCCGACCCGAACCGGTGATGATCACGGCGCGGACGTCGTCGTCGGCATCGGTGCGGTCGAACGCGTCGATGAGCTCGTTCATCATCGTGCCCGTGAAGGCGTTCAGCTTGTCGGGACGGTGGAGGGTGATCGTCGCGATGTGCTCGTCGACGTCGAAGAGAATCTGCTGGTACTCGGACACGGGTGGGACCGTAGCCACCGGCGCCGCCGGACCACGGGTCGGGTGATCTCCGGAAACGTCTCGGCTGCGCCTCCCCGTCCCCTACGACACCCGACCCGTTCGCGGTCGGTCCGGTCGGGTGTCGTACGGAACGGCGACGGAGTCGACGTTTCCGGAGATCACCCGACCCGGTTCCTCAGACGTCCAAGAATCTGCTGGCGGCGATGCCGGAGCCGATCATGCCGACGAGGGCACCGAACACCAGGATGATGAGCGCGACCCACCATTGGTAGCCGTCGACGACGACGAGCGCGGTCATGCCCGACGAGTCGGGGAAGTCCTTGACGCCCTCGGTCCATCGCCAGTTGATGAACAGCATCGCGCCGATCGCTGCGAACGCGCCGAGCACGCCCTGGATCAGGCCTTCGAGCATGAACGGTATTCGGATGAACCAGTCGGTCGCGCCGACGAGTTTCATCACCTCGATCTCACGTCGGCGGGCGAACATCGCCGTCCGGATCGTGTTCCAGATGAGCAGACCCGACGCCGCCATCAGCGCGATCCACAGACCGGTGGTGTAGGTACTCACGAAGCCCTGCAGCTTCGAGATCAGGTCGAGCTGGTCTTCGGCCAGGGTGACGGAGTGCACCGACGGCAACGTCTGGTACGCCTCCTTCAGGCCGCGCAGGAAGGTGACGTCGGTCGACTCGGACGGCACGACCTTGAACAGGGTCGGGATGTTCGTCTCGTCGAGGAGGTCACGCGTCGTCGGGTCGCCCGCGAGCACGACATCGGCGTCGGCCAGCGAGCACGCCACATCGCAGTATTCGAACGACTGGACCGTGCCGGAGTTGACCTGCTCCTGCAGTGCATCGCTGATGAACTGCAAGCCGTCGGGCTGGGTACCGGCGTTGACGAACACGATCATCTCGACGCCGCCCTCCCAACGTTGGAGGAGGTTGTCGAAGCCGCGCTGGATGAGGAGCGTCAGCCCGAAGATGAGCAGTGACACCGCGGCGGTGATGATGGCGGCGACGGTGAGCGTGACGTTGCGGCGGAAGCTCGCGTACGTCTCGCGGAAGGTGTAACCCAATCGGGAGAACATCTACTGATACACCCCTCGGGCCTGGTCGCGGACGACGACGCCGCGGTCGAGCTGGATGACCCGCTTGCGCATCGTGTTCACGATCCGTTGGTCGTGGGTGGCCATGGCGATCGTCGTGCCGGTCTTGTTGATCCGGTCGAGCAGCCGCATGATGCCCTCGCCGGTGCCGGGGTCGAGGTTGCCGGTCGGCTCGTCGGCGATCAGGATCAGCGGTCGGTTGACGAACGCCCGGGCGATCGACACGCGCTGTTGCTCACCACCCGAGAGCTGGTGCGGGAAACGGTCTTCCTTGCCGGCGAGGCCGACGAGGTCGAGCACCGCCGGCACCTGCTGCCGGATGACGTGCTTCGGTCGGCCGATGACTTCCTGGGCGAACGCGACGTTCTCGAACACGGTCTTGTTCGAGAGCAGCTTGTAGTCCTGGAAGATGTTGCCGATGTTGCGCCGCAGGTGCGGCACACGCGACGGCGGCATGTCGATGATGTTGCGGCCGGCGACCCAGACGGCGCCCCGTTCGGGGCGCTCCTGCCGGTTGAGCAGGCGCAGCAAGGTGCTCTTGCCGGAACCGGACGGGCCGACGAGGAACACGAACTCGCCCTTGGCGACGTCGAAGCTGACGTCGCGCAGGGCCGTGACCTCGGCCGAGTAGCTCTTGGTGACGTTCTCGAGGCGAATCATGGGAAGACGTGCCCACAGCGGGTGCATGGGCCGTCAGGAGCGTATCGTCACCCAACCGTCATATGGCGGCAGCTCGCGTGTGGGCGCCTCAGGAACCGACGTCGGAGACCGCCGACGGGTGCCGATTTCGCCGACGATTCACCCCACATTCGCCGGGCGTGCCGGGATGCGCTCGAACGTGGGCGTCCCGAGACGATCGCCGTACTTGCTCATGATCCGACGGTGGAGCGCTGTTCCGACCCACGACCCGAAGGCTGCTTCGTCGACCCATGTGCTGTCGGTCGTGAACACGTTGTGGACGAGGTCGGCACCGAGCTCGTACCGGTACAGGTCGCCCCGGTCGACGGCGGCGTCGAGCGACCGCTTGATCCGCAGCGTGTCGATCAGGAACGGGACGGTCGCCGCCCTCGACCCGAGCGGCAACCGACTCCGGAAGGTGAACCCGTCACGACCGTCGGGGTCGGTGTGTCGGAGTGTCGGCATCAGGCCGGCTCCGGAACACTGCGGTCGGAGACCCAGTTGCCGTGGAAGCCGTACGGGATGCGCTGCGGCAGCGGAACCCGGGCGACGTAGCCGCGGTCGAAGTCGGCGGCATCGAGCACGACGAACTCGGCCGATCCGGCCGCGAGGTCGTGCACGTACGTGACCAGCCAGCCGTCGTCCTCGTCCGTGCCGTCGGGACGGGCGACGAACACCGGCTCGCCGCCGGCGCGGCCCGGCCCGTGGTCGAACACGGCGCGTTCGCCGGTGAGCAGGTCGTGCTTCACGGTCGGCCAGCCGGCCGACTGGTCGAGCGACGGCACGGCGCAGTAGCCGTAGCGGTACGGCTTCGCGGTCAGCGAGCCCCGATGGCGCGGGAACTCGTTCGGGGCGTCGTCGATCACGGTGGTCGACACCGACCGGGTGACCGGGTCGATCTCCCACCGCTCGAGCTTGGCAAGGGCGCGATCACCGAACGGACCGAGGAGGTCGGCGTCGAACATCTTCGGGTAGTTGCAGATGTCGATGACGACCTTGCCGTCGGGCGTGTCGTACGAGTTGAGCGGGTGGAACGCGTAGCCGAGCGGGATGTCGACCCAGACGATGTCGTCGGCCTGACCGTCGCGCGGGAGCAATCCGATGCGGTTGCCGTAGTCGGGCGTCCACCGGAACGGGAACCGGCCGGCGAACGCGAGGTCGATGTCGACCGTGACGGGCTGGTCGTACACGACCGCGTAGCGGCCGGTGAGCGACATGTCGTGCAGCATCGTCATGCCGAGTGGGATGTCGACGGTCCGGTTCACCCGGCCGTCGCGTCCGACGACGACGTACTGGATGTGGTCGAGCCACTGGCCCCACGCGTAGACCATCGCGTGCATCTCGCCGGTGTCGGGATCGACCTTGGGGTGAGCGGTGAACGCACCGGGCAGGGTGCCGAAGAAGTCGTTGCGGCCCACGGTGTCGAGTTCGTAGGTCAGCTCGACCGGGCATCCGCCGGCTTCGACCATGGCCCACGTGGTGCCGGCGAAGCCCCCGACGTTGGTGTTGGGTCCGTGCGGGCTGTCGTTCCAGTTCGGGCCGGCGATGTCGGGCTCGCCTCGCAGCCTCGACACCTGGGCCGATCCGACGTAGCGGTTGCGGTACCACTCAGCCTTGCCGTCTCGAAGCCGGATGCCGTGGATCATCCCGTCGCCCATGAACCAGTGGTGCGTGGCGGGGTCGACATCGCCCATCGGGTTCGGGCCGTTGCGCAGGTAGCGGCCGTTCAACTCCGCCGGCAGCTCGCCGATCACCGGCAGGTCGAAGGCCGTGATCTCCTCGGTGACGGGCGCGTAGTTGCCCGAGAGGTACAGGCTGGCGTCGGTGTCGATGTCGCTCGTCGAATCGTCGATGGTGCTCATGGGTGGCTGCTCCGTGTGTCGTTCCCGTCGAGGCGTGACGTAACTTTGTTACGTGACCTCGACGAGTACGGTACGCAGATGGGCTTGACGGTGTCAAGATCAGATCTCCCGATGCGCGACGCGATCGTCCGCGCCGCTCTCGACATCCTGCAGCGCGAGGGCGCGGCGGCGCTGACCGTGCGCAACATCACCGCCGCCGCCGGCTGCTCGACGACTGGGATCTACACCTACTTCGGTGGCAAGGCGGGGTTGGTCGAAGCGATCTTCGTCGAGGGGTTCGAGGGGTTCGACGGGGCGGTCGGCCCGGCGTTGGCCGCCGGCGATCTTCTCACCGCCGGACGCGCGTATCGACGCTGGGCGCTCGACCACCCGACGCAGTACATGGTCATGTTCGGCCGGGCCGTCCCCGACTTCGAACCCTCCCCTGGCGCCCTCGAGCGTGCCGCCGCTTCGTTCGCCGGGCTGACCGCGGGCGTCGCTCGGGCCGTGCAACGCGACGACGCGGACGACCACGCCTACCACCTGTTCGCCACCGTCCACGGCTACGTCATGCTCGAGATGTCCGGCATGGGCCCCCACGACGCCCCGGAAGCCGAAGCCCGATACGAACGAGCCCTCCGCTCCCTCGCCTGACGGTCGGTTGATGTCGGCACGGATGTGGTCAGACCAGGTCCGTGCCCGGACAACCTGCTCGTCCGGCCGCGCCGGCACGGACCTGGTCTGACCACATCCGTGTACCGTCCACGACGTGAACGCGGCGATCGAGGAGCTGGTGGCGGAGCTGGGCGACGACGTCGTCGCCACCGACGACATCAGCGAGCGGTACCGCACCGACTGGACCGGGACCTCCCCCACCGCACCCGCCGCCCTCGTGCGGCCTCGCACCACCGAACAGGTCGCGGCGGCGCTCGCGATCTGCGATCGCCACGGACAGACCGTCGTGACGCAGGGTGGGCTCACCGGACTCGCCGGCGGCGCGGTGCCCCGACCCGGCGACGTGGCGCTCAGCCTGGAGCGGATGACCGGCATCGACGAGATCGACCACGCCGCCGCGACCATGACCGTGCGGGCCGGGACCACACTCGAAGCGGCACAACACGCGGCACTCGACGCCGGCTTCGAACTCACCTACGACCTCGGCGCCCGCGGGACCGCGACGGTGGGCGGCAACGTCGCGACCAACGCCGGCGGCAACCGGGTGATCCGCTACGGCATGACGCGCGAGCACGTGCTCGGCCTCGAGGGCGTCCTTGCCGACGGCACCGTGGTGTCGTCGTTGAACAAGCTGCTCAAGAACAACGCCGGCTACGACCTGAAGCAGCTGTTCATCGGCACCGAGGGCACACTCGGCGTCGTCACTCGCGTCGTCTTCCGGCTCCGCCCCGCACCCACCTCGCGCACGACGGCCCTGCTCGCCTGCCCCGACTACGACGCCGTGCTGGCCAACCTCAGTTCGTTCCGCCGCGTGCCGCACCTGTCGGCGTTCGAGGTCATGTGGCCGAGCTACTACGACGTCATCGCCGAACGGCGCGGTGGCATCACCCCGCCGATCGACATCGGCAGTGGACGCGCCGCCGTCATCGAGCTGTCCGGCGACGACCCCGACGGCGATCTCGTGCTCATGGAATCGATGATCGGCGAAGCCATCGCGCAGGAAACCGTCACCGATGCGTTCCTCGCCCGGTCTGCGGCCGACACGGAGGCGATCTGGGCGATGCGCGAGGCGGGTCCGACCGACGGCATCGTCGGATTGCAGCACTTCGACGTCGGCCTCCCCACCGGTGACATCGACCGGTTCGTCGCGACGGTCGAGCGGCGTCTCGCCGAGGTCTGGCCCGACGTCGTCGTGTACGCCTTCGGGCACATCGCCGACGGCAACGTCCACTGCAATCCGACCGTCGGCACCGACGACCACGACGTCGTCGAGCGCATGGAGTCGATCGTCTACGACACGGTGGCCGAGTTCGCCGGGTCAGTGTCGGCGGAGCACGGCATCGGCACGGTCAAGAAGCCGTACCTCGACCGGTCTCGCTCCGCGACCGAGATCGCGCTGATGCGCCGCCTCAAGGACGCCCTCGATCCGAACGGCATCCTCAACCCGGGCAAGGTCGTGTGACGTCAGCCGATCGTGACGGTCGTCAAGTCGTCGCCGACGGTCAGTTCGCCGTCATAGCCGCCGGCGCGGACGTCGTCGGCGAACGCGGCGACGGCGACCGCATCGGGTGGCGACGGGATCAGGTGGGTCAGCACCAGGTGGCCGATGCCGGCGTCGCGGGCGAGCGCGCCGAGGGCCACCGTGTCGGCGTGATAGTCGAAGATCCGCTCGAACGGCGTCCCGGCGATCGACTCGGCCATGGCCCGGGAGCGGCACGCCTCGTGGACGACGACGTCGGCACCTCGCGACAACTCGAGCACCTCGTCGCAGACGCGTGTGTCGCCCGAGACGACCACCACGCCGTCGGGCGTCGTGACGCGATACGCGACCGCATCACGGACGGGCTCGTGGTGCACGGCGACCGCATCGACGCGGACATCGCCGTCGTCACTCGTCCATACGGTGGTCGGTGTCGCGGTCGCCGCGATCGTGCGGAGGTCGTAGGTCGGCGCGGTCGGCTGCACGTGTTCCATGCGGACGGCGATGTCGTCGTCGTAGGGTTCGAGCATCCGCTCGACGAAGCGCGCTGCCGAGCCGCCGACGGCGACGATCGGCAGCGGGGCGACCGGATGGAGCAGCCCGGTGATCCACCGCGTCATCACGACGTCGGCGAGCCCGGTGAGGTGATCGCTGTGGGTGTGCGTCACGAACAGCGCCGTCAACGCGTGCGGTTCGCAACCTGCCTCGGCGAGGCGCAACACGGTGGCCCGACCGGCGTCGAACTGGAGGGCGACGTCGCCGTGGCGGACGAGTGCGCCCGGACCGGCCCGCCCGGGGGCGGGGTGCGGCACGCCGGTCCCGGTGAGCGTCACCAGGGTCGTCATACGCAGACGTTCCGGATCCGGCCGACGCCCTCGATCCACGACTCGACGACGTCGCCGGGGGCGAGGAATCGGGGCGGCTGGCGGACGGCGCCGATCCCTGACGGCGTGCCGGTGAAGATGACGTCACCGGGCAGGAGCGGCAGCACCCCGGAGAGTTCGGAGACGAGGGTCGGGACGTCGAAGATCAGGTCGCTCGTCCGGTCGCTCTGCAGCACCTCGCCGTCGATCGAACAGCCGAGCGCGAGGTCGTTCGGGTCGTCGAGTTCGTCGACGGTGACGATCCACGGCCCCATCGGCCCGTAGCCCGGCCGCGACTTGCCGAGCGAGAACTGCGCGCCGGCCGCGAACTGGAGGTGACGGTCGCTGATGTCCTGACCGACGGTGACCCCGGCGACGTACGACCAGGCGTCGTCGACGGCGACGTCGCGCGCCGCACGCCCGATGACGACGACGAGTTCGACCTCGTAGTCGACGGCCGGACGGTCGATGAGCACCTCGGCGTACGGCCCGGTGAGCGATGCCGGGAACTTGGTGAACGTGGCCGGGAACTCGGGCAAGGTCATCCCGCTCTCCTCGGCGTGGCCGCGGTAGTTGAGACCGATCGCGAACACCTGGCGCGGCGCCGGGACCGGGCACTCGAGGTCGGCCGGGTCGAACGGCGTGGCCTCGCCCTCGGGCAGGTCGGTCGCCCAGGCGACGACGTCGCCCCACTGCTCGAGCACGGTCATCGGGTCGGGTCCGTATCGGCCGTCGGACGCGACGGCGACGTCGACGGCGTGGTCGTCGTCGACGACGATGCAGGCGCGTCCGGCGATGTTGGCGATTCTCATGGGGAAACCTCTCGGGTCAGGGCGGCACGGAGCCGGACGAGCAGTCGAGCGAGCTCGACGTCGGTCGCCGCGGTGCCGTACACGTGGAAATCGGGGCGTTGGAGCACGGCGTGCCGACCGTGCGAGTCGAACCACCGGCGGGTGTTCGGGTCGTCGGGGGCAGCCGGGTCGACGACGCTGACCACGCCGTCGATCGACGCGAACCAGTCGGCGAGGTCGTCGTCGAGCACGACCGGGAACGGCGACACGATGCGCCAGCCGACGCCGAGCACGTCGTCGGCGGGCCGGCCGCCGATCGTCCCCTGGACGAAGAGCGCACCGGCGTCGGGTGAGTCGTCGATGAACCCGTCGTCGATGCCGGGGAGGTCGGGAGCGGGCGCCGGTTCGTCGGTCACGCCGGCGATCATCGCTTCGTCGCGCGCCGCCGCCTCGTCGGCGTCGGGGACACAGATGACCTTGCCGAGTTCCATCGAGAAGTCGATCGCCGAGCGGGCGCTCGGCGATCGTTCGACGGCGTACGTGTCGAGGACGGCGTCGTCGGCCACGCCGCGGAGCACGTGGTCGAGCTTCCACGACAGGTTCGCGGCGTCGCGGACACCGGCACACATCCCCTGCCCGGCGAACGGCGGCATCTGGTGCGCGGCGTCGCCGGCGAGGAACACCGAGCCGGCACGCCACTCGGAGGCGTGGCGTGCAGCAAAGGTGTAGACGGCGTGGCGGACGAGGGTGCAGTTGTCCGGCCGGATGTCCCACGGTGCGAGCAGCTCCCACGCCCGCTCCTCGCGGTGGAGCTCGTCGACGGGTTCGTCGGGGAGCCGCATGAACTCCCAGCGTCGGCGGCCAGGGCCACCCGACACCGCCGTCGTCGGCCGCGCCGGATCGCACACCTGGAGGTTGGTCGGCTCGAAGACGCGCGGTTCGTGCAGCTCGACGTCGACGATCAGCCAGTCGTAGAAGAAGCCGTGATCGGTCATCTCGATCCCGACCAGGTCGCGCACGGTGCTCCGGGCGCCGTCGCATCCGACGACGTACATTGCGCCGACACGTCGGTCGTCGGCCGTGACGAGATCGACCCGACCGTCGCGCTGTTCGAGGGCGACGATCTCGACGCCCCGCCGCACATCGACGCCGTCGAGCGACGCCAGCCGGTCGGACAGGAGCCGCTCCAGGTCGGGCTGGCTGAACATCGACGACGCCGGCCACCCCGACGCGGCGTCGCCGTCGCGACCGAAGCGCAACAGGGTCGCGCCCGCCGCGTTGCGCCACTCGTAGATCCCGGCCGGTTCGATGATCGTGCGGAGTTCGTCGCCGATCCCGCACGCCTGCAGGATGCGACCGACCTCGTGGTCGAAATGCACCGCCCGCGGCAACGGATACGGCTCGGGCCAGCGCTCGAACGCCACGACCCGGTGGCCGCGCTGTGCCAGCAGGATCGCCAGCACCAGACCGGTCGGCCCGAGTCCGACGATCGCCACGTCGGCGTCGACGTCGGCGTCGACGTCGCGTGTGGTGTCGTCGGTCATCGCAGTGGCTGGTGGCCCCAGGCCGAGATGCGGTCGTAGGCACGGTCGTTGGTCCACGGTTGCTCGACCTCGACGCCGCCGTAGCCGACCTCGACCTGGAATCCGGCGGGGCTCTGGACGTAGAAGCTGAACATGCCGTCGTTGTCGTGGCGTCCGAGACCGTTCGGGATCGGCAGGTCGGTCGCCCAGGCCCGGTCGAACGCAGCACCGACGTCGTCGCGGTCGTTGACCTCGACCATCAGGTGGTGGAGCTGCTGCGGCAGGTCGAACGGTGCCCGTGCCAGCGCGAGCGTGTGGTGACGCGGGTTGCAGTGCAGGAACCGGACCTCGAGTTCGATGCCGTCGCCGATCGGCATCGACAGCCAGTCGGACCGGCCGAAGCCGAGGACGTCGATCGCGAACCGGACCGACTCGTCGAAGGCGGTCGTGGCGAACACGACGTGACCGAAGCCGACCCCTTCGGTGAGGAACCCACCGGGGACCGAGGCCGAGGAGAACGGGGGCGTCGCCTCGGCGAGCCCGCTGACGATCTCGAGGGTGACACCCCACGGCGTGGCGGTGCGGACGAGCCGGGACACGCGGCGACGCGCCAGATCGGCGGCGTCGCCGTGTTCGACGTCGTGCCCCGCCGCCGTCAGGCGTTCGACGACACCGTCGAACGCGGCGTCCGAGGTCACCTCGAGACCGATCGTCGTCGCGTCGTTGCGGCCGCCGGCCTCGACGAGGATGCGGTGCGCCTTGTCGTCGTTGCGCCAGGTGCGGCTGTCGCCGTCACCGGGTTCGCCGGGTACGAGACCGACGACGTCGCGGAAGAACGTGTCGAGCGCGGCGGGGTCGGGCACCTCGACGACGAGGTAGGCGAGTTCGAGATCTGGTTGCACGTCGGTCTCCGGAGGTGTCAGCCGGCGTCGCGCACGGCGTCGCCGGACTCGTCGGATGTGGTGTCGGCAGCGTCGGCCCACAGCGCCCGAGCGAGGAGCCGGTCGAGGGTACGCAGTTCGTCGTCGGTCAGCGCCGCCCACTGCTGCTGGTGGAAGCACTGGAGCTCCGGCGTCGCCGCCTCGAACGCCGCCCGGCCGTCGGCGGTGGCACGCACGAGGACGGAGCGTCGGTCGTCGGGGTTGGCGAGTCGCTCGGCGAGCCCGGCCCGGACCATCCGGTCGACGAGGCGGGTGGCGTCGGCGGCGCGATTGATCAGCCCGTCGGCGAGTTCGCCGACGGGGAGGCCGGTGTCGGCGTGGTCACCGAGACACAGGTTCCACAGCGCGACGTACTGGGCGTGGGTGATGCCGGCGTCGGCACAGATCCGGTCGACCGCTTCGTTGGCCCGGTTCGCCGCGAGCAGCACGTTGAGGTGCACGCTGCGGCCCAGCCGAATCGGTTTCGGTTCCCTCAGTGCCGACACGTCCATGACGCAGAACAATACGTCATCACGATATCTGTTGCAACAGATATCTGTCGCTGCGAACGCCGATCGATGCCCGTCGCCGGGCGGGATCAGTTGGCGTCGGCTTGTTCCTGGGCTCGACGCCAGGAGAGATAACCCTCCATGAAGACGTCGATGTCACCGTCGAGCACGGCGTCGACATTGCCGGTCTCGACCTCGGTACGCAGGTCTTTCACCATCTGGTAGGGCTGCATGACGTACGACCGGATCTGGCTGCCCCAGCCGACCTGGGCCTGCTTGCCACCGATCGCGTCGCGCTCGGCCTGATGCTCCTCTTCGAGCTTCGCGGCCAACAAGCCCTTGAGTCGGTTCATCGCCTTCTCACGGTTCTGCAGCTGGCTGCGCTCCTCCTGCGACGACGCGACCAGACCCGACGGTTCGTGGATCAGTCGGACGGCGGACGACGTCTTGTTGACGTGCTGGCCGCCCGCACCGGACGCACGGAAGACCTCCATGCGGATGTCGGACTCGTTGATCTCGAGATCGGGCGCTTCCATCTCGGGCCACACCTGGACCGCCGCGAAGCTGGTCTGGCGTCGCCCCTGGTTGTCGAACGGGCTGATGCGCACCAGCCGGTGCGTGCCCCGTTCGGAGGTCATCAACCCGTACGCGTACCGGCCGGTGATGGTGAACTCGGCGGAGTTGATGCCGGCTTCGGCACCCTCCGACTCGTAGTTGAGCGTGACGTCGAAGCCGCGCCGTTCGGCCCAGCGGGCGTACATGCGCACGAGCATCTCGGCGAAGTCCTGGGCGTCGACGCCGCCGTCCTTCGCGTTGATCTGCACGATGCACGGCGTGTCGTCGTGCTCGCCCGTGAACAGGCTGCGCAGCTCGAGCTCGTCGAGCTTGGTGCTGATCGACGTGATCTCGGCCTCGATGTCGCCTTCCTGCGACTCGTCGCCCTCCTCCCGGGCGAGTTCGTGGAGCACCTCGGCATCGTCGAGGCGACCGGTCAGGCCGTCGTAGATCTCGACGTCGTCCTTGACGTTGGCGTACTCGGCGTTGACCCGCTTGGCGAGTTCGGCGTCGTCCCACAGGTCGGGCCGCTGCATCTCGGCCTCGAGCTCGACGAGGCGATTGCGTCCCTCGGCGATGTTCAGGTAGCCCGCGGCCTCGTCGAGGCGGCGGCGTTGTTCGCGGAGATCGTCGGTGAAGTCACGCATGGCACGGCCTCAGCTGGCCGCGCCGTGGCACTGCTTGAACTTCTTGCCAGAGCCGCACGGGCACGGCGCATTGCGCGGCGTCTTGTCGAACGCGTCCTTCGTGACCGTCTGCTGCTTGGTCGACGCCGGGGCCTGGGTCGGTGCCGGCGCTCCGGCATCGTCCGCCGCGGCGGCCGCGGCAGCGCTCGAGAAGCCGCTCGCCACGGGCTGGTCGTCGCTCGACGAGGTCTGCATGTTGAGCACCTTCGGCGTGAGCGTCGGCTGCTCGGGCTGCGTACGGACCTGGACGTGCATCACGTAACGCACGAAGTCCTGGGCGATGCCCTTCATCATGGCGCCGAACATCTCGAAGCCCTCACGCTGCCACTCGACGAGCGGATCCTTCTGGCCCATCGCCCGGAGGTTGATGCCCTCCTTGAGGTAGTCCATCTCCTCGAGGTGCTCGCGCCAACGCTGGTCGATGATGCGCAGCATGACCTGACGCTCGACCTCGCGCATCGCCTCTTCGCCGACCTCGGCCTCGCGTTCCTCGTAGTGGTTCTTCGCCTCGGCCATGACGGCCTCGCGGAGTTCGTCGGTCGAGCGGACGTCGGCGAGCGTGTCGGGCGTCAGCGACGTCGGCCAGAACAAGGCGAGTTCCTTGCTGAGTCCGTCGAGGTCCCACTCGTCGGTCGCGGCCGACTGGCAGTGGGTCCCGATGAGCGCCTTGACGGCTTCGTCGAGGTACTCCATCGCCGCCGAGCGGAGGTCTTCACCTTCGAGGATCTGGTCACGGCGCTTGTAGATCACCTTGCGCTGCTCGTTCATGACCTCGTCGTACTTGAGGACGTTCTTGCGGATCTCCGCGTTCTTCGTCTCGACGGTGGTCTGGGCACGCTCGATTGCCTTGGTGACCATCTTCGCCTCGATCGCCTCGTCGTCCTCGAAGCGACCCATCGCCCACTGGAGCGCGCCGGTCGCGAACAGACGCATCAGTTCGTCGTCGAGGCTGAGGTAGAAGCGGCTCTCGCCCGGGTCGCCCTGGCGGCCCGAGCGACCGCGCAGCTGGTTGTCGATGCGGCGCGAGTCGTGGCGTTCGGAGCCGACGACGTACAGGCCGCCCGCCTCGCGCACCTGCTCGCCCTCGGCCTTGCACTCCTCTTTGAAGCGTGCGAGGTGGTCCTCGTAGCGGGCGAGTGCCTTGGTGCGCTCTTCCTGGAACTCCTCGGGCATCTCCGCGATCGGCCGCGGCAGGGCGAAGTCGTCGACGAGCGCCTCTTCGCTGAAGCCTTCTTTGAGCGTCTCGCGGTGCGCCAGCAGGTCGGCGTTGCCACCGAGCTGGATGTCGACACCGCGGCCCGCCATGTTGGTGGCGACGGTCACCGCGCCCAGCCGGCCCGCCTGGGAGACGACCTCGGCTTCACGCGTGTGCTGCTTCGCGTTCAGCACGTTGTGCGGGATGCCACGCTGGTTCAGCATGCGCGAGAGCAGCTCGGACTTCTCGACGCTGATCGTGCCGATCAGCACCGGCTGGCCGTGCTGATGGCGCTCTTCGATGTCGTCGATGACGGCGTTGAACTTGCCGACCTCGCCCTTGTAGATCAGGTCGGCCTGGTCCATGCGGGCGATCGGGCGGTTCGTGGGGATCGGCACCACGCCGAGCCCGTACGTGTTCATCAGCTCGGCCGACTCGGTGGAGGCGGTGCCGGTCATGCCGGCGAGCTTGTCGTACATGCGGAAGTAGTTCTGGAGCGTGATCGTCGCGAGGGTCTGGTTCTCCTCCTTGATCTTCACGCCTTCCTTGGCCTCGACCGCCTGGTGGATGCCCTCCGACCAGCGCCGGCCCTCGAGGATGCGACCGGTGAACTCGTCGACGATCTTCACCTCGCCACCCTGGACGATGTAGTCCTTGTCGCGCTTGTACAGCTCCTTCGCCTTCAGCGCGACCTGGAACTGGTGCACGAGGTTGGCGGACACGTCGTCGTACAGGTTGTCGACGCCGAGCGCCGATTCGACCTTCTCGATGCCGTCCTCGAGCGGTACGACCACGCGCTTTTCCTCGTCGACCTCGTAGTCGATGTCGCGCTGCAGTGATCGGACGATCGTCGAGAAGCGGTAGTAGAGCTTGGCGGCGTCGCCGACGCGGCCCGAGATGATCAGCGGGGTGCGGGCCTCGTCGATGATCGAGTCGACCTCGTCGACGATGCAGAAGCTGTGGCCACGCTGGACCTTGTTCGCGAGCTTCGGCGCCATGTTGTCGCGCAGGTAGTCGAAGCCCATCTCGTTGTTGGTGCCGTACGTGATGTCGGCGTCGTAGTTGCGGCGCTTCTCCTCGGGCCTGGTCATGAAGCCGGGGATGACGAGGCCGACGTTGAGGCCGAGCCACTTGTGGACCCGACCCATCCACTCGGCGTCGCGGCGAGCGAGGTAGTCGTTGACCGTGACCAGGTGGACGCCGTTGCCCGACAGGCCGTTGAGGTAGGCCGGCAGGGTCGACACGAGCGTCTTGCCCTCGCCGGTCTTCATCTCGGCCACCCAACCGAAGTGCAGCGCGGCGCCGCCCATCATCTGGACGTCGTAGTGGCGCTGACCGAGCGTGCGGTCGGCGGCCTCGCGCATCGTGGCGAACGCCTCGATGAGGATGTCGTCGAGCGTGGCACCGTTGTCGAGACGCTGACGGAACTCGACGGTCTTGCCGCGGAGTTCGTCGTCGGTGAGGCGCCGGTAGTCATCGCCGTAGGCGTTGATGTCGGGGACGATGCCTTGCAGCGCCTTGAGCTTCTTTCCCTCGCCCGCACGAAGGATTCGATCGAGAATTCCCATGAGGTCTGCCAGCCTACCGGCGTGCCCCTGCCACGGACCGCGGCCGGCGTCGACCACCCCTCTACCGTGAGCAGCGTGACCGACGGCACATCGGGCGGACTTCCGTCCGATCGACCCAACCCGATCGACCCGAACGTCGTGTCCGATCCGGTGAACGCGGTCGCAGCGCGAGTCGATGCGCAGCGGCACCGTCGATCACCACTCCCTCGTCCAGCACGCCCGCGACCAGCACGCCCTCGACCAGCGCGGTGACGGTACCCGCCGGCTCCCCGTCGACGACCGTCGACGACAGCCCGTCGACCTCGGTCAGCGCACCCTCGACCACGATCGACGACAGCCCGTCGACCTCGGTCAGCGCACCCTCGACCACGATCGACGACAGCCCGTCGACGACGACCGCATCGCTGCCGGCGGCGTTCACCGACACCTACGCCTCGGCCGGCGGATCGGTGACGGTGACGTCGACCGGCACCGACGTCGTCCTCGGATCGGTGTCCGCCGCACCGGGATTCGCAGCACGGATCCACGACCAGGCTTGGGACCGGATCCGCGTCGAGTTCGACGGCGGCGACGTCGACAGCCGGATCGAGGTGCGACTGAACGACGGACGCATCCGGGTCCGCGTCGACTGACGGTCCCGACGAATTCGTTTCGACGCAACCGTCCGGCCTCGCGCCGGACGGTTGCGCGCCATCTGACCGTGCTGGCCTCTGCGGTCATGTTGACAAAGCGTGCATGTGGCATCGGTGCGGCACTCGTCGCCGTGCCGATCTTGATGGCAGGAATCGGATCGGCGGCCTCGGCCGCCGAAGGCGACGGACTGTCCCCGCTCGGGTCGTACGTCACCCCGAACGGGGAGGCCGGTTCGGAGATCGTCGCGTTCGACGCGGCGTCGAGGCCAAGGGACTCGCAGCCCCCTACGCCGCCACCGACCTCGACGATGCCGAACTCGGTCGGCTGAAGACGACGACGGCATTCCCGACCACCCTCGACGGCAGCCAGCTCGTGCCCCAGATCTACAGCTACGGCGCGCGGTCGTTCTCGATCTGGGACGCGTACGGCAACCTCGTCTTCGATTCGGGTGACCAGTTCGCGCAGGTGCTGACCGGCTCGGACTTCTTCAACCTCGACGGCGACGAGACCGACGGACGGTCGGACGACAAGGGCGCCGAGCCCGAAGCGTTGGCCGTCGGTGTCGCCGAGGGGCGGACGTTCGCGTTCATCGGGCTCGAACGATCGGGCGGCATCATGATGTACGACGTCAGCAATCCGATGGCGCCCGCGTTCGTCACCTACGTGAACACCGAGACCTCGCCCGCCACCGAACTCACCGAAGCGGTGGGCGTCGGCGACATCGGACCCGAAGGCATCGTGTTCATTCCCGCCGCCGACAGCCCGACCGACACCCCGCTCATCGCGGTGTCGTACGAGATCAGCGGCACCGTCCGTCTGTTCGAGGTCGACGTCGTCCCGGCGCAGGTCGCGCCGACCACGACCGCTGCCCCGACGACCACGGCGGCCCCGACGACCCTGGCGCCCGTCCTGCCGCCGACCGGCACCGACGGCAACGTCGGCATGGCACTCGTCGCGCTCGCACTGCTCGCCATGGGCGGCGGTGCCGTGGCGATCGCGAAGCGCCCCGGCTGACCGAGACAGTCACGTTCAGGCGGCCCGCGGCCCGTGCACCACGGTATGCGTGGCGGCGGGCCGCCGGCGCGTCCGGGCGGGTTCGCGACGTCGTCCCGCAACCGCGGCCGGCGTGGTGGCGACCGCGGCCTTCACGACGTCGACCGCCCCGGCGAGCCGGAGCGCATGAGCGGCGGATCGCAGCGTCGAACCGGTGGTGACGACGTCGTCGATGACGAGCACGCGCCGACCATGAGCGGCCGGGGAGGCCGTGAAGACCGGCCCGTGCAGGCGCGTCGCACGATCGAGACCGGTTTGTGGGGGCGCCGATCCCTCGCGCCGGAGCAACCGGCGGCACGGCACGCCCAGCTGGAGTGCGACACGACGGGCCACGAGCTCGGCCTGGTCGAACCCGCGACGGTGGCGGCGTGCGGCGCTGGTGGGCGCCCAGGTGACCACGTCGACGTCGGCGGGGCGGATGCCTTCGGCCAGGAGCCGGTTGACCACCAGCCCGGCCAGGTGGTGACCGAGCTGGCGACGGTTCCCGTACTTGAAGTTGAGCAACACCTCGCGGGACCGACCGACGAAGGGCACCGCGGCGATCACATCACCCGACGACGGCATCGCCGGCGGCGCTGCGAGCACGAAACGGCAGGTCCGGCACAGGACCGGACCCGGACGATGACAACCGGCGCACGACGAGTCGAAGATCATGCTTCCCCATCATGATTAGGGGGTGCTACAGGGTTTCGGGGGTCGGAGACGTTTCGTCGGTCCCGACGAAACGTCTCCGACC
>JAGQSS010000139.1 GCA_020439405.1 Ilumatobacter sp. | reverse complement strand
GCCGACATGGTGGTCGGCGAACGCCCGATCGAGCAGATCGAGGAGTTCTCGGCCCTGAAGAAGCGGCTGCAGCGGATCGGGTCGTGGGTCGTCCGCAAGTTCTCCGGGACCACCGTGCGCGACGCGGCGAGCGGCTTTCGGGCCTTCAGCCGTGATGCGGCGATGCGTCTCCAGGTCTACGGCCGGTACAGCTACACCATGGAGACCCTGGTTCAGGCCAATGCCGAGGGGTTGCACGTGACCGGGGTGCCGATCCGGGTGAATCCCCAGACCCGCCCGTCGCGACTGGTCAAGAGCAAGCTGTCGTACGTACGCCGGTCCGGGCAGACGATCATCCGGAGCTTCGCGTTGTACTACCCGTTCCGGTTCTTCCTGATCGTCGGCATGGTTCCGTTCCTGCTCGGCATGGCGCTCCTGATCCGCTGGCTGGCGCTCTACCTCGTCGAGGACGTCTACTCGCCGCGGCTGCCGAGCCTCGTCATGGGCGCCGTCCTCACGATCGTCGGTGTGCAGCTCTGGGTCGTCGGCTTCCTCGGCGACCTCCAGGCCGCCACCCGCCGACTGCTCGCCGAAGCCAGGGTCCGAGAGCGGCGTCGATCACCGGGAGAAGGCGGTTGACGACATGATCGACTGGAGGGAATCGGTCCGGAAGGGGCGGCGATTGGTGAGACGGCGTGGTCGACCGGGCTGGTCGGCGGAGCGTGCTGATCGCAGCGTCAGCGTGGTGATCAACACGCTCGACCGGCGTGACTGGCTCGAGGGAACACTCGATGGTCTCGACGACCAGGAGTTCGTCGACTTCGAAGTGGTCGTCGTCAACGGTCCCTCGTCCGATGGCACGGCCGAGATGCTCGCCGCACGTCCCGGGCGGCATCGGGTCGTCCACTGCGATGTGGCCAGTCTGGGTGTCTCGCGGAACGCCGGGATACGTCACGCTGCTTGCCCGCTCGTGGCGTTCATCGACGACGATGCGGTCCCGGAGCCGACGTGGTTGAGCGAGCTGGTGACGCGCTTCGAGTCCGAGGGCGTCGGCGCCGTGGGCGGGCCGGTCTTCGACGTGCCGACCGACCGCGTCGAGTGGAAGATCTGCACCTGTACGCGTGCCGGCGAGCCGAACACGGACAGTCCGGGACCGCTCGATCGGTACAACGTCCCGGGCGCCGACCCACTGCCGTACCTCGCCGGGTGCAATATGGCCTTCCGTCGATCGGTGCTCCGAGAGGTCGGGGGTTTCAATCCGATGCTTGCCTACGGGTACGACGACGTCGAAGTGTGCGCCCGCGTGGTCGACCGCGGTTATCGCATCGCCTACGCCGACGATGCCCTGGTCCGGCACTTCCGGGCGCCGAGCGCCGTGCGAGACGAGTCCATGCAGCTTCGTGACCCGTATTCGATTTCATACGCTCGAACACAGTTCGCGCTCCAGTGGGCCCAGCCGTCGCAGGACGTCGGGTCGCTGGGGGCCGCTGTCAAGACGGCGATGATGTGGCATGCGCCGAGCGCCGACGAGCTCGGTGGTTCGTCGACGCAGCACTACGAGGCCAGGATCGACACGGCGATCTCGGATGCGCTCGCGGATCGAGTGCACGGTCGCCCGTGGGTCGACGTGGGAGACCGTCCTCGGCTGGACTTCGTGCCGTATCTGGGATGACCGATCGTCACCAGCCGCGATCGACCCATTCCTGCAGATGAGGCCGCTCGGCACCGATCGTGGTGTCGACGCCGTGGCCGGGGAGGACGATCGTCTCGGCGGGGAAGGTGAAGAGGCGGTTGTCGATCGAGTCGATGATCGTCTCGAAGTCGCCGCCCTCGAACGAGGTGTTGCCCGGCCCGCCGGGGAACAGGGTGTCGCCGGTGAACAGCAGGGGCGTGCCCTCGAGCCGGAACGAGATCGAACCGGGTGTGTGACCGGGGTTGTGGATGGCGTGCAACCGGAGTCGTCCGACCTCGATCACCTCGGCGTCGTCGAGGAACACGTCGTACCCCACGTCTTTCAGCATCGGCGCGTCGGCCGACGTGACACCCACTTCGTAACCGGCCTCGCGGATCTGCGAGACCGCTCCGATGTGGTCGAAGTGGCCGTGCGTCTCGAGCACGCGTCGCACGCCGAGCCGTTGGCAGAGTTCGAGGAGGAGTTCGTGTTCGTTGGCGGCGTCGATCAGGACGGACTCGCCGGTGCGACGGCACCGCACGATGAACACGTTGTTGTCGTACGACCCGACGACGACCCGGTGGACCTCGACGTCGCCGTTCGCCCAGTGCAGTGTCGTGGACGGGATGTCAGCCATGGCTGCATGTTCTCACGTCGCGGCAGGCGTGTCCTGGCTGAACGTGTTGACCCATCGATCGTCGACCAACTGCCACAGCGACGACACGTACATCCGGTGCAGGTCGTCGTCACCCGGGCGACGGAAACGCGCCTCGTAGCAGAGCAGGTGGGCGTCGTCGCTCAGGGCGATCCAGTGGGGGTGGTCGATCGAGTAGTGAGCGACCGTCGGCTCGTTCGCGAACTGGGCGACGTGCTCGTCGCGTCCGGCGAATCCGTCCGGGTAGACGCCGAGGAATCCGTCGGCGAGCAGGCGGCGGTCGGCGTCGGCGTCGCCGTCGACGAGTGCCTGCCAGACCTGTTGCTCCAGGCGGATGAAGTACTCGGGCTGCGGACGCGTCATGCCGTTCAGCCTCTCATGCCGACACGACCTCGAACCCGAGACCGAGGGCGACGGCGATCTGGGCCGGGTCGAAGGTCAGGAACCTGACCGGACGGGGCAGTCGCTCAGCCGCCGCGAGGTGGATGGCGTCGATCAATCGCACCGGTTGCTCGCGCGACAACGCGGCGGCGCGGTCGAGACACCGCTGGTCGACCGGCACGACGTGAATCCGATCCCAGGCGAGCCGGACGGCGTCCTCGAGGTCGGCGCGCAGGATCCGTTCGTCGGTGAGCCGGTCGATCGCCGGGAGCGCTTCGGTGAGCGCGAGTGCCGAGGCACACCACACCGGATCGTCGTCGAGCGCGTCAAGTGCCACCTGCCGCTGGTCACCGTCGACCGCGACGGCGAGCAACCCGCTCGTGTCGAGGGCGAGTGTCATCCGCGCAGCTCTCGCAGGGCTCGGTCGATGCGGACGCCCGACCAGATCGAGACGGGCTGCGGCGGGCGCCAGTCGGTGCGTCGAGGGGCGACGAGCGCGCCGGCGGCGAGCAGGCGATCGATGTCGGGGGAGCCCTCGTCGAGCGGGGCGAGTTGGGCGACCGGACGGCCGTGGGTGGTGATGACGGTGCGTTCTCCCGCCGTTGCGCGCCGGACGGCGTCGGGGAGTCCGGCGCGCAGCTCGCGGATCCCAGATGTGTTCACAGGTGTACACATTACGATTTGCGTCGGTCGACGGGCAACCGGAACGATGTCCGACATGAACTTCGCTTTCACCGAGGAACAAGAAGAGCTCCGCTCGACGATCCGTGCGTTCATGGAGGCCAAGAGCCCCGAGAGTGCCGTGCGCGAGCAGATGGAGACCGAGGACGGCTTCGACGCCGCCGTGTGGAGCCAGATGGCCGAGCAGATGGGTCTCCAGGGCCTGCACATCCCCGAGGAGTACGGCGGTTCGGGCTTCGGCTACGTCGAGCTCGGCATCGTGCTCGAGGAGATGGGCCGTGCGCTGCTCTGCGCTCCCTACTTCTCGACCGTCGTCCTCGCCGCCAACACCCTCATCCAGTCGGGCGACGACGCCGCGAAGCAGGCACACCTCCCCGGCATCGCCTCGGGTGAGACGATCGCCACCCTCGCCTTCACCGAGCCCTCGGGCAAGTGGGACGAGGCCGGTATCACGATGGAGGCCACCGCCTCCGATGACGGCTACACGCTGTCGGGCACGAAGAGCTTCGTGATCGACGGCCACGTCGCCAACCTGATCATCGTCGCCGCCCGCACCGGTGCCGGCGTCAGCCTGTTCGCCGTCGACGGCGACGCGAGCGGCCTGACCAAGACGTCGCTGTCGACGATGGACCAGACGCGCAAGCAGGCCAAGCTCGACTTCGACGGCGTGTCCGCCACGCTGATCGGCGAAGAAGGCAAGGGCTGGGACGTGCTCTCGACCGTGCTCGACCTCGCCGCCGTCGGCCTCGCCGCCGAGCAGGTCGGTGGCGCCCAGTTCGTGCTCGAGATGGCCGTCCAGTACGCCAAGGACCGCGTCCAGTTCGGTCGGCCGATCGGCTCGTTCCAGGCCATCAAGCACAAGTGCGCCGACATGCTGCTCGAGGTCGAGTCGGCCAAGTCGGCCGCGTACTACGGCCTCTGGTGCGCCAGCGAGATGAACGACGAGCTGCCGTCGGTCGCCTCGCTCGCCAAGGCCTACTGCTCGGAGGCGTACTTCCACGCCACCGCCGAGAACATCCAGATCCACGGTGGCATCGGCTTCACCTGGGAGCATCCGGCGCACCTGTACTTCAAGCGTGCCAAGTCGAGCGAGCTCCTCTTCGGTGACCCGACCTACCACCGCGAGCTCCTCGCCACCCGCATCGGCATCTGAGCTGCCACGTCCGGTTTCTCGAACTCGGATGGTGCGGGGCAGCGTGCCCGTTGTCCGATCGTGGTCAACGTCCACCTGTTGAGGGCGCCAGCGATCTGATTCGAGCGACAGTCGGAAGGCGGGTTCTGCACGATTCACTCGTGGAGGACCCGTCTTCTGCGCGTCCGGCGGACTCCGTCGTTCGTAGACTCCGTTCCGTGATCTGGTTGTTCGTGATCGTCGCGGCGGTGCTGGTCTTCGCGATCGCTGCCGGCGCGATCGGCCGGGAGGCGCATCGCCTCGATGCGATCGCGCCCCGAGCGGTGTACCAGCTCGACGAGGCCGTCGATTTCGTCGCGGATCGGCTCCCGGAGGCCAGTCAGGCGCGGCTGACGCCCGCCGAGGTCGAGACGCTGCTCCTGGCCCACCTCCGGTGGATGCACGACAACGGGCTCCAACCCGACAAGGCGGTCGACGCTCGCCAGACGATCGACGACGAGGTCGTCGTCACCGAGGATGCGCTCGTCGCCTACCTGCTCGCTGCGGCCGACGAGGGCGATGTCGAGCTCCTCGACGACGTGGACGCCGTCAACGTCGTCGAGGCGCATCTGGAGTACTTCGAGGCCATCGGAGCGGTCGGACCGCAGGCGCCACTCGACGACCTGCTCTGAAGGTCGACCGCCGCGTCGGGGTGTCGATGTGGTCTGATGGTCGCATGACCGATCTGGGCAAGGAACGAATCGTCACGGCGCTGCGCGACGAGTGGGCGTCGATCGACGAGCTCATCTCGGGGCTCGACGACGAACAGTGGTCGTGGCCCTCGCCGTTGCCGGGCTGGGACGTGCGGGCGAACGTCGTGCACATGTTCGGCACCGAAGCCGCGCTGCTCGGTCGCACGCCTCCGGTCAAGGCACCGGCCGACGACGTCGAGCACGTGAAGAACCCGATCGGCGCGGTGAACGAATCGTGGATCGCGTCGTACGCCGACCGATCGCCGTCGGAACTCGTGGACGAGTTCCGTTCGCTGACGGGGGAGCGGTTGGCCGTGCTGGAGGCGATGTCGGAGGAGCAGTGGAACGAGGTCGGATTCACGCCGGCCGGTCAAGCGCCGTACGGGCGTTTCATGCAGATCCGGGTCTTCGACTGCTGGATGCACGAGCAGGACATCCGGTACGCGATTCGCATGCCGGGTCACGAATCCGGCCTCCCGGTCGAGGTCTCGCTCGACGAGATGTCGCATGCGATGGGCTTCGTGGTCGGCAAGAAGGCTGGTGCGCCTGCTGGCAGTTCGGTCACGTTCGATCTGCGCGGGGCGACGTCGCGGCAGATCCACGTGGTGGTCGGTGATCGGGCGACGGTCGTCGAGCGGCTCGATGGTCCGGCGACGGCGACGTTGACGATGCCGGTCGTCTCGTTCGCGCACATCGCCGGGGGCCGTCTCGACCGAGAGCTGCATTACCCGCACTGCACGGTCACCGGCGACGAGGATCTCGGGCGTCGTGTTCTCGAGAACCTGCCCTACACGATCTGATCGATTGTGCCATGATGTGTCCACCAGAGAAGGGAGGTGGTCCAACACGATGAATGACAGTCTTTTCGGGACCCTGGAGGTGGTTGGCCGCTAGGTCAATCAGGCTGGACTGCCTGGCGAATCTTCGCCAACCCCCGCTGAACTCCCTGCCGGACCTCGTCCCACCGGCGCGAAGGGGGAGTTCGGTCTCAGTCAACGTGAACGAGGGAGTGCCGCCAGGCACTCCCTCGTTCCGCGTCCTGGCTCGGTTCGATCGTTCGTCGTTGCGGCGCGATCGATCGCAACGGAATATCGTGTGGCCCATGGAGCGACCCACTCGGTTCGAGCACGCCCGGTACCTCGGCGACAAGCGCACCCAGCTCGTCTACGACCTCGACGAGTGGGAGGACGAGGACGTCATCGACGAGATCGTCGAACAGGGCGTCGGTCTCCAGTTCGGCCCCGACACCCTCGTCGAAGCCCGCAATCGGGGCTACACCCTGGCATCGCCGGGCAAGCACCGGATCCACCGCAAGCCGCGAGCCTGATCGGCGCTGATGGACGGCACGTTCCACAACGCGGGTTGCACGCTGTCCTGTCACGTCAAGCTGCCGCCGCACGCCGACCCCGAGTCGGCCGACGACACCCCGGGCATGATCCTGTGCCACGGCTTCCCGATCGGCCCGCTCGACGCGCGACGTTCTGCCGGCACCTTCCCGCAACTCGTCGATCGCGTTGCGATCGAGGTCGGCATGCCGGCGATGACGTTCAATTTCCGCGGCACCGGTGAGAGCACCGGCGACTTCTCGCTCCAGGGATGGATCGACGACCTCCGCGCGGCCATCGGGCACCTGATCTCCGTGTCAGGGGTGTCGCGGGTCGTCCTCGTCGGCACGAACACCGGCGGCTCGATCGCCATCTGCGTCGGTGCCGACGACCCGCGCGTGTCCGCCGCTGCGCTCCTGTCGCCACGTGCCGATTTCGACGACTGGGCCGACCACCCGCGCCGCTTTCTCGACCACGCCAGGGAGATCGGAGCGGTGCGGACGCCCGGGTTTCCCCGTTCGATGGACGATTGGTCGCGGGCGTTCCGTAGGTTCCGGCCGGTTCCGGCGGCCCAACGGTTCGCTCCACGCCCGCTGCTCGTCATGCACGGTGACGACGACGAGAGCGTCCCGACGAGCGACGCCCGCCAGCTCGCCGCTGCGCACGGGGCGGCCGAACTGAGTCTGCTCCCCGGCGCCGGCCACCGGCTCCGACATGACCCGCGTGCGGTTGCGATCCTTCTCGGGTGGCTGGAACGGGCTCGGAGCGTCGGCGTCGATCGGCCGTAGTTGGGAGGGCCCGACCTCTCCCGGCAGCCGGTTCTCCCTGGACCCGAGGCGTTCAACGCAGTGTCGGGCCGCAATACCCCCGTGGTGAGCGGGGCGATGTCGAGTGGCATTCGGCCCATGCCGAACCTGATGCCGGATCTGTTTCCGAGAGGATGACCTTCGGCGCGGCGCTACGAGCTGGCCGACCATGTCGACGCGTGAATCGATCGCCTGCCCCGAACTCAGGCAGATAGAGTCCCGCAGCTGTGCAGCTCATTGACCCGATTCAGCAGCATGACTTCAACACACGATGGTTCGGAAAGCCGTGTGGCATCTCCAGCTCGGCCGAATTGCTGGAGCTCTCGGCTGCCGAACTGTCTGAGCTCTGCCGGCCGTACGCGTTCGTCGAGCTACGGTTGCCGGCACCGACCGCAGCGACAGATCGGCTCCTGCCGACGAACGGTCTCGTACAAGTCGATACCCAGCTTTCCTATCGCCTCCCGGTTGCACGTGTCGGCGCATCCCCCGCGGGCGTGAGAGCGACAAGGTTCCCCGACCTGTCGATGGACACTTCGTGGCCTCAACACATGGCGGCGTTCGGGGTCGAGCGATATGGGCGGCTATCGCTTGTGGACGTAGAACTCCTTCAGCGTCGCTACACCCTTTGGGCGTCCGAGCTGGTCGAGCGGAACCCAGCCTGGTGTCTGAGAATCGACTCCGAAGCGGGAACCGAGGGCTTCGCGTTCGCCACCCCGAATCTTGGCGGCACGCGGTTGACGCTCGACTTGGTGGCCGGCTCACAGCAGAGCTCGCTGCCTGGGTTGGCAGTGTTTCTCTGCGCTGTCAACACATACCGGAATCTTGGTGTCCGCTCCATCAGCAGTTCGTTCAGCGCTCACAACATCGGGGCGGTCAACGCTCACATTGCCCTGGGTTGTCGCGTGATGGCATCAACCGACATCTGGTTCTACGAACCGTGAGGCTGTCGCTCGGGCTGCATGGCTCGAGTCGCTGCAGCCGTCAGCGTTGAGCCCTGCGCCGCTACGACGTCTCGTTCTCATCGCACCGCGTGGCGTATCTCACGTTGCCATGATGATCGGAGCTTGCCGACGAGAAGGTTGCTTCCCGAATGACGTAAACCGGTTTGCCGAGTGTCCGGAAGTGGACCCTTCCCAGATACTCGCCGATGACGCCGAGACTCAGCAGCTGAACGCCGGAAAACAGGGTGATCGCGGCGGCGAGGAAGGTAAATCCCTGTACGTCCGTAGCGCCGCTGACGTAGGTCACCAGCACGTACCCGAGCGCAGCAAATCCAAGCGATGCAATTATGAGCCCGAGAAGCCCGGCAAATCTCAGCGGGCGAATGCTGTATCCGGTCACCATCGT
>JAGQSS010000138.1 GCA_020439405.1 Ilumatobacter sp. | reverse complement strand
AGGAACCGGTACGTGAGGAAGATGAAGCCGATCAGCGCGCCGGCGGTGAGTCCGCCGCCGGGTCCGATCCCGACGCCGACGGCGACGATGGTGGAGATCGTCACGACCGAGAACACCTCGCCGAGCGGGAAGAGGAACGCTCCGATGATGCCGCCGCGGATCTGGGCGTCGGAACGCTTCTTCACCAGGTCGCGGTTGCGTTCGAGCATCATCTCGCCGGCGTCGTACGCGCGGATCGTCTCGGCGCCGGTCACGATCTCGCTGACCGAGCCGAGCATGTCGCCCACCCGTCGACGGGCGGTCTCGTAGGCCTTGACCAAGTGCCGTTGCACGGCCTGGAGGACGACGAACAGCGGGATCGCGATGCCGATCGCGATCAGTGCGAGCAGCCAGTTGTAGGCGAGCATCACCGAGGCCACGATCACCATCAGGGTGCCGTCGATGAGCCAGGCGAGGCCGCCCCAGCGGAAGAATTCCGCGAGCGTCTCGATGTCGCTCGTGGTGCGCGCGACGAGGGCGCCGCGTCGTTCCTCGTTGTGGTCGGCGAGGCTGATCCGGTGGATGTGGTTGATGAGGCGGGTGCGCAGGTCGTTGAGCGCCTGCTCGCTGCGGACGCCGAGCCGGATGATCGCCGTGCGCGAGCTGACGGCGGCGATCATCTGGGCGACCACGCCGATGACGGCGCACCAGCCGATGAACGACATGTCGACGGTGGTGGCGCCGGTGCTGTCCTCGTTGATCCCGCGGTCGATCGCCTGCTGGATGACGATCGGGACGATGACGCGTCCGCCGGCGCCGACGGCCGCGAGGAACCAGGTCAGGGCGAGACCCTGCCGCAGGATCGGTGCCTCCTGCAGGCCGCGACCGACGGTGGCGGTGGCCGAGAAGCGGCCGATCGGTTCGGTCATGACGGTGCTCACGACACACCTCCCGCCGGTTCGGCGCGGTCGGTCTCGAACGCCTCGACGAGTTCGCGGTAGGCGGGGACGTCGTACATGAGCCGTTCGTGTTTGCCGTGGTCGAGGATGCGGCCCAGCTCGACGAACAGGACGTCGTCGGCGAGCGCGATGGTGGACGGTCGGGAGGCGACCATGACCACGGTGGTGTGTTCGAGTGCGTCGCGCAGGTTGTCGAGCGCCACGCGGCTCGTCGCGGGGTCGAGGCTGCCCGTCGGCTCGTCACCGAGAACGAGCGCCGGTTCGGTGACGAGGGCGCGGGCGAGCGCCACGCGTTGGCGTTGGCCACCGCTGAGTGTCACGCCGCGTTCGCCGACGGTCGTCTCGAGTCCGTCGGGCAGGTCGCGCACGAAGCCGTCGGCGCAGGCCCAACCGAGCGCCTCCCACACCTGGTCGTCGGTGAGGTCGAGGCCGACGGCGACGTTGTCGCGGACGGTGCCGCCGAACAGGAACGCTTCCTGGAACACGATCGCCGTGGTGCCGGGCGTGACGGCCACCGTGCCGCTGGTCGGTGCGAGGACGCCGCCGATCAGGTCGATCATCGTGCTCTTGCCGGCGCCCGTCGGGCCGACGATCGCCGTCACCGTGCCGCGCGGGACCATCAGGTCGGCGTCGGCGACGACGGGCGTGGTCTCACCCGGGTACGTGTAGGAAGCGCCGTCGAGGTGGACGGCGAGTTCGCCGTGGGTGTGGCCGAGGGTGTCGATCGGGTCGGGGTCGAGCGGCTCGTCGAGCACCGCCTTCACCCGGCGGTACCCGGCGTCGGCGTGGGGGAGTTCGGAGAGTGCGTAGCCGATGATCCGCAGCGGGAAGACCAGCAGGGTGAACATGTAGATGAAGCCGGACAGCTCGCCGATCGTCAGGTCGCCCGACCGGACCCTCGTCGCGCCGAGCACGATCAGGCCGATGTTGGTGAGCGACGGGATCGACTCGAGCAGGGCCTCGAACGAACCGCGGAGGTAGACGGCGCGGACGCGCGCGTCGCGGATGTTCGACGCCATCGCCGACAGTCGCATCGTCTCGCGGTCACCGGCGCCGTACGCCTTGACCAGCTGGACCGCCTCGAAGCTCTCGTGGACGGCACCCGAGAACTCGCCGAGCGCCTGCTGGGCGGCGTCGAAGTGGGCGTCGACGCGGTGCTGGTAGATGACGTTGACGATGATCAGCACCGGGAACACGGCGACGGCGATCAGGCCGAGCGTCAGGTCGGTCGCGATCAGGTAGATCGCCGACACGAACACGAGGAGCACGGTGCCGGAGGCGAACGGGATCGGCGCGAGGGCGCTGATCGACGTCTCGACGTCGACGCCGGCCCGGGCGACGAGTTGTCCGTCGCTGTGGCGGCGGTGCCAGCTGGCGGGTTGGGTGACGAAGCGCTCGCTGATGCGGTTGGCGAGCGTCTCGGCGACACGCCACTGGGTCATGCCGGCGAACGAGCGTCGGGCGACGACGCCGACGGCGCGGACGATGCCGACCCCGATGATCAGGGCGCAGCCGGCGACGACGGTGCTGCGGTCGACGCCACCCGGCTGGAACGCCGGTTCGACGACATGGTCGATGACCCACTCGATCGCCATGCTGGACGCGACGGTGAACAGGGCGAAGACGAACGCGCCGGCGACCGCCGCCGCGAAGAGCTTCGGGTGCAGACCGACGAGTTCGCGGACGAAACGGGCATACCGCCGTGCGCGACTCACGGAGCGTTTCTACCAGCTGCCACACGGCTTGCGAGCGGTCGGTTCATGTCAGACCGGAACCGACCTCCCAACGTCCGGTGATCGCAGCAGTCCCGGTCGGTTCCGGTCTGACATGAACCGACCATCACCCAGCAGACCCGGTCGGTTCCGGTCTGACATGAACCGACCGGGAAACTCTGTGACAGCCCTGTGGTTGGCTCGTGAGCATGTGCGGCAGCCAGCCGATAGGGTTTCGGGGTCATATTCACCCTGCTCCACCACGCCTCGCACGGCACGGTGGGGCCACAGGCCGAGCCGAGGGGCTCGGTCGCAGTCCGAAGGGAGTGCATCACGCATGACGCGTGCTTACGAACTGATGGTCATCCTCGATGGTGACGTCGACGAACCCAAGGCCCAGTCCTTCACCAAGATGGTGTCCGACGAGATCGGCAAGGCCGGGGGAGAACTGCACGGCAAGCCCGATTGGTGGGGCAAGCGAGCGTTCGCTTACCCGATCAACAAGAAGGAAGCCGGCTACTACTTCGTGGTCGAGTGTGTCGCCGACGGTGGCGCCCTCGACGAACTCGAGCGCCAGCTCCGCCTCGCGGACGAGGTCGTCCGCCACAAGCTGATCCGACTGCCCGACGCCGAGGCCGAGCGCCGCGGTATGGCGGTTTCGGCCTGATCGGCTCCGGCTGACAGGCGAACACGAAGGGAGCCACCATGGCCAACGACAATTTCGTCCAGATCATCGGGAACGTCACGCGCGATCCCGAGCTGCGCTTCACGACGGGCGGCGCTGCCGTCTGTTCGTTCGGCGTCGCGTGGACGCCCCGTCGACGTAACCCCCAGACCGGCGAGTGGGAGGACGGCGACACGTCGTTCTTCAACTGCACCGCCTGGCGCGATCTCGGCGAGAACATCGCCGCCACGATCTCGAAGGGCACCCGTGTGGTCGTGACCGGTTCGGTCAAGGCCCGCGACTGGGAAGACCGCGACGGCAACAAGCGCACGTCGATCGAGATCGACGTCGACGATTGTGCCCCGAGCCTCCGTTGGGCCCAGGCCCAGATCGAGCGCACCTCCCGCCAGAGCGGCGGCCAGGGCGGCGGCGGTGGCTTCTCCGGCGGCGGCGGCGGTGGTGGCGGTCAACGCCAGCCCGACCCGGTGTACGGCGACGAAGAACCCTTCTGATCCACACGACTCTCCCACGCCGCCGGCCGAGCGACGAGCTCGCCGGGCGGCACATCACGAACCGATCTCTGCATCGTCCAGGAAGGACCTGAACCATGGCCAAGAAGGCACAACGGGGTCGCGGGAAGCCCGAAAACCCCCGCAAGTACAAGAAGAAGACCAGCCCGCTCATCATCGAAGACATCGAGTACGTCGACTACAAGGACGTCGACCTGCTCAGCCGCTTCATGAGCGACCGCGCCAAGATCCGCAACATGCGGGTCAGCGGCAACGACCGTCAGCAGCAGCTCGAGGTCGCCAAGGCGATCAAGATCGCCCGCGAGATGGCGCTCCTCCCGTACACCAACCGCGTCGCCTCGGCGCCGCGTGGTGGCCGGCGCGACGACCGTCGCGACGGTGGGCGTGACGGCGATCGTCGTCCGCCCCGCGACGAGGGCTCCGACAGCCGTGTCGAGGGCGGCGCTGCCGACGGCGACGAGGACGACGACACCTCGACGCAGGAGGGTGAAGACTGATCATGCAAGTCATTCTCCGCAACGACATCGACGGCCTCGGCAAGCGTGGCGACATCGTCGACGTGGCCGACGGCTACGCCCGCAACTTCCTGCTGCCCAAGGGCCACGGCATCAAGGCCTCGGCCGGTGCCATCGAGCAGGCCGCCAAGATGCGCAAGGCCCGCGACCTGCGCGACGCGAGTGATCGCGAAGCGGCCACCACGGTCGCCTCGGCGCTCGTGCCGAAGGTGATCGCGCTCACCGCCAAGGCGCACGACGGCAAGCTGTTCGGCTCGATCCACGACGCCGAGATCGTCGCCGCCGTGACCGAGCAGACCGGTATCGAGCTCGACCGCAAGTCGATCATCATCGACGAGCCGATCCGCACCCTCGGTCAGCACCAGGTCAAGGCGAGCCTCCACCCCGAGGTCTCGTTCCCCATCACCCTGGAGATCACCGAGGCGTAAGCAGCCGAGGCTGTCTCACGAAGCCCCGGTGCCCTCGTGGCGCCGGGGCTTCGTCGCGCATGGGGTCTCCGACCCCTATCCGTAACCGGCGCGCACCCCCGCGTCAGACTTGTACACATGGGCGACCCAGGTGTCCACGTGCAATTCACAGCAAGTCCACACCGTTGTCCCCTTCCTCCACACAGGGGTTTCCCGGCAGGCTGGTGTCCCCATGGCTGGTGACGAGTACTTCCCGATCGAAACCGGCGGCGGCGACTTCCGACCACGCAACGAACGTCCATCCCAGGGCTCGCGCGGTCGCGTCCCGCCGCACAACATCGACGCCGAGGAGTCGGTCCTCGGCGCGATGCTGCTGTCGCGCGAGGCCATCGGCACGGTCAGCGAGATGGGTCTCATGCCGGGCGACTTCTACCGCCCGGCCAACCGCCACATCTTCGACGCGATCCGTTCGCTCTACTCCCAGGGCGCGCCGGCCGACACCGTCACGGTCGCCGACGAACTGCGGCGGGCCGGTCTGCTCGACGAGGTCGGCGGCCCCGGTTCGCTCCACGAACTGCAGAACACGACGCCCGCCATCTCGTCGGCGGGTCACTACGCCAAGATCGTCCAGGAGACGGCACTCCTCCGCCAGCTGATCTTCGCGGCGGGCGACATCGCCGAGATCGGCTACAGCGAACCCGACGACGTCATGAAGGCGCTCGACGAGGCCGAGTCGAAGGTCTTCAACGTCGCCGAGCAGCGCGTCACCGACTCGACGCGCACGATCGAAGAACTGTTGCCGCAGGTGATGGACCACCTCCAGGCCACCTACGACCGTGGCGACACGATCACCGGTGTTCCGAGCGGCTACGCCGACCTCGACGAGCTGTTGTCGGGTCTGCAGGAGAACGCGTTGTACATCGTCGGCGCCCGTCCCGCCATGGGCAAGTCGGCGTTCCTGCTCGGCATGGCATCACATGTCGCCATGGAGGCCGCCAAGCCCGTCCTGTTCTTCTCGCTCGAGATGGGCCACCAGGAGCTCACCCAGAGAATCCTGTCGAGCGAGGCGCGTGTCGACTCGACCAAGATCCGCACGGGCAAGCTGGCCGAGGCCGACTGGGCCAAGATCGGCAAGGCGATCGGTCGCCTCGAGGTCCCGTTGTTCCTCGACGACAACCCGCGCGTCACCGTCATGGAGATTCGCGCCAAGGCGCGCCGCATCAAGGCACGCTACGGCGGACTCGGCCTGATCCTGATCGACTACCTCCAGCTGATGGGCGGTACGGGCAATTCCGAGAACCGCCAGCTCGAGGTCAGCGAGATCAGCCGAAACCTGAAGATCCTGGCTCGCGAACTCGAGGTGCCGATCGTCGCCGCCAGCCAGCTCAGTCGAAGCCTCGAGGCGCGCGCCGACAAGCGGCCGATGCTCTCCGACCTGCGTGAGTCCGGCTCGCTCGAGCAGGACGCCGACGTCGTCATGTTCCTGTACCGCGACGAGGTGTATCACCCCGACTCGCCCGACAAGGGTTCGGCCGAGGTCATCGTCGCCAAGCACCGTGCCGGTCCGATCGGCACGAAACGGCTCGTCTTCCTCGGCCAGTACACGAGGTTCGACAACGCCGCCCGCAGCGGCGTCTGATGAGCGCCCGCCGACATGTCCCTACTGGAGTTGACCCGGTTTGGTGGACACGGGTTTTGGTTGATCAGCCCTGCCATGCGGCGTTGTCGAGCTCGGGCGGGTGAGGTGGTTGCGTCATCGAGCGCCTTCGCAGCGAGAACGCTCCGATGTACGTGCCGTACCCGAGCGGTCCGATGTGCCGGTACCGCCTGTTGATGTGCGCTTCCTGTTAGGCGTATGGTTAGGCGCATGCCGCGTGTTCAGGTGTACCTGCCCGACGATCTCCACGAACAACTGAAGCAACGCGACCTCCCCGCCTCGGAACTCTTGCAGGTTGCGCTGCGCGCAGAGTTGGAACGCCAGGATGCACTCGCTGAGACAGACCAGTACCTCGAAGAACTCGCCGCTGAGGTCGGAGAGCCGAGCCAACGTCAACGGGCAACGGCCGATGCCATCGCTCGGCGCATCCGGGATCGGTCGCTCGACCGAGTCGGGTGACCCGTGCTGGTCCTCGACAGCGGCGGCGTCTCGCGTCTGTCTGCCCGCACCAAGTCGGCACTGTCGCTCATCGGGGCGCTTCGGGCCCACGAACTGTGGCCACCGATCGTTCCGACGATGGTCCTGGTCGAGTCGCTCCACGGTGACCCGAGGCGCGATGCCAACACCCACCGATTCTTGAAGATGTGCATCATCGAACCGGCCGTCAGCGAGCGAACTGCTCGGCGAGCCGCCGAGTTGCGACGACGCGCCCGAGCAGGTTCTGCCGTCGACGCGCTCGTTGTCGCAATTGCCGAGCCAGGCGGCATGGTCTTGACCGGCGACCGAGCCGACATCGAAGCGCTCGCCGCCCACGCCGACGCAGTTGCCGTCGAGGTCGTCTGACCCCTGACGATCGAGAACGGGTCGCCAGTCGCGGTCGTTCCGATACATCGCACCGAGTTGCTCGATCAGGTCGATGCGATGCTGCGCCCGTGGACCACCCGGATGCTCGACCGTTGACGCTGTACAAGGGCACGGTGCGCACCGCGACGTTCGGGTCGATGGATCGTCGAACGGCGCCGATGACCGATCACGGTTGCTCACGCCCGCTTCGTGTGGGAACCCGGGGACGCGGCGCCTGCCACGGCGTGACGATGTTGAAGGTCGGGTCCGGTTCGTCGGTGAGCGGCGCGGACCGAATCGAGTGCCGCTCGGATCGGCTCAGCTCTTGCGGAGGCTCTCGATGAGGCGCTTCAGGGCGCCGGCACGATGACTCTGGTCGTCGTCCGCCGACGGTGCTGATCCGGTCGGCTCGTCGGGTGTCGCCGGCTGGGCGTCGAACACCGATCCGGTCGGCCGTTCGGCCGTGGTGCGCCACGGTTGATGGTGGTCGCGGCCCACGATCAGGCGGCCGGGCGGAGTCGGGCGGTCGTCGACCGGGGCGGCGAGGCGCCGTCGGACGGCGAGTGATCCGGTGTCGATGGTGGCGACCGCACGCCGCATCGCCAGCGCGTCGGCGGGGGTCGGGTCGCCGTCGATGTGATCGAGGGCGTGGTCGTCGTGATCCGAAGACGCGTCGTCGACCGCCGGATCCTCGGCGGCGTCGGGAGTGATCCGTCGCTCGAGGTCGGGGACCGCGTCGGGTTCGACGGCGGGTGCCTCGTCGCTGATGTCCGACTGGTCGAGCTGGTCGGACGGCTCGGTCGTCGACGTGACGTCGACGGTCTCGCCCGACGGCCAGATGATCTCGAACTGTTCGACGGGCGGCACGGCGACCGGCGGCAGCTTGGCGTGCACCGCCGGGGTGGCCGGCGCATCACCGACACCACCGGGTCCGAGTTCGTCGACCCAGTCGGTCGTCCCGAGGCCACCGGACGTCGTCGTCGGCTCCCGGCGGCGACCCGGGATCGGCGGCGACCCGGCGAAGACGGACGGCTCGTCCCACTCCACGACGTCGTCGAGGAACGGGTCGTCGTTCGCGAGGGCCGACGCGGCGGTGCCGCTGGGCTTCGGGGTCGGCGACGGCGTCGTCGGTGGTGGCGGCGGAGCGGGGGCGGCCGGTGCGGCGGCGTCGGTCGGCGTGACGCCGGCGCCGTCATCGACGTCGACGTCGACGAGGGGTCGGGCGTCGGGTGGCGGTGCCGGCAGTGCCAGCTCGGGGACGTCGCCCCACGGCGGTGGGGTGCCGGACAGGTCGACGGTCGTCCACCGGTGCATGCCCGACACATGATGTCGGTACGGCGTCGCGTCGACCTCGGTGACGAGTCGGCTCGCGAGCGACCGCACCGTCTCCTCGGTCATCAACTGGTTGAGGACGAGGACGGCGTCACGGTTGATCGACGGGACGCGATCGAACAGGCGACCGAGG
>JAGQSS010000137.1 GCA_020439405.1 Ilumatobacter sp. | reverse complement strand
CGGCAGGTAGTAGCGCTTCTGCTCCTCGGTGCCCATCATCAGCAGCGTGTTGCCGAGCATCTGGATGCCGAAGGCGTCGTTCGGGCCACCGGTCGGGACACCGGCCTTGGCGAATTCCTCGGCGAGGATGACCTGCTCGAGCGCGGTCAGCCCGGCGCCGCCGTACTCGACCGGCCAGCCGGGCGCCAGGTAGTTCGCCTCGTAGAGCGTGTTGCGCCACTCGGTGACGAAGTCGGTGAGGGCGTCGCCTTCGAGGGTGCCCATGCCACCCCAGTTCGAGGGCAACTTCTCGGCGAGGAAGGCCTGGACTTTCTGGCGGTAGGCGTCGGCGTCCGCGGAGTAGGTCGGCTGCATGTCCGCCAAGTTACTCCCCGGTTCGGTCGCGGGTTCAGTCCGGCGCCGGGGCGTCGGGCCGGTGGTGCGCGAGCGCGATCGCGGCCGCGCCGACGAGGGGCCCGATCTGACGCGAGCCGACCCCGCGCACCCGGACCGACGCCAGGTGCGGCAGCGAGCTGCGCACCTCGAACTCCTTGGCGAGGGCGTCGAACAGCGGCGGCCCGAGGACCTCGGGAACCACACCGCCGACGATGATCTCGGCGACGTCGAACATCGCCGCCAGTGACGCGCAGGCACGGGCGATCATGATCCCGACGTTGTTGATGCGCGCCGGTGGCGTCCGTCGCAGTTCGCGACCGGTGGAGGCCTCGATCGCGCGGACGCTGGCATACGCCGACAGGCACCCGGCGGCGCCGCACACGCACTCGGCCCCGTCGGGCTCGACGATCAGGTGACCGAACTGTCCGAGATTGTCGGTGAGCCCTTCGAGCACCACACCGCCACTGACGAGCGCGCCGTCGACCTCGTCGCCGACGGACAGGGTCGCGAAGTCCTGGTCGACGCGATCGACGGTGGCGAACTCGCCCCGCCACAACTCGGCGCGGGCGAGCCCACGTCCGGCCGTGTCGAGGTAGACCGGCAGCTGGGTGATCGCCGACAGTTCGCGTCGCAACGGGAAGTCGTGCCACATCGGTTTGCCGACCGGCTTCATCGAGCCGGTGCCGTGGTCGATCGGGCCGGGACACGTCAGGCCGACGGCGATCGGCGCGACCTCGGTCGGGTTGGCCGCGAGCACACGGCGCACCAGCTGGGTCAGCGCCGGCCAGACGTTGCGAGGCGGCGTGGCCACACGGTCGCGCAGGACGACCTCGCCCGCGGTGTCGACGACCCCGGCCGTGAGACGCGACGGACCCAGGTCGATCGCCAGGTACCCGGGACGGGCGTCGTCGGCTGCGTCGGTCACGGCGGGCAACGGTAGCGGCGACGACCCGCACGCAACCCAGTCCTGCCCTGGTCTAGCCTTGCGCCTCGTGACCGACCCGACCGTCTCCACGCCGACGTTCGCCGACCTGTTCGAGGCGATCGTCGACAACATCAGTTCCGTGGTCCACGGGAAGCGGGACGCGATCGAGTTCGCGCTCATCGCACTCCTCGGTGAGGGGCACCTCCTCATCGAAGACGTCCCCGGCGTCGGCAAGACGAGCTTGGCGAAGGCGCTGGCCAGTTCGATCGACTGCACGTGGAAACGCGTCCAGTTCACCCCCGACCTGCTGCCGGCCGACCTCGTCGGTGTCAGCGTCTACGAGCGCTCCACCGAACAGTTCCGATTCACCCCGGGTCCGTTGTTCGCCAACATCTTGTTGGCCGACGAGATCAACCGGGCGTCGCCCAAGACCCAGTCGGCGCTGCTCGAGGCGATGGAAGAACGTCAAGTCTCGGCCGACGGCACGACCCACCGCCTCCCTCCCCCTTTTATGGTCATCGCGACCCAGAACCCGGTCGAGCAGGAGGGCACCTACCGGCTGCCGGAGAGCCAGCTCGACCGCTTCCTCCTGCGGATCTCGCTCGGCTACCCAGGCCGCACTGCGGAGATGGCGATCCTCGACGGCCAGGGGTCGGTCGATGCCCTGCACAAGCTCGAGCCGGTCGTCTCGGCCGACGAGGTCCTCCAGATGATCGACGCCGTGAAGCAGGTGTACCTGGCGCCGGCGCTCAAGTCGTACCTGATCGACCTGGCCGAGGCGAGTCGACGCCACTCGGCGATCGAACTCGGGCTGTCACCGCGTGCGACGCTCCAGCTCGCCGCCGCCGTGCGCGGACACGCCGCCGCACGGGGTCGCGACTACGGCACCCCGGACGACGTGAAGGCCGTGGCGAACTCCGTGCTCGCCCACCGCATCCTGCTCCGCTCGGGGAGCAACGCCCGCACCTCGGCCCAGGAGGCGATCGACGAATTGATCGCCGACGTCCCGGTCCCGGTGGCCGGCTGACGCCGGAGCGAGGAACGTCGCCCGATGCCCACTCGCCAGGGCTGGACCATCGCCGTGTCGGCCGTCGTCGCGATCGTCGTGGGTCGGGTGTTCGGCATCGTCGAGCTGTTCGTGATCGGCGCCGCGCTGGCGATCGCCGTCGTGCTCGCCGTGCTGGTCGTCCAGCTCTTCCGACCGCGGCTGCACATCCATCGCTGGGTCCACCCGTCGATGCTCACGGTCGGCGACAGCGGACGCGTCGACCTGTCGATCGAGAACCGGTCGTCCGTCCGCACACCGCGCGTGTCCCTCGTCGAACCGGTCGGCAACGCCAGTTCGGCCAGGCTCACGATCGCCAGCCTCGGTGCCGGCCAGCACGTCGACGCCGGCTACCGCGTCCCGGCGCAGCGACGCGGCGTGCTCGTGATCGGACCGACCACACTCGAACGTCGCGACCTGCTCGGGCTCGCGGCCGACACCACACTCGCTGCGCCCGCAACCGAGGTCACCGTCGCACCCCAGACGATCGACGTGCCGATGCCATCGCTCGGCAACGGGGTGCTGGGCCGGCACCTGCTCGCGCTCGCCCAGCGCACCGGTGTCGGCGAGTTCCACAGCTTGCGCGACTACGTCGCCGGTGACGAACCGCGTTCGATCCACTGGCGCGCCTCGGCCCGGTCGGAGGAGTTGAAGGTCCGCCAGCACGAGGCGCAGGGCGTGCGACGCTGCATCGTCGTGCTCGATCGCGATCGGGCGTCGTACCCCGACCCGGTCGACGACGCATCGGCCGACGTGTTCGAACGCGCGATCACCGTGGCGGCGAGCATCGCGATCAGCGCCGAACGCTCGGGGTTGACGACCCGGTTCGTCACCGGCGGCGACATCGACCTGCGCGGTCCCGAGGTCGCCACCCATGCGCTCGAGCGGCTCGCGCGGATCGAGACCGGCCCGGCGATCGACGAGATCGAACGCGATCCGGGCGAGGGCCTCGGATTGGTGGTCGTGGTGACGTCCCGACCCGACCGGCCTGCGTGGCGGCAGCACGACCGCAACGCCGATCCGACACTCACCAGGATCGGGGTGTTCACCGCGCCGGGCGGCGCCTCGACCGGGCGGCTGGGTGTCGACGCATCGACGATCGACGAGTTCCGTCAACAGTGGCACCGCCTGGCCGGCACACGCGGCATGACGCGCGAGCTGACGACGTCCGGAGACCGGGCATGAGCCGTCCGACGACCTCACTCGCGAAAGACGCTGCAGCGACCGCTGCGCTCTGTGCCTACACGATCGCCGTGGCGGTCGGGTTCGCGCGGGTGTTCAGCGGGTGGGCGTTCCTGTCCGACTTCGTGTTGTTCGCCGTCGTCGGCCACGGCGTCTCGTTCGGGCTCCGCCGCGCCGGGGTGACCGGCTGGCTCGCGATCCCGGCCCAGATCGTCGCACTCCTGTGGCTGCTGACGATGGTGTACTACGGCTCGACCGTGAACCTGATCGTGCCGGGCGGCACGACGTGGGACGCGATCGACGGGCAGCTGACCCTGGTGCGCGACCAGTTCCCGACGGCGGTCGCCCCGGTGCTGTACGACGTCGTCGGATGGGCGTCGTTGTCGGCGCTGTCGCTGGCGATGGTGATCGTGATGTCGGATGCGTTCGCGTTCCGGGCCCAGGCGCGCGGCGAGGCACTCGTGCCGGGCGGCGTGTTGTTCGTGTTCATCGCCGCGCTCGGCGACGACCGGCTGCGGATCGCGTCGACCGCGCTGCTCGTCGGCACCGGCGTCCTGGCCGTGATCGCGCTCCGTCAACTCCACGACCGTGACCGGTCGACGGTGCTGTCGCCGCGTCGACGGACGGTGTCGCTCGTCGCCCCGATGGCGGTGGCGTCGGCGGTGGTGATCGCATTGCTCGCCGGCGCGATCGGGCCGCGCATCCCGGGTGCCGAGGCCGAGCCGTTGTACGAGACGAAGGGACGCAGCGGCACGAACCTGATCGACAACCCGCTGGTCGACATCCGCAGCCGACTGACGAACCTGGGCAACGTGAAGCTCTTCCGGGTCAACGCCGACCAGGCTGCGTATTGGCGGGTGATCGCCCTGCCGGCGTTCGACGGCCAGCGGTTCACGCTGCCGCCGAGCGATCTCGACACGGTCGATCCGCCGACGAGCGGTGAGGGCGCCCGCATCCGCCAACAGATCCAGATCCTGGCCCTCGAGGGCAACGCCGTGCCGGCAGCCGCCGACCCGATGCAGGCCAGCGGCACGTCGGGCGGTCAGGACCTGCGGCTCACCCGACAGAACGAGTCGAGCACCCTCCTGTCGCCACAGGACTTCGCGCCGGGTGACGTGTTCGACGTCGTGTCGGTCGCTCCCGACGCCGACCCGGCGGTGCTGGCGACGGCCGGGGTCGACGAGGTGCCCGACGACATCTACCTCGCGTTGCCGGACGACCTGCCCGACGTGCTGTACGCCGAGACCGAGCGCCTCACGGCAGGGCTCGCGACCCCGTACGAGCAGGCCCTCGCGTTGCAGGCGTGGTTCCGCGACCCGAACGAGTTCACCTACAGCCTCGAGGTGCAGTCGGGTCACGACTCGAACGCGATCGAGAGTTTCTTCGAGGTGCGCGCCGGCTACTGCGAGCAGTTCGCCGCCACCTACGCTGCGATGGCACGCGTCGCCGGGATTCCGTCGCGGGTCGCCGTCGGCTACACCCAGGGCACCCAGGAAGAAGCCGGCTGGTTCACGGTGATCGGCAAGAACGCCCACGCCTGGCCCGAGCTGTGGTTCGACGGGATCGGGTGGGTCGCGTTCGAGCCGACCCCCGGCCGCGGCGCACCGGGCGCCGAGGGCTACACCAACGTGCCGGCGGCCCAGGACGACTCGGGTGCCTCGACCGAAGGTGGGTCGGGCGCCGACCCGCTCCCGGGCCCCGACCCGACCGCTCCCCCGACCGTCGTCCAGAACGACACGCCCTCGCCGTCGACCACCGTCCGACCGGCGACCGATCCGAACGCCACCGGGAACACGAACGCCCCGTTCCAATCGGACGACCCGGACGCCACCGGCGACCCGGTTCCGGTCGGTGAGGACGCCGACGAGGGTGGTGGGTTCCCGTGGGCGCCGATCCTGGTCGTGGGCTTCCTCGCGCTGCTCCTGCTGGTGCCGGCGGCGATCCGACGGGTCCGGCGGCTGCGTTCCCGGTCGCACGGACCGCACGAACAGGTGACGGCCGCCTGGCAACGTGCTCGCGCCGCGGCCGTCGATGCCGGGGTCGCTGGATCACCGTCGATGACGCCGACCGAGTGGACCGCCGCGACCGCGGCCGTGATGCCGGTCGCCGCCCGGCCGATGCGATCGCTCGCCGAGGTCGTCGACCTCGTCATGTTCGCCCCGCCGGGTGAGGTCGACTTCGAACACCGCGGCACGTTCGGCGACTCGATCGCCGACGACTGCGACCTGTGGGCGAGCCAGATCGACAAGATCACGACCGACACCCTGACGACACCGCGCCGGATCGAGCGCTACTTCACGGATTACCGATGACGCTGACCGCTGTCGACGCAGCAGCGGCCGGCGTCAGTCCTGGCGGCGCCGTTCGCGTGCCGAACCGGTCAGCCAGGCGTTGATCGGCAGCTGGCCGATCTTGTCGCGGCCGACGACGCGGATCTCCTGCTCGAGCATGATCGCGATGACCAGCACGGCGATGAAGCCGGCGAACGCGAGCCAGAAGTGGAGCGCCAGTCCGAGGATCGTCAGGAACAACCCGACGACGAGGGCGACCGACAGGCCGATGAGCCGACGACGCGACACGCGGTGGACGCGCTGCTGGAACGTCGGGTCGGATTGCAGATCGAGCTCGATCTGACGGAGGATCCGTTGCTCGTCTTCGGACAGTGGCACGCCATCATCATCGCAGGTTTCCGGCCCACTCTCAACGCGACGACGGTCAATTCGGGTCGTTCGTCACATCGGCGTCGCCCGAACGGGTGTGATCGGGCTGCTGATCGGGACCCCACTGTTGTGCACCTCGGCGGACGACGCGCAACTTGTCGCCGCTGATCGAGCTCGCCGGGCCGATCGAGGCGGCCCCGAACTTCTCCCTGATCTGGTCGATGGCGGCCGCCGATCGCTGGACGTCGGGGGTCTCCTCCGGTGCGGCGCTGAACAGGTCGAGCTGTTCGGATCGTCCGCCGAAGTTGCTGCCCGAGACGCCGAGCAGGCGGACGCCCGGCGACACGTCGAGTGCGTGGAGCAGGGGTTGCACGGCGGCGACGATCTCCGGCGCGGTGTCGATGCCGGCCGGCAGGGTGACCGAGCGGGTGACCGTGCGGAACCCGGCGAAGCGGACCTTGAGGGTGAGCGTCTTGGCGCCGCTCCCGAACTTGCGGAGTCGGGCGGCGACGGCGTCGGAGAGGCGGACGATCTCGCGGTCGAGATCGGCCCACTCGTACAGGTCGTGCGGATAGGTCTCCTCGTGCCCGATCGACTTGGGATCGCGCTCGACCTCGACGGGGCGGCCGTCGATCCCCTTCGAGAGGGCGAGGAGGTGGTGACCGCTCGACGGCCCGAGCGCCGACACGAGCGTCGATTCGGGCAGGGCCGACAGGTCGCCGATCGTGCGGACGCCGATCCGGTCGAGTTTCTCGTATGTCTTCGGGCCGACACCCCACAGACGGCGGACCGAGAGGGGGTGGAGGAACGTCGTCTCCTCCCCCGGCCGGACCTCGACCACGCCGGCGCCGGGCTCGATCCCGTCGGGGTTCGCGCGTGGCTTCGCCTCGACCGAGGCCATCTTGGCGAGGAACTTGTTCGGGGCGACGCCGACCGAGCACGTGAGATCGAGCTCACCGTGGACGTCGTCGCGGATCCGTTGTGCGATCACGACGCCTTCGCCGAACAGTCGGATCGCACCCGAGACGTCGAGGAACGCCTCGTCGAGCGACAGCGGCTCGATCAGCGGCGTGTACCGACCGAAGATCTCGTGAACCTGGGTCGACACCTCCGAGTACAGCTCGTGATCGCCGGGCAGGAACACGGCGTGCGGGCAGCGGCGACGGGCGACCGCCGACGGCAGTGCTGAGTGCACCCCGTACCGCCGCGCCTCGTACGACGCCGCGGCCACGACACCACGGTTGCCGGTGCCACCCACCACGACCGGCTGCCCCCGCAGCTCCGGCCGCCGCCGCAGCTCGACCGACACGAAGAACGCGTCCATGTCGACGTGCAGGATCGTCCGGGAGCGCACGGCGTCGGCCACGCCTGGCACGCTAGGCCGTGCCAGGCTCGTGGGATGCAGGTCGACACACGCTCCCGGCTGTTCGTGGTGTGGGTGGCGGTCACCGGCGCGGTCGTGGTCGGAATGGTCGCACGGGCCCGTGGCGACGAGATGAACGCCTGGTACGCAGGGTTCATGATGCTCGCCGCCATCGGCGGCGCCGTCCTCGGCCAGGTGATCCGCACCCGCCGCTGACGCCGGTCGGGTGTCGCAGGGAACGGCGACGGAGTCGACGTTTCCGGAGATCACCCGACCGGAAAGCCGGTGCGTTCAGGCGAGGAGACGTGCGACCTCGGCCAGCTGTTCGACGGTCTCGAGGTCGGTGGCGGGGCTCTCCCCCATCGTGCGGGTGACGATCTGGTCGACGCCGCGGTCGGCCCAACCGGCGAGCGAGTCGGCGACCTGGGCGGGTGAGCCACAGTCGATCTGGACGCGTGTTTGCCCGCGGTAGCCACGCTCGATCATGGCGTTCCCCAACCGTTCGGCCTCGTCGCCGTCGGCGAGGACCATCACGTCGCGGCGCATGTGGATCCGTGGGTGGGTGCCGTACTCGGCGCAGGCCTCGCGGTAGATCGCCGCGTGCTCGTCGAACACGCTCGGGTCCGCCGACGGAAACGCGTACCAGGCAGCGCCGAAGCGGGCGGCCCGTCGGAGACCGGCCGGATTGGCAGTGCCCATCCACCAGTCGACGGGCTGCTCGGGGCGGAGACCGACCGACACGTCGGCGAAGCCGAACCGCTCGCTCGACACCGTCTCACCGCCGAGCAGGGCCTGCACGATGCGCACCTGCTCCTCGAACACCGACACGCGGTGGTCGGCGTCGGCGCCGAGCGCCGCGAACTGTGCGGGCGAACCGCCGATGCCGGTCTGGACGACGAACGGGCCGTCGTGCAGCGCAGCGAGTGTCCCGACCTGTTCGGCGACGAGCACCGGCGACCACATCGGGAGCAGGAACAGACAGCCGGCCGGTCGTCCCGTCGGAGACCACTCGGCCAGCAGCCGCCCGAGCGCCGGGGTGTTCTGGAAGTAGCCGACGTCCGGACCGACCAGGTGCTGGTCGCCGAGCGACAGGGTGGCCAGGCCACCGTCGGCAGCGGCGCGGGCCATCGCGACGAGGTGGCGGGCGGCCGCCGCTCCCGGGGTTCCGGTGAACGACGCGAGCGAGATGCCGAG
>JAGQSS010000136.1 GCA_020439405.1 Ilumatobacter sp. | reverse complement strand
ATCGTGTTCGTGCAGGGCACGGTGTGGGGCGTCAACAGCTTCGACCAGTGGGGCGTCGAACTCGGCAAGGAACTCGCCAACCGGATCACCCCCGAGCTCACGGGCGACCCCGACCCGAGCCTCCACGACACGAGCACCAACAACGCCATCGCCTGGTACCGGGCCCGCCGCTGACCCGCCGAAACCGCTCGTCGCTCAGGGCCAGACCGCGATACATGAGGTGGTCGGTTGATGTCCGACCAGACCCGACCGGGACTGTCCCGACCACCGAACGCTGCGAGGTCGGTTCTGGTTGGACATCAACCGACCGGGCAGCGGGTGCCTGAGGTCGGTTCTGGTCTGACATCAACCGACCGTGGTTCACTTGGGGGCATGACGACGATCGAACGTGTTGGTGTGGTGGGGTGCGGGCTCATGGGGTCGGGCATCGCGGAGGTGTGTGCCCGGGCCGGACTCGACGTGATGGTGCGCGAGGTCACGGAGGAGGCGGCCGAGGCCGGACGGGCGCGGCTCGTCAAGTCGCTCGACCGCGGGCTGAGCGCGGGCAAGCTCACCGAAGAACAACGCGATGCCGCGGTGGCTCGCCTCGGCTTCACCACCGACATGGCCGATCTCGCCGACCGCCAGCTCGTCGTCGAGGCGGTCGTCGAGGACGAGGCGATGAAGGTCGACATCTTCAAGCAGCTCGACGCCGTGCTGACCGCCGACGATGCGATCCTCGCCAGCAACACCAGCTCCATCCCGATCATGAAGCTCGGCACCGCGACGAGTCGTCCCGAACAGGTCATCGGCATCCACTTCTTCAACCCGGTCCCCGTCCTGAAGCTGGTCGAGCTGGTGACGAGCCTCATGACCAGCCCCGAGACGACCGAGCGGTCGGAGCGCTTCGCCACCGACGTGCTCGACAAGCACGTCGTCCAGAGCCAGGACCGCGCCGGCTTCATCGTCAACGCCCTGCTCATCCCGTACCTGTTGTCGTCGATCCGGATGATGGAGTCCGGCTTCGCGTCGAAGGAGGACATCGACACCGGGATGGTCGAGGGGTGCAGCCACCCGATGGGTCCGCTGCGCCTGACCGACCTGATCGGCCTCGACACGACCCTCGCCGTCGCCGAGAGCCTGTACGAGGAGTTCAAGGAGCCGCTCTACGCCCCGCCGCCGTTGCTGTCGCGCATGGTCGATGCCGGGCTGCTCGGTCGCAAGACCGGGCGCGGCTTCTACGACTACGCCCGCTGATCGCCGGGCCCGATGCCCGGTTGTGCGCGCATCAGCGCGAGCAGTTCGTCGACGCCGTGGAACGGTTCTTCGTGCCCGTCGGCGACTCGCCTGACGACGCCGTGCCAGGCGTCGTCGGGATCGTCGGCGGGAGCGATGCGGACCACGAACGTGTGCACACCTGCAGCGTCGCGCCACACCTTCGGGTGATCTTGGAACGGGTTTCGGGTCGGGCGGTCAGGCCCCGCCGACGGCCGCGGCGAAGCTGCGCGGTTCGAGATCGAGTTCCCGCATCCGGTCGGCATAGTGCTGGTATCGACGACGTGCGTCGCCGTGGCGACCGACGCGGGACAATGCCCTGACCAGGTCGACGTGGGCCGCCTCGTCGTACGGCTCGCGTTCGAGGAGCCGCAGGTACAGCCGGATCGCGTCGTCGAGTTCGCCCGAGGCGGCGCGGACCGCAGCCAGTTGGCGAGCCACGTTCAGGTAGACCGCGCGTGCCTCTTCGCGCAGCGGGACGAACCAGTCGACGTACGGGTCGTCCTCGAAGACGTCGCCCTGATATCTCGCCTCGACGGTCGCCAACATCGCGACGGCACGGTCGCCACGCTGTCGTCGCAGCTCGGCGAGCGCCGATGCGGCGCCGTCGAGGAACTGGTCGATGTCGGTCGGCACCGTGGCCGGGTCGAGCACGATCGCGTCGCCTTCGGCGCGGACGTAGTGGTCGGCACCGAACTCCTTGTCGGGGTCGAGCACCGAACGCATCGTGGCGAGCGCAACCGAGAGCTTGCTCGAGGCCTTCGACGGGTCGTCGTCGGGCCACAACCGTTCGAGCGCGATGTCGCGGGGGAGCGGCCGGCCGCGCAGACAGACGAGCATCTTGAACAGGTCGCGCGCCTTCTTCGACTGCCACCGCTTGACCGGGATCGGTTCGCCGCGCACCGACACGACGAACGAGCCGAGCGCGGTGACCGACAGCGTGCTGCGGTGCTCGGCGTCGTGCATGTCGAGCAGTTCCTCGGCCTGGGCGAGGAGCGGACGCGCGCCCAGGCGTCGCGCCTGCTCGGCGACGGCCGCGACCCGGGTGACGGCGAGTGCATCGAGGCGGAGTTCGGCGAGGCGCAGTTCGATCCGGCCGCTGTCGATCGGGCAGCCGAGTTCGTCGAACAAGGTGAATGCCTCGTCGAGGAGGCGTCGCCGGTTGCCCGGGTCGTCCTCGACCGCGGCCCGGGTCTCGAGGGCGACACCGAGCACGTAGCGGTCGCGCCGGCTCCGGGCGATCTCGGCGGCCCGGTCGGCCGATCGGACGGCGTCGTCGCGGTCGCCACGGTCGGCGGCGAGTCGGGCCACGATCGACCACGCTTCGGCGGCGTCGAGCGAGACCGGGGCAATGCTGACGGCGCGTTGGGCGTGTCGCCACGCCGCCTCGGGGTCGGTCGTGGCGAGCGTCATGGCGAGCTGGTTGAGCGCTGCGACCTCGATCTGGAGATCACCGGTGCCCTCGGTGAGTGCCAGGGCCCGCTCGCACGCTCCGCGGGCCTGCTCGGTGTCGCCCCGGATCGTGAAGAGCCGTGCCAACTGGACCAGCGGGTAGGCGACCATCGGCGTGCCGTGGCGTTGGAGGTGGTCGGCGGCCGTCGAGAGGTCGGTGCGGGCGTCGTCGAGGCGGCCGAGCTTGGTCGTCACCTCGCCGCGGTTGGTGAGGGCGAGCGCGAGCATGCCGTCGAAGCCGCCGGCCTCGGCGTGGCGAACGGCCTCGTCGAGTTCGTCGAGCGCCGACTCGTATTCGCCCTCTTCCATGAGCCGCGAGCCGCGGTTGGACCGGATCCGGGCGATCTGGAGCAGATCGGGCGCCCGCTCGGCGTGCTGCAGGGCACGGACGTAGTGCCAGTCGTTGCTGACACGGTCGCCGTCGCTGGCGGCCACCATCGCGGCAAGGGTGTACGCCACCGCGAGTGCGCCGTCGTCGCCGGCCGCGGTGGCGAGTTCGAGCGATCGTTCGGCATGCGAACGCGCCGTCTCGATGTCGCCGGCGAGCCAGGCGATCGAGCCGCCGTAGCCGAGCAGGCGCGCCAGCTCGCCCGGGGATTCGTCGGCGGACGCATGGTCGATCCCGCGCTGGTAGGCCGCACCGGCGGCGGCGGTGTCGCCGCGGAAGTGGGCGATGAGGCCGTGTCGCCATGCGTCGCCGGCTCGAACCTCGATCGACGCGGCACGTTCGTACTCGTCGATCGCGCGGCTCCAGTCGCCGAGTGCCTGTGCCGCTCGCCCGGCGACCCGGCTCAGGCTCGGATCTCCGAGTCGGTCGATCGTGTCGAGCACCAGTCGGCCGCTCCCGGCGTCGGTCGCCGCGACCCCGAAACGGGTCACCGTGTCGAGGACGAGATCGTCGTCGCCCGACCGCACCGCGGCCCGGATCGCACCGGGCGCGTCGCCACGGCCGAGTGCCGTGTGGACGGCAGCTGCGCCGATTCCTCTCGCCAGTGCGGGCGCCGGCCGGATGAGCGCGTCGACGCGTCGACTCAGGCGAACCCGGTCGCTCCCCGGCTCGGCACGTTCGAGCAGTCCACCGTCGATCAGCTCCGGGATCGCCTTCGCCGCGGTGCCGTGACCGATCCGGATCAGTTCGTCGGCGGTCGCGGTGCCGAACACGGCGAGTTCGTCGACGAGCTGGCGGCGGTCGTCGTCGAGGACCGCGAGATGGCGCTCGGTGACCGCCGACTCGACGTCGGTGGCGGCGCCCAGTTCGGCGACGACCGCCGCTCGGTCGCCGGACGGGTGAGCGGTGAGACACGCGGCGATCGCGATCGCCGACCCCGGACGACCGTCTGCGAGCCGCACGACCGCGGCGGTGTCGACGTCGGGCCACCGCTCGTCGACGAGTGCGGCGAGTGCGTCGTCGTCGAGGTCGAGGTCGGCGGGACCGATCTCGAGCACGCGATCGTCGGCGCTCAGACGTCGGACCGCGAACGGGATGTCGGTGCGGGTGACCAGGACGATCGACAGGGACTCGGGCGCGGTCCGGACGATCGTCTCGATGAAGCGCATCGCCCCGATGTCGGTGTCGGCCTGTTCGAGTTCGTCGACCACCAGGGTCGTCGGCCGGTGGAGGTGATGGTGGAGTTCCTGCCCGAGCAGCGCGCCGAGCTGTTCGTAGCGGCGCTGGGGCGCGGTGTCGCTGACCGGACCGCAGGTCGGTCCGACGGCCGCCGACAGCCAGCCGGGGAGGGACGGGACGCGACTCTTCAGCGTCTGGACGATGAGGGGTGGCAGTTCGGAACCGTCGTAGACGTCGCGGAGGGAGACGACCACCGACCGGTCGGCGCGCACCGAGGCGCGGACGAGGTGCGTCTTCCCCGCACCCGGCGGCCCGCTGACGACCGTCAATTGCGGCCAGACCTCCGCCGCTCTCATCTCACGGTTCTAGCACGGTGCGCATGGTGGCTCCGACCCGCTAGACAAAGGGGCGACATGGCCGACCGCGTCGAACGACTCACGAACCTGCTGGCGCTGTTGCTCGAGACCTCGACGCCGCTGAGCCTCACCCAGATCGCCGACGAGCTGGTCGGCCAGTATCCCGACAAGCCGAATGCCCGCCGCGGTGCGTTCGAGCGCGACAAGGCGGCGTTGCGAGACATCGGCGTCCCGATCGAGCAGGAGATCGTCACCGGGACCGAGCACGCGGGCCAGACGAGGTACTGGATCGACCGTGAGCGCTACGAGTTGCAGGGCCTCGCGCTCGACCCCGACGAGACTCGGGCGCTCCAGGTCGCCATGGCCGCGACGCGCCCGGGCTCGGCCAGCGGGCAGGAAGCGATGTGGAAGATCGGTGGTGGCGTGCTCGACAGCGGTGCCGCCGTCGCCGCGGTCGTGCCCGATGCCGCAGCGTTGCCCGCGTTGCGGGAGGCGGTCGCCGGTGGCCGCTCGGTGCGGTTCGGCTATCGCGACGTCGACCGCCACGTCGACCCGTGGGGCGTCCTGCTGCGCTCCGGGTTCTGGTACCTCGTCGGGTTCGATCACGGTCGTGGCGCCCGGCGGACGTATCGGATCGACCGGATCGTCGGCGACGTCGTGGCGGGTGAGCCGGTGACGGTGGCGCGCCCCGCCGACTTCGATCCACTCGACGCTGTGCCCGACGATCCGAAACTGATCGGCGCCGAGGGCGACGTCACGGAAGCGACGGTGCTGATCGACGAACGTCGCTCGGCCGCCGTCGTGCGCGAGCTCGGCGACGACCGGGTGGTCGAACGGCGCACCGACGGCTCCGTCGTCGTGCGGGTCCCGTGCGCCAACCTCGATGCGTTCCGGTCGTGGGTGCTGGGCTTCGTCGACCTGGCCGAGGTGCTCGGCCCGCCCGACGTCCGCGCCGACGTGGTGGCGTGGCTGGAGGCGATCGGATGAGCCGGCGCGGCCCACGCGGTGCCGAGGACCGTCTCCGGCGACTCCTCGTGATGTTGCCGTGGCTGATGGAACGGGGTGAGGTGCCGGTCGCCGAGGCAGCGGCCCACTTCGGGTTGTCCGAACACGAGGTGGCGCGCGACCTCGAACTCGCCGCGATGTGCGGACTGCCGCCGTTCGTCGACGAGATGATCGACGTGTTCATCGACGACGGCATGATCTGGGTCGGGGTCCCCCGGCTCTTCACGCGGCCGCTCCGGCTGAACTCGGTCGAGGCCTGGGAGCTGCTGGCGGCGGGCCGTGCGGCGATGCAACTGCCCGGCGCCGACCCCGACGGGCCCCTCGGGCGCGGACTGGCGAAACTCGCCGCAGCGCTCGGCGAGGACGACACCGGCGGGGTGCGGGTCGATCTGGAACGCCCCGACGTCGCGGATCGGCTGGCGACAGCGATCGACGCCGCCGAACGGCTGCGGATCGCCTACTGGAGTGCGTCGCGCGACGAGGTCGGCGAGCGCACGATCGTGCCGCGGCAGCTGTTCACCGATCGTGGCGAGTGGTACGTCAGCGCGGACGACGACCGGTCGGGCGAGGTACGGACGTTCCGCCTCGACCGCATCGAGTCGGTCGAGGGTACGGGGGAGGTCGGCGTGGCGGGAGCGGGCCCGTTGCCGACCCCCGGCGAGTGGTTCACCGACGCCGACATCCCGCGTGTGACCGTCCGGTTGGCGCCGTCGGCACGGTGGATCGTCGAGCGGTATCCGTCGGACGAGGTCGGCGAACCCGACGTCGACGGGTGGGTCGAGGCGAGGCTGCCCGTGGCGAGCCGGCGATGGTTCGTGCGGACGATGCTCCGGCTCGGGCCGGGCGCCCAGATCGTCGAGCCCGACGATCTGGCCGACGAGGTGCGGGCGGTGGCCCGCGACGTGCTCGGTCGCTACCGCTCGTAGAACGCGGCCAGGCCGTGCGCGTCGGTGACGCCGTGCTCGGCGAGCAATGCCGGGAGGACCGCCGCCGTGGCCCTGGCGTCGAAGCGGGCGTCGTGGGGTCGGTCGTTGCCGACGCCGTATCGGTCGCACAGGTCGGCGAGCCGGTGCGATCGCTCGCGGTCGGGGTCGAGCCGCCGCGACATCCAGAGGGTGCAGACCCGCGGTGGTGGGACGAGTTCGACCCGGTTCGAGCGGGCCGCCCGTTCGATGAAGCCCCAGTCGAAGCGCATGTTGTGGGCGACGAGCACCGTGCCGTCGGTGCGAGCTGCGAACTCGGTGAGGACACTGGCCAGATCGGGGGCGCCCCTGAGTTCGCGTCGAGAGATGCCGTGGACCCGCCGGGGTCCGACCCGCTGCCACGGCCAGCGCAGGCGGACGAGCGACGACCACTCGTCGACGACCACACCGCCGTCGACGCGGGCCACGGCGATCTGCAGGATGCGGTGGCGGCGCGTCGACAAGCCGGATGTCTCGATGTCGACGACCGAGAAGACCGGCAGCCGCCCGTCCGGATCGGGCGGGTCGGCCGGTCCGTCGGGTCGATGGTCGACGTCAGCCACGTCGTCCAACCTAACCGGAGGGTGTGACACCGCCCCGGAGATCAGAGCAGTTCGGCAGCCAGGCTGGCCACGCTGCTGCGTTCGCACGCCGTCAACGTGATGTGGCCGAAGCAGGTCTGGCCGCCGAATGCGTTCGTCAGGACCGCCAGGGCGTTGTTCGTCTCGCCGAGGTACGGCGCGTCGATCTGGCTCGTGTCGCCGGTGAAGATCACCTTGGTGCCGTCGCCGATCCGGGTGAGGATGGTCCGCAGGGTGGTCGGCTCGAGGTTCTGGGCCTCGTCGATCACGACGATCTGGCGCTGGAGCGAGCGGCCGCGGAGGAACGTCACCGACTCGAGGCTGAGCTGGCCGCGGGCCGTGAGGTCGTCGATCAACCGCTTGGCGTCGTGGCTGCTGTTGCGGTCGGTGAGGGCGACGATCGCGTCGTGGATGGCCGACATCCACGGGTCGAGCTTCTCCTCGAGACCGCCGGGGAGGAAGCCGACGTCGGCCCGCCCGACCGGGACGAGCGGCCGGTAGATCGCGACCCGCTCGTACAGGCGCTGTTCGACGACCTGTTCGAGTGCCGCGGCGATCGCCAGGATCGTCTTGCCGGTGCCGGCGCGGCCGTCGAGGGCGACGACGGAGATCTCCGGGTCGAGCAGCAGCTCGAGGGCGAAGCGCTGCTCCTTGTTGCGGGGGTGCAGGCCCCAGGGCTCGGGCGTCGCGTGGGCGAGCAGGCGGAGGTCGTCACCCATGCGGCGCACGAGCGCGGATTGCGACCCGGACCGGACCACGGCGAACTCGTTCTCGCTGACGAGGTCGGCGTCGTCGCCCAGCACGTCGGCGTCGACGGCGTTGGCGGCGTAGAGACAGTCGACGACCTCGTAACCGACGTCGAGGACCGTCCAACCACTCGGCCGCTCGGAGCGGGCCCGTGTCGGTTCGTGGGCCGCCGCGGCGACGCCGAGGTGTGCGGCCTTGATGCGCAGCGCGGCGTCGTTCGAGATGATCGTCGTCGGGCCGTGCTGGCACTGGCCGAGAGCGGCGCCGATGATCCGGTTGTCGGGGACCGTCGGATCGAGGCCGTGCTCGATGAGCAGGTGCTTCTGGATGCCGTTGATCTCGATCTGGAGGGTGCCGCCGTTGAGGGGCACCGGCTCGGCGAGCGATCCACCGTGTTGGACCCGCAGTTCCTCGAGTGTGCGCAGCGCCGTGCGGGCCGCACGGCCGACGTCGTCGGGCCGGGTCTTCAAGCCGTCGAGTTCCTCCACGACGGTGAGCGGGATCACGATCGCCTGGTCGGCGTACGCCTGCACGCAGTGCGGATCTGCCACCAGGACCGAGGTGTCGAAGACGACCCTCGTCGTGGGGGGACTGTTCACCTCCTCCACGTACGACGCGGCGTGGTCAGGCCCAAGGAGGTCGGTCACGGTTACCCCTGACGAGTCATGCAGGTGGATGTCCCTGCGAGGAGAGAGCTAGTCCCAACAACGATGCAAGTTGTAGCAGGCTCTCCGCCGCCGGGTGGTGAACCGTCCGAGAGTTGCACGCTGACCAGGGGCGATGGTCGGCGGTACGGTGACCGACCGTGAGCGGCGACCCCGGGTGTGTCTTCTGCGACATCGTC
>JAGQSS010000135.1 GCA_020439405.1 Ilumatobacter sp. | reverse complement strand
TCGGCGGCGCCAAGGCGCTGCTCGCCACCGCGCTCGCGATCAAGCCGATCGTCGAGGTCGTCGACGGTGAGGTCGCCCAGGCCGGCAAGCAGCGCACCCGCTCGAAGGCGCTCAAGTTCCTCGTCGACAAGGTCAAGTCGTACGAGGGCGAGGTCAACGACCTCGCCGTCCTGCACGCCGCGTGCGACGACGTCGACGAGTTCGTCGCGATGCTGCAACCGCTCTACGACGGCGAGATCGTCATCGGCGACATCGGCCCGGTCATCGGCACCCACACCGGCCAGGGCACGATCGGCGTCGCGTTCAGCTCCTGAACCGACACCCGCGATCGCGCCCGTGACCGAAACCTGGGCGAACGCCCGACATTGCCCTGTTCCACGAGGACTCGGCCACTAGCGTGGCGGACGATCATGGCGTCAGCGGCAGCTCCTCCTCCTCGCGCACCGGTGGGTGAACTGCTCGCGGGCCGATACCGACTCGAACGTCGCATCGGCCAGGGCGGCATGGCCGAGGTGTGGGTCGCCACCGACACCGACCTCGACCGACGCGTCGCCGTCAAATGGCTGAAGACCAACCTCGCCAGCGACCCGGTCGTCGCCGAACGGTTCCGTCGTGAGGCGATCGCCGTCGCCCGGTTGAACCACCCGAACATCGTCGGCGTCCACGACGTCGTCGCCCACGAGGGCCGCCAGGCCGTCGTGATGCAGCTCGTCGACGGCAAGAGCCTGCGCCAACTGCTCGACAGCCAGAAGCGCCTCGGCCCCGAACTGACGATCCACATCGGCGCCGCGATCGCCGGCGCCCTCGACGAAGCACACCGCAACGGCTTCGTCCACCGCGACGTCAAGCCCGGCAACATCCTCGTCACCTCCGACGGGCGCGTCCTCCTCACCGACTTCGGGATCGCCAAGGGGCTGCAGCCCGGCGACGAAGACCTGACGAGCGACAACGTGATGATGGGCACCGCCAAGTACCTGTCGCCCGAACAGGTCCGCGGTCGCCGCCTCGACGGACGCGCCGACCTGTACTCCCTGGCACTCGTGCTGTACGAGTGCCTGGCCGGTCGTGTGCCGTTCCTCGGCGAGACCGACGCCGACACCGCGCTCGCCCGCCTGCAGCGCGACCCGACCGATCTCGGGCACCTCCGACCCACGTTGCCGATCGGCCTCGTCAACCTGATCCACAAGACGCTGGCGCGCAACCCGGCGCACCGCCCCCAGACCGGCAGCGAACTGCGCGCCGCCCTGCTCGCGGTCGACACCTCTCCCCCACCGATCGACGGGACGCCCGCCGAACCGCCGCCCCGGATCGCGAACCCGCCGACGCGGGCGCTCGGTGCCGGCCCGGGCGTCCCCGGCGATCCGCACATCAGCGGCGTCATCCCGGTCACCCCCGGCGCCGACGACCTCACGCCGAGCGCCACCCCGATCGACACCGCCGACCAACGCGACCCGACACCCGCCGGACCCGTCCCGGTCGGCACGCCCGCGCGCCAGGACACCCAACGGTGGGCGCCGTCGCTGATCGTGGTCGGCGCGCTCGTCGTCGCCGCACTGGTCGTCGCCGGCGTCTTGTTCGTCGGCCTCAACCGCGGCGACACCGCCGACGACCTGACCACCGACACGGTCGTGCCCGGCGAGCAGCCCACCGACGCGTCCACCGACGCCGAGGCAGCCGCGGCGACCCACAACGTCGGGGCGGCCGCCGACGTCCCGGCCGGACCGGTGACGATCGTCGACGTGCAGGCCTGGGATCCCGATGGCACCAACGGCACCGAGAACAACGCCCAGGCGTCGCTCGCACTCGCCGACGGCAGCGCGAGCACGGCCTGGCCCACCGAGTGCTACAGCGACAAGTACCTCGGCGGCAAGCGCGGCGTCGGCCTGATCCTGTCGCTGTCGAGCCCGTCCGCCGGCACGCTCAGCGTCGACACGCTCAACGGCCCGTACCAGCTCGAGGTCTACGCCAGCACCGACGAGGCGGCGCCGGCTGACCTGTCCGGCTGGTCCCCCGTCGGCGGCAACAACTTCGGCGACGACCCGGCCACGGTCACGGCCGACGTCGACGTCGCTGCCACGCACCTGCTGCTCTGGCTGAAAGAACTCGGACCCGACGAGGCGTGTAGTACCGCCAACCCCTTCCGGGGCCGGCTCGGAGAAGTCAGCTACCAGCCGTGACCGTGCACGATCGGTCGGACGACGAACTCGTCTCGGCCGCCCGCCAGGGTGACGCGGCGGCGATGGACGCATTGCTGCGTCGTCACTACGACCGGGTCCACGCCGTCTGCCGCCGGATCGCCGGGTCGTCGCGCGACGCCGACGACGCCGCCCAGGAGGCGATGATCCGCATCGTCCGCAACCTCGACAAGTTCGACGGCCGGTCCGCGTTCGGCACATGGGCCTACCGCATCGCCACCAACACGTCGCTCGACGAACTGCGCAAGCGCAAGCGCCGCCCCCAGCTCCACAGCGTCGCCGACGACGACGCCCCGGAGCCCGCCGACGAGCTGTCGCACCGGGTCGTCGACTCGGTCGCCGACCGGTTGGCGATCGACGAGGCACTCGCCGAACTGCCCGAGGACTTCCGTGCGCCGGTCGTGATGCGCGACGTCGGCGATCTCGACTACGCCGAGATCGCGGACGAGCTGGGTGTGCCGGTCGGTACCGTCAAGTCCCGGATCGCCCGCGGTCGCCGGATGCTGGTCGAACGTCTCGGGAACCAGGACGGTACGTCCGGACGTCCAACCGGTGATCCCCCCGCGAGACCCCCGAACACGACATGAACCACGATCCCGACACGCTTGCGAGCGCGTACCTCGACGGTGACCTCACCGACGACGAACGACGACTCGCCGAGGCCGACCCGGCGGTGATGGCCGAGGTCGACGAGTTGCGCGCCCTGCGGGCACGCCTCGCCGACGTCGAACCACCCTCCGACGCGGCACGCGAGTCGGCGATCGGCGCCGCGATGGCCGCGTTCCACGAGCAGTTCGGCGCCGAACCGGCGATCGCCGCCACGGCCGCCACCGATGTCACATCCGCCGATGACGACGTCGTCGTCCCGTTCCGCCGCAAGTTCTTCAGCCCGCAGTGGCTCGGCGTCGCTGCCGCAGCGGTGGTCGCCGTGGTCGCGGTCGGTGTCGTCGGCACCCGCTTCAGCGGCGGTGACGACAGCGACAGCTTCGACATGGCGACCGACGACGCTGCCGACGAACCGGCGATGGACGCCGCCGAAGAAGCTGCCGACGAGCCGGCGATGGACGCCGGCCGCATCGCGGAGCCGGAGATGGCCGACGACACCTTCGCCGCCGAGGGCGACGCCATGATCGAGATGGCCGAGGAGCCGGCGGAGGAACCCGCCGAGGAGCCGGCCGACGCCCCCGCCGATGACGGCGATGCATCGGCGTCGGAGATGGCCGCCGAGCCTGCCGATGGTGGTGGCGACGCCCTCCTCGACGAACTGCCGGCGCTCGACGACCCGTCGCTCCACTTCGACGACGACGTCCCGATCCTCGGACGACTCCAACTGTTGGGCGCAGCCTGGTGGCTGCTCGAACAGCGCGACGAGGGCACACTCGGCCCCACCCCCGAGTACCAGTGCGAGTTCTACAACGTGCTCGCCGTGGCCGACTACGACGTCGAGGGCGAGTTCCGCGAGGTCCTCATCGAGATCGACGAGGTCGAACGGCTGGTGCTGGCCGTCGACCGGGACGACTGCCTGATCGTCGCCGAAGTCGATCTCGACGGTCCCTGATCGCCGATCTGGCGGTTGCACCGCTGGTCCGGACTAGTCTCGACGCCATGCCGGGTAATCCGCTCACCGACGACAACTGGGCGAACGAGGTCACCGACCAGATCACCGAGTTCGTCGGCACCGTTCGTCAGAAGACCACCGACAACGCGATCGTCGTCGTACGCGGCGTCGTGTTCGGGCTGCTCGCGGCGTTCATCGGCTTCGCGCTGCTCGTGATGCTGCTGATCCTGGCGACCCGCGGCCTGCAGTCGCTGCTCTACCTCTTCCTGTCGTGGGAACGAGCGGTCTACGTGAGCTACTTCATCGTCGGTGGAATCTTGTCCATCGCCGGGTTGTTGCTCATGTCGAAGCGCACCAGCGCCACCTGAACGCCCCCACGACACCACACGGAGTCCCACCATGTCCGACGTTCGCAACGTCATCATCGTCGGGTCCGGCCCCGCCGGCCTGACCGCCGCGATCTACACCGCTCGCGCCAACCTCGCTCCCCTCGTCATCGAGGGCGAGCCGTCGTCGACCTCCGACCAGCCCGGCGGGCAGCTCATGCTCACCACCGAGGTCGAGAACTTCCCTGGCTTCCCCGAGGGGATCATGGGCCCCGAGCTCATGATGAACTTCCGCAAGCAGGCCGAACGCTTCGGCGCCGAGTTCCTCACCGAGAAGGTCACCAAGGTCGAACTGACCGAGCGTCCGTTCAAGGTGTGGGTCCGCGACCAAGTCCACCTGGCCGACGCCGTCATCGTCTCGACCGGCGCCCGCTCGCTGATGCTCGGCCTCGAGGCCGAATCGCGCCTCCTCGGCCATGGCCTGTCGACCTGCGCCACCTGTGACGGTTTCTTCTTCCGGGGTCACAACATCGCCGTGGTCGGCGGTGGCGACTCCGCCATCGAAGAAGCCACCTTCCTGACCAAGTTCGCCGACAAGGTGACGATCATCCATCGTCGCGACGAGCTGCGCGCCAGCAAGATCATGCAGGAGCGGGCGTTCGCGAACCCGAAGATCGAGTTCCTCTGGAACCACACGGTCACCGACATCCACGGCGACAACTCCGTCACCGGCATCCAGGTGACGAACACGGTCGACGGCACCGTGAGCGACCTCGACGTGACCGGCGTGTTCGTCGCGATCGGTCACCGGCCGAACACCGATCTGTTCGCCGGCCAGCTCGAACTCGATGACAACGGCTACCTCACCACGATGCCCGACTCGAGCTACACCAACATTCCGGGTGTCTTCGCCTGCGGCGACGTGCAGGACCACACCTACCGGCAGGCGATCACCGCCGCCGGTTCGGGCTGTATGGCGGCGATCGACGCCGAGCGCTGGCTCGAAGCCCAACACGACGCCTGAGCCGTCCACGACACGTCCGAACCGGACGATGCCGCTCATTCCCGATCGACCCGGTCGGGAATGGGTGCGTGGGTCGCGTGGTTTCCTCTCACTACACTCGCCCTTCCGGCGATCGATTCAAAGGACGTGACATGGCCAACGGCATCACCAACCTCACCACCGCGACGTTCGACGAGACCGTGGCGGGTTCGACCACCCCGGTCCTCGTCGACTTCTGGGCCGAATGGTGCGGACCAAGCAGATCGCCCCGATCCTCGAAGAGCTCGCCGGCGAACTCGACGGCCAGCTGAAGATCACCAAGCTCAACGTCGACGAGAACCCCGACATCGCCATGCGCTACCAGGTGATGAGCATCCCGACGCTGCTCGTCATCGACGGTGGCGACGTGAAGAAGAAGATCGTCGGCGCCAAGGGCAAGGGCGCCCTCATGCAGGAGCTCGACGAATTCCTGGCCACTTCCCACTGACGCCGGGTCAGCGCGGCGAGGCCGTGCGCGACCTGCAACGCCGCCTCGGTGCCGCCGGGTTCGCTCCCGACGGCGCCGAGGCGGGTTTTTTTTGCGCGTCCACCGAACGGTCGCTCTCCGAGTTCCAGCAACGACGCGGTCTCCGCGTCACCGGCGTCTGCGACGAGGACACCTGGCGAGCCGTTGTCGAAGCGACGTGGAAGCTCGGCGATCGCCTGCTGATGCACGTCGCACCCAACCTGCGCGGTGACGACGTCGGCGACCTCCAGGCGTCATTGGCGCGCCTCGGCTTCGATTCCGGGCGCGTCGACGGGATCTTCGGCCCGGCCACCGCCCGCGCGGTCGAGGACTTCCAGCACAACTGCGGTCTGTACGTCGACGGCGTGTGCGGCCCCGACACGGTGCGCGCCCTGCAGGTGTTGGCCCGCCAGACCGGATCCGGGCCCGGCATCACGGCGGTGCGGGAGCTCGACGCGCTCACCGCCTCGGCGCGCACCCTGGCCGACCTGCGACTCGTCGTCGGGCAGTTCGGTGGGCTCAGCGGCTTGAGTCGCCAGCTGGTGCAGGCCCTCCGGCACCGCAGCGCCACCGTGGTCGCGAGCGACGAACCCGACGCAACCGCCCAGGCCACGGCCGCCAACCGGTTCGCGGCGACCGCCTACCTGGGTTTCGAAGCGACACCGGACGACGCACCGACGGTGCACTACTACCGGGTCCCCCAGTTCGAGTCGGTTGGCGGGCGCGTCCTGGCGACACGGATCGCCGAGGCCTGCGCTGCGACGACCGACTTCGACCCGATCGTCGACGGGATGCGGTTGCCGATCCTGCGCGAGACCCGCATGCCGGCGGTGTTGTTCGGTGTGGGCGACGCCCAGCGTGCCCTCGACGAGTCGGAAGAGCTCGTCGCGGCCATCGTCACGGCGCTCGAGCGCTGGGCGCAGGAACCGGTCGACGCCTGACGCGCGGGTCGAGGCTCGCGAGGGGCCTTGTCCACCCCAGTCCGACCGTTATCCACAGGTTTGTCCCCCGCCTGTGGTTGAACTTCACGGACGAGTTCAGGGTTCGCGACGCTGGATGTGTGGATAACGCCTGTATTTCTTACCCATCGTGTGACGCGCGCCACATGTCGTCACGATTCTCCACCTCGCGCCTGTGGATGACGTTGAGTGTTGTGGGGACAACCTCACGCGCGAGTCGAGTGTTTCCACAGCCTCGTTCGGGCGACGTGGTCCCCTCGAGGCGGGGCCGAGGCGCCCGAGTCGTCAGTCGGCGTCCGAGTCGGGCTCGGTCATCCGGCGATAGATGCGCTCGAGGTCCTCGAGATCGGCGAACTCGATCGCGATCTTCCCCTTCTTGGCACCCATCTGCACGTTGACGCGGGTCTCGAGGTGGTCGGCCAGCAACTCCTCCAGCTCGAGCAGTCCGGGCGGGCGAAGACGGGTCGTCGGCGCCACGCCGGCGCCGTCGAGCGAGGGTTCCGGCGACGAGGGGGTCGGCTCGGGCGTGGGCGTCGGCTCGACGACGGCATCCGGGACGCCACCGTTCTTGACGGCGACCTCGACCATCCGCACCGTCCACCCCTCGGCGGCCGCGCGTTCGGCCAACGACTCCTGCAGGGCGCGGTCGGGCGTACCGAGCAACGCACGGGCATGGCCGGCGGAGAGACGACCGTCGGCCAACAGATGCTGGATCGACGGCGGGAGTCCGAGCAGTCGGAGCGTGTTCGTCACCGCCGACCGGCTCTTGCCGACGCGATCGGCAACGTCTTCGTGCGTGAGATCGAAGTCCTCGATCAGCTGCTGGTAGGCCGCCGCCTCCTCGAGCGCGGTCAGGTCCTGGCGGTGCAAGTTCTCGACCAGTGCCTGTTCGACCGATGCCAGGTCGTCGGTCGTGCGGACGACCGCCGGAATCGACGCCAATCCAGCGCGTGTCGCAGCACGCCAGCGCCGCTCCCCCGCCACCAGTTCGAATCCGTCGTCGAGTTGCCGCACGAGGATCGGCTGCAACACGCCGATCTGCTGGATCGACGCCGTGAGCTCCGACAACGACTCCTCGTCGAAGTGGACACGCGGCTGATGCGGGTTCGGGACGATGTCGGCAACCGGGATGTCGCGGAGCACCGCACCCTGGTCGTCGCCGCCCGGCGTCGCTTCACCCGGCGGGATCAACGAACTCAGGCCCTTGCCGAGTCCACCACTACGCCGTGCCATAGTGCACCTCCTTGGCGACGTCGCGATACGCGACCGCGCCGTTCGACCGGGGGTCGTAGACGATGATCGGCTGCCCGAACGACGGCGCCTCCGACAACCGGACCGACCGTGGCACGACCGGCCGCACGACCTTGTCACCGAAGTGATCACGTACTTCTGCCACGACCTGCTCCGACAACTTGGTCCGGGCGTCGTACATCACGCAGACGATCGTCGACACGTCGAGATCGGGATTCAGGTTTCGCTTCACCAGGTCGACATTGCGCAACAGCTGGCCGAGTCCTTCGAGCGCGTAGTACTCCGTCTGGATCGGTACCAGCACCTCGCCGGCCGCGGCGAGTCCGTTGACCGTGAGCAGGCCGAGCGTCGGCGGACAGTCGATCAGGACGTAGTCGTAGTCGTCGATCACGGCGGCGATCGCCTGACGAAGACGCGTCTCACGCGAGAACGCCGGGACGAGCTCGATCTCGGCGCCGGCGAGGTCAAGGCTGGCGGGCGCGACGAACAGCCCACGGACGTCGGTCGGTTCGATCACGTTCTCGAGCGGCTCGTCGTGCATGAGCACGTGGTACATCGACACCTCGAGCCCGCGGTTCTCGATGCCGAGGCCGGTCGACGCATTCCCCTGGGGATCGAGGTCGATCACGAGCGTCCGGAGGCCCATCTCCGCCAAACACGCCCCGAGATTGATCGTCGTCGTGGTCTTGCCGACGCCACCTTTCTGGTTGGCGACGGCAATGACGCGGGGGAGTGCTCGGACCGGCGGCCGTGTCGCAGCTGCGGAATCCATCGCCGCCTAGTCTGCCCGCTCCCCCCAACGATTCCGCGGATAGCCACCGCAATTGTTCCGCCGGGTCGGGTGTCGTAAGGGACGACGACGGAGTCGGCGTTCCTGGAGATCACCCGACCCGAAAGCCGAGCTACGGGGGACGAGCTGTTTCACGTGAAACACATCGACTCCGGCCATCGGGTCAGGTGTCGGAGGTGACGCCGAGGAACGGGGCGTTACCGTCGATCACCTGACCCGGGAACCTACGATCCGGCCGCGAACCTCACCCGGGTCAGGTGACCAGCGGTAAC
>JAGQSS010000134.1 GCA_020439405.1 Ilumatobacter sp. | reverse complement strand
GATCCGGTCGCGCGCCGCGTCCCGGGTCGGGTGACCAACGGGAACGGGCTCGGCTGGCGCCTCGCCCGTCACCTCTGGCACCCGACCCTCTGACGCCGCGACGGCCGGGCGGTCAGGGGATCGGGCGGGGGGAGGTGGCGAGGGTGCCGGCGCGGGCGAGCCAGCGGACCTGGAGCGGACGGAGCGTCCACGGCTCGTGGTCGTCCGGGTCGAGCAGGTCGATCGACACGTCGGCCGGTCGGGCCGAGACGACCGCCGGGGTCTCACCGACGTTGGCGAGACCGATCATCGATCCCCAGCGGGCGCTCTGCCGGTGCCACCCGAACACGTGCACGTCGCCGGTGTCGAACGGACGGCTGACGGCGCCCGCGTCGTCGAGCACGCCCGCCGACCGTCGCACGTCGATCAGGTGTCGGATCCGGCGCCACACCTGACCGGTCACCGTCGACGGGTCGGTCCGGAGCGCAGCGAGCGCTTCGTCGAAACGCGGTCGGTGCGCCCATCGGCTGTCGCCGCGCCGATCGGGGTCGTCGACCCAGGTCGGGTCGTCGGGCTGGCACAGCTCGTCGCCCATGTAGACGATCGGGATGCCACCCCACCCGAAGGCGATGCCGTACAGCAACCCGATGCGGTCGATCGCCCGTGCGAGTGCGGCGGCATCCTCGTTGCGGATCGCCGCCGTGACGCCGGCGAGGGTCGAGGCCATCCCGCTCGTGCGCTCGTCGCCGACCGCCTCGTTCACGCCGAACGGTGTCCCGAGTGCGAACGAGTCGGGGAAGTCGCCGCGGAAGAACTCGGCGAGGAACGAGCGATGTCCCGCCCCGGTGACACCGACGGCGAGCGCATCGGCGTCGTCGATCGCCCAGCCGATGTCGTCGTGGCAGCGGACGTAGGTGAACCAGGTCGCGCGGGCGGGCGGATCGGGCAGTTGGGACAGCGCGCGGTGCGCCAGGTCGGCCCGGCGGGTGGCGAGCATCGACCACCCCTGCACCATCAGTTGGTTGTGGTACGCCAACTCACACTCGCGTCGCTCCAGCTCGTGCCGGCCGAGGTACCCGAGCAGGTCGGAGGGGCCGACGATCGCCTCGGCGAGCAGCACCGTCGCCGGCGCGGCCATGGCGATCGTGGCCCGCAGCGCCTGGGCGACGAGGTGGGCCTCCGGCTGGTTCTGGCAGGTGGTGCCCGGCCGTTTCCAGGTGAACGCGATCGCGTCGAGGCGGAGGATGTCGACGCCGTAGTTGGCGAGTTCGAGTGCGAGGCCCGCGACCTCGACGAGGACGTCGGGGTTGGAGTAGTCGAGGTCCCACTGGAACTCCCGGAACGTCGTCCAGACCCAGCGGCCGAGCGTGTCGTCCCAGGTGAAGTTGCCCGGCGCCATGTCGGGGAACACCTCGGGCAGCGACGTCTCCCATCGATCGGGTTCGGTCCGATCGGGGTACGTGCGGTAGAGGCCGAGGTGGTACTCGGAACCCGCACGGGCGGCGACGGCCCACTCGTGGTCGTCGCTCGTGTGGTTGAGCACGAAGTCGAGGCAGAGGTCGATGCCGTGTCGGTGGAGCCGATCGATCATCTCGACGAGGTCGTCGGTCGTCCCCAGCCGTGGATCGGGCGACAGGTAGTCGCGCACGGCGTACCCGCCGTCGCTCTCGCCGTCGCGCGGGCAGAGCACCGAGAGGAAGTGCACCGTGTCGATGCCGAGCTCGGTGAGGTACGGGATGCGGTCACCGACACCGTCGAGGTCGCCGGCGAACCGGTCGAGGTACGCCATGTAGCCGACCCGCTGGTTCGACTGGTACCAGTTCGGGGTCGCCAGCCGTTCGAGGTCGCGCGACCGGAGCGCGGCGGAACGTTCGTCGGCGGCTCGTCGCGCCCGCGCGACCAGGCGGGCCACGACGTCGTCGACGCGATCGGGGTACAGGCCGTGGACGGCGGCGGTGAGGTCGGGGAGCCAGTCGTGTTCGAGCGCCGAGCGCGTCACGGGGTGACCGTGCCGTCGTCGAGGTGCACGTCGATACCGCACGCGTCGCTCGACACGAGTTCGTCGAGCCACGACCGGTCGGTGCTCGAGGCCCAGTGCCGGCGTCCCTCGTCGTCGAGCGCGGCGACAATTGCCTGCTCGGGCTCCATGTCGCGGCCGTACACGACGGTGTAGGTCTCGAGCGTGGCGTCGGCGACGGGCGCCTCGGGTGCGGGGCGTGCCGGCAGCGCGTCGACGTCGGACTGGGGACGCGAGGCGCGGAACCCGCCGGGATTCGGCTCACCCGACAGCACGATCGCGCTGTGCTTCGAGAAATAGCCGCCGTTGCCGGTGAGGAACGCCCGCTGCTCGGGCGCGGCCCGCAGCATGCCGACCGCTCGGGTGAGCGGCAGGATGCAGTAGCAGTTCATCGGGCCGGCGGCGAAGGTCAGTCCGCCGGTGATCGTCCAGTCGCGTGCCGGATCGATCGCCAGCTCGCGTTGGGCGACCTGAACGGCGACGGGGAAGCACGAATAGAGGTCGAGCAGTGCGCAGTCGTCGATGTCGACGCCGGCCAGCCCGAGGGCGTCGCGGCCGACCAGCCGCATCGCGGGCGACTCGTCGAATGCCCACCTGGTGGTCATCGTCGGGTGGTCGGCGGCGCCCGACCCGGCCAACGGGAACACCCACCGGTCGCGCGGGACGCCGAGTCGTTCGGCCGCTTCGGCGGAGCACATGATCACGGCGCCGCCCTGGTCGACGTTCAGGTTCGAGGTCATGTACTTCGGGTACGGGGCGGCGATCGGGCGGTTGTGTTCGCTCGGCGTCGCCGTCTCTGCTGCTGTTTGGGCCCGCTGGAGCCAGGCGTGCGGGTTCGTCGCCGCGATCTCGCTCCCTCGCGACCAGAGCCGTGCGATGCGATCGCGGTGGGTGTCGACCGACTCGCCGAGGCGATGGCGGAGCGCCGTCTCGGCCATGGCGTAGAAGCGCACGGGATGATGGACCCCGACGGCGTTCTCGACCGCCGTGGTGAGTTCGTGCTCGGTGCCGAGCACGTCATCGGGGGCGGCACCGTCGCGCTCGTCGAGATACTCGGTCGTCACACCGTGGGCGTGGTCGGCCCGGCGGGTGCGCATCGACTCGGCGGCGCAGACGACGGCGACGTCGAGGTCGCCCGTCGAGATCCGCATCGCCGTGTCGACCACGAGGTCGTACACCTGGTTGCCGCCGACCGCCGTCAGGCTCGAGCGCGCCTCGGTGCGACCGAGGCGGTCGGCGATGAGGCGGCCCGGATCGCGATACGGCCAGATACCCCAGACGACCCGGACGGCGTCGATGGCGTCTCGGACGGCGCCTGCAGCGCCCGAGTCGTCGAGAGCTGCCTCGGTGCACCGCGTCATCAGACCGATCGGCTCGGAGCCGAAGTCGCGGTCGTTGATCTGGCCGGCGCCGACGATCACAGGGGTACGAGGATCGATCGTCATGGGCGGCACACCGTGCCCCGGGCGCGGGCCGTCGAACGGCGAAAAGCAGTGGTCGCAGTCACGCGGTCGAACGTAGCCGAGCGCCTGCTCCGGCCGTGTACGGAACGTGAACAGTCGCGAACCTTCCCACCGCACGGTCGTCCGACGTGATAGGTAGATACGGCAATACCGACGAGATCAGACGACTTCGGAGGAGGCGATCACGATGGCGAACCCTGTGCTGTTGTTGGATGCCGGTTGGCGCGTCGACCGCGTCATCGGCGTCGAGTTCGCGTGCGAACTCTTGGTGACCGGTAAGGCGGTCGCCGCGTCGAGCGACATCGCCCAGGTGCTGCACTCGCCGTCGATCGAGGTCGCCGTGCCGTCGGTGATCGCCCGCATCGGACGCCTGCACGCCGCGCAGCGCCGGACGCCCACCTGCTCGCCACGGCGGGTCCGGCAACGAGACGCACACCTGTGCCAGTTCGTCGTCGATGGTCATCCGTGCGACCGCCGCGGCGACTCGGTCGACCACCTCTTCCCCCGTTCGCGCGGTGGCGGAAACGGCTGGCTCAACCTCGTGGCGGCGTGCCGTCACCACAACCACTCCAAGGCCGACCGCTCGCTCGACGAGATGCATCTGCGGTACGGCTGGGAGTTGCGGCGTGCACCGTACGTGCCGACCCGTACCGAGGTGCTCGTGTCGTCGATCCCGAACCCGCGCGCCGAATGGGAGCCGTTCCTCGCCGCCTGACGGTCGCTGCCAGACTGGCGGTATGACCACGAAGCAGCGATTCCGCGTCGACGAACTCGAGGGCGTCGACGCCTACAAGCTCGCGACCGGGCTGATCGTGCCGCGCCCGATCGGCTGGATCGGCACCCTGTCGGCCGACGGTGTGCCGAACGTCGCGCCGTATTCGTTCTTCAACGTCGTCAGCGGACTGCCGCCGACGTTCGTGTTCTCCCCGGGCCGGGGCGGTCGCAAGGACACGCTCGACAACGTGCGCGCCGTCGGGGAGTTCACGGTCAACGTCGTGACCGCGGAGGTCGCCGAGGCGATGAACGCGTCGTCGGCGTCGTTCCCGCCCGACGTGGACGAGTTCGAGGCGTGCGGCCTGACGGCGGTGCCGAGCCGGTCGGTGCGGCCGCCGATGGTCGGGGAGTGCAAGGCGAACTTCGAATGCGTGGTCACCCAGATCGTCGACATCGGCCACCCCGATCACGGCAACGCGCTCGTGATCGGTGAGGCCGTCGAGATCCACGTGCTCGACTCGCTGCTCGACGGCACCCGGGTCGACCAGGTCGAACTCCGTGCGATCGGCCGCCACGTCGGCAACTCCTACAGCCACGCCACCGACCTCTTCGACCTCACCCGCCCACCCTGACGCGGACCCTCGACTCGGGTCAGGTGTCGGAGGTGACGCCGAGGAACGAGGCGTTCCCGTCGGTCACCTGACCCGGGAACGTGTGGTCTGGTCGCGTGTCGTGTTCCGGGTCACCTGACCAGCAGGTCGGAAGGTGGTCAGGGGATGTCGTTCATGGGGGTGCCGGGGGCGTAGGTGGTGAGGGACGAGGGTTCGCCCAGGAGCGGTTCGACGATGCGCCACGACTCGACGATCTCCTCGATCGACGACATGTGGCGACGTTCGCCCGCCAACGCGTCGCCGAGCACGGTCGCGTAGGCGTCGAGCGCCCCGTGATCCGTCCGGACGGGCGTACACGCCACGGCGGTCGAGGTGCCGTGGGTGGCGGGATCGAGTTCGTCGAGGTCGAACTGGATCGCTGCGTCGGGCTTCATCCGGGCCCGGACCGCCCCACCGTCGGCCAACCGCCACGCGACGAGGAAGGGTCCGTCGGCGACCCGCTTGCCGGTTCGCAGGACGATCGGGACGCCGGCCCAGCGTCCCTCGTCGATCGTCAACTCGCCTCGGAGGAACGTCGGGACCACGGAGTCGTCGTCGACGTCGTCGAGGTCGCGGTATCCGTCGTACTGCCCGAGCGTCGAATCGTCGGGCGAGAACGGTGTCGTGCTGCGGAGCAGATCGACGCGGGCACGCCGAACCTCGTCCGCCGATGCGTTCGCGGCCGGTGGTTCGAGCAGGGCGCTGGCCATCGTCTGGAGGAGGTGGTTCTGGACGACGTCGGGCACGACGCCGCCGACGCCCTCGTAGAACGAGCCGCGGCCGTCGACCCCGCCGACCTCGGGGAAGTCGATCGTGACCTGCTCGACGTGATCGGCGCGGAGTGTCAGGTCGACCACCGTGCTCCGTCGGAACGTCACGAGGTTGCGGACCGACACCTTGGCGAGGAAGTGGTCGACGAGGAACAGTCGCTCCTCGTCGACGTGCTCGGTGATGCGGTCGTGGAGTTCGATCGCCGAGGCCTGGTCCTCGCCGAACGGTTTCTCGAGGACGAGGCGCGTCCGGTCGGGGAGCCGACTCGCGGCGACCCGCTCGGCGACGTCGCCGAGCAAGGCCGGGGGGAGGGCGGCGTAGACGGCGGGCAACCGAGTGTCCGCGAGTTCGTCGGCGACGGCGTCCCACGTCTCGGCCTCCGTCGCGTCGCCCTCGACGAACCGCAGGTCGATCTCGTCGACCAGCCGGTCGACGGTCGTCCCGCACCGGGTCGCCAGCGTCGGGTCGATCGCGTTGCGGAGGAGTTGGTCGAGGTCGTCGGGAGCGTGTCGTCCGACGCCGACGACCGGCACGCCGAGTCGGCCGGTCGCGTGCAGCAACACGATGCCCGGGAGCAGTTCGTCATGACCGAGATCGCCGGTCAGTCCGAAGACGACGAGCGCGTCGGCGCGCTGGTCGCGTTGGGGGTGGTTCATGATTCCTCCCGATCGAGGGCCTCGTCGAGCGCGACCGCCGCGCTGATGAGGGCGAGGTGGGTGAGCGCTTGCGGGGTGTTGCCGAGCTGGCGACCGGTCGGGCCGATCTGTTCACTGAACAGGCCGACGGGGTTCGCATAGCCGAGGAGCTGATCGAAGTGTCGGCGGGCCTGATCGACCCGGCCGGCACGTGCCAATGCCTCGACCAACCAGAACGAGCAGATCGTGAACGACCCTTCCCCGCAGTCGAGACCGTCGTCGTAGGCGGCGGTGTCGTACCGATCGACGAGGGGGCCGTGGGTCAGTCGTTCGACCACGGCGTCGAGCGTCGACGTCCACCGCGGATCGTGTCCGTCGACGAACTTCACGAGTGGGGCGAGCAGGATCGACGCGTCGAGCGTGTCGCCGCCGAAGGTCTGGGTGAACGCGCCCAGCTCGTCGTTCCAGCCGTCGGTGACGATGGCGTCGTGCATCTCGTCGCGGGCCCGCCGCCAGGTCTCGAGGTCGGCGGGCCGGCCCCGGAACTCGGCCATGCGGATCGCCCGTTCGACGGCGACCCAGCACATCATCACCGACACGGTGTGCCGCTGCGGCCCCGAGCGGATCTCCCACATCCCGTCGTCCGGGTCGCGCCAGTGCGCGATGACGTGGTCGACGATCAGACGGATCTTGTCCCAGGTGTCGATCGACAGGCCGCGAACCTTGCGGTCGAACAGATACAACGAGTCGATCAGTTCGCCATAGATGTCGAGTTGGACCTGCTCCGCCGCGGCGTTGCCGATCCGGACCGGGCGACTCTCCTCGTAGCCCCGCCACGGCAACGTGGTCTCGTCGAGCTTCGCGGTGCCGTCGAGGTCGTAGAGCGGCGTGAGTGGGGTGCCGCCCGAACGTTCGCAGTCGTCGACTCGGTCGACGAGCCATCCGATGAACGCCTCGGCCTCGGCGTCGTGTCCGATCTCGAGGAGGGCGTACACCGTGAACGCCGCGTCGCGGATCCAGACGTACCGATAGTCCCAGTTCCGTTCGCCCCCGATGTGTTCGGGGAGGCTCGTCGTGCCGGCGGCGAGCATGCCGCCGGTGGTCCGGTTGGTGAGCAGCTTGAGCGCCAGCGCCGATCGCTCGACCGCCGCCCGGTACCGACCGCGGTAGCGACCACGTGCCGACCACAACTTCCAGTGGTCGACGACCTCGCGAAGCACCTCGTCGCCGCGTTCGACCGAGACGTCGTCGGGTCGATCGTCGTCCGATCCGTCGCCGAGGAGATAGACGACCTCGTCGCCGTCGCAGAGACGTAGGTCGGCGACGACACGGCCGGCCTGGACCGACATCGGTGCCGACGACGCCAGCCGGAGCGCGAGATGGTCGGTCTCGACGTCGATCGCTCGCGAGGACACCTCGGTCCACCGGATGTCGTCGGCCCCGTAGCCGGGAGCCGGACGGAACTCGACGCGGACCTGGACGTCACCTCGGACACAGCGAACCCGTCGGACGAGTCGGCGTGGGCCTGCCATCGCCATGGCGTCGTCGATCTCGACGATCCCGCCGGCGACCTGGAAGCGTGTGACGAGCACGTTCGTCTCCGACAGGTAGAACTGCTGGGTCCGGCCGACCTCGCCGGTCGGATGGATCGACCAGTGCCCGGCATCGGGGTCGAGCAGCGATCCGAAGATCGAGTGCGAGTCGGCTCGCGGCCAGCACATCCAATCGATCTCGCCGTGATCGGTGACGAGCGCCAGTGTCTCGCAGTCGCCGATCACGCCGTGGTCGTCGATGGCCGGGGCGCGACGCCGCGGCCCGTCGTCGGTCGCGGTCGTGGTCACGGAGGGCGGGTACCCGGACGGCGTCCGGGCAAACCGTGCGCGTTCCCGGGCGCCGGTGTCGCGAGACTGCGGGGATGGCTTCCTTCGCCGACAAGCCCACGATCCGGGGCACGCGTGTCGTGCTCCGACCGATGGTGGCCGACGACGCCGGCGACATGTGGAACGACCTCGCCGACGAGGAGGCGATGCGACTCACGGGCACACAGGAGCAGTTCGACCGGGCGACCATCGATCGGTGGGCGGCGACGAGATCGGCGACGGACGACCGTCTCGACCTCGCCGTCGTCGACCCGTCGACGGGGGAATGGCTGGGCGAGGTCGTCATCAACGACGTCGACCTCGACAACCGGTCGTGCAACTTCAGGATCGCACTGTCGGCACACGCACGCGATCGCGGCGCCGGCACGGAAGCCACAGCACTGATCGTCGACTACGTGTTCGACGAGATCGATCCGCCGATGAACCGGATCTCGCTGGGCGTGTTCGCGTTCAATCCGCGTGCCATCGCGGTCTACGAGCGGGTCGGGTTCGTCCGGGAAGGGGTGGCCCGAGAGGCGCTCCGGTGGGGCGACGAGTTCGTCGACGAGATCAGGATGGCGGTGCTCCGCAGCGATCGCCGGGGATGACCGTCAGCTCGCGAAGAGCTTGCGGCAGCACTGCTCGCCGCGGGTGAACAACGTCGACGAGCGCGATCCTCGCCAGAGCGCCGCCAGTTCCCCCGACTCGTGTGCTTCGACCACCCGGGGAGCGACGTACGACGATCGGGCGACGTCACGGGTGTTGCCGAGGCGCTCGGCCACACCGTCGTAGGCCGCCAGGATCGGGTCGTCGGACGCAGCGGTCCGGGTG
>JAGQSS010000133.1:6093-8970 GCA_020439405.1 Ilumatobacter sp. | reverse complement strand
GACCTGGTCGCGGAACTTCGGCGACCGCGGCTGCGGCATGTGCATCGCACAGTACAGCATCGCCTGGTGCTCGTAGTCGAAGGGGCTGCCGACGTCGGCCGTGTGCGTCCGGTCGTCGGGCAGGCCGACTCGTGCCGCGAGCGACGAGGGCACCGTGGCGCTCGTGAGGATCGCCGTGTGGTCGTTCCAGACATTGGCACCGAGGACCGGTCCGACGTCGAGCGGTGCCACCTCGAGGCGGGGTGACTGCGGCGCGCCCGACACGAAGGGGACCTTGTCGTCGCCGGCGGTGAGTGCGGCCTCGACGGCTTCCATCGACCGGGCGATCATCTTCTGGGCGCGCAACTTGCGCTGCTTGGCGTCGTCGATGTCGGTCTGGATCGACTCGACCGCCTCGCCGACCCGGGTGAGCCGGAGCCGAGCGTCTTCGAGCGAGTCGGTGATGTCGGACGGCAACGGGGTCGGGAGCCGCTGGTTGAGGTAGCGCCCGAACACCTCACGCAGGAGCGGCGCCAGGTCGGCGATCGACCCGACGAGCTGGGTGTCGTCGAGGAACCGTCGGATGGTCGCCGAGACGGTGACGAACCGGCCGGGCGAGATGTCGACGCCCACCGTGTCGCTCATCGTGTCCTCGAGGACGTGGGCCTCGTCGAACACGACGACGTCGTGCTCCGGCAGGATCGCGCCGCCACTGCCGACGTGCAGCCCGTAGAGGTAGGTGTTGACGACGATCACGTCGGACGCCTGCGCCCGACGACGGGCCGACTCGGCGAAGCACTCCTGGCCCATCGGGCAGCGGTCGCCGCCGGGGCACTCGTCGCTGCCGACGCTCACGGCCCGCCACGCCTGGTCGCTCGGGCTCCACTCCATCTCGGCCTGGTCGCCGGTCTCGGTCGTGCCGGCCCACTCGGCGATCTTCTTGATCTCGAGCTTGTTCGTCGCCGACAGTTCCTCGAGTTCGAGCTGGCCGGTCGAGGGCTGGCTCATCTCACGCAACCGTTGGAGGCAGACGTAGTTGCTGCGCCCCTTCAGGACGGCCCAGTCGATGTCGTGCCCGAGTTCGGCGAGTTCGGCGGCGAGGAACGGGAGGTCCTTCGTCGCCAGCTGGTCCTGCAACGCCTTGGTGGCGGTGGCGACGACGGTCCGTTTGCCCGACGTGATGGCCGGGACGAGGTAGGCGAGGGTCTTGCCCGTCCCGGTACCGGCCTGCACGACGAGGTGGCGGCCCCGCTCGATCGAGGCGGCGACGAGCTCGGTCATCTCGCGCTGGCCGGCGCGGTCTTCGGCGGCGGGCAGCGCGGCGGTCACGGCCGCGAGGGCCTCGAGCGCGGACGACGCCGCGGTGGGGTCGGTCATCGGACGAGTGCGATCGCCCGGTCGAGTTCGTCGGCGTCGAACTCCGGCCACGACGCGTCGGTGAAGTAGATCTTGGCGCCCGCGCCTTGCCACAGCAGGAAGTTCGACACGCGCAGTTCGCCGGAGGTGCGCACCATGACGTCGACCGGTGGCATCTCGGGGAGGTACAGGTGCTTCTCGATCGCCTCGGGCGTCATCGGCGTGCCCTCGGCCCGGACCTGGCGGACGGCGCTCATCAGTTCGGCCCGACCGCCGTAGTCGAACGCGACCGTGAGCGTCATGCCGGTGTTCGAGGCCGTGTCGGCGATCGCTTTCCGGATCGCCCGCTGGACGTAGCGGGGCGTGCGGGCCGACGGGGAGTCGAACGGTCGGCCGATCCACTGGATGCGGACGTTCAGCTCGTTCAGTTCGCGGACCCGGCCGAACAACTTCTCGTGGAGGCCGAGGATGTGGCGGACCTCGGCTCGGGGCCGGACCCAGTTCTCGGTGGAGAAGCCGAACACGGTCAGCCAGCCCACGTCGCGGGTGACGGCGACCCGGACGATGCGGGCCAGGTTCTCCTCGCCCTCGGTGTGTCCCTCGGTGCGTGGGAGATCGCGCGCCGCGGCCCAGCGTCCGTTGCCGTCCATGATGCAGGCGACGTGCAGTGGCCGGGTTTCCTCCACGGGCACCAACGTTACCGACCGCCGGCGTGGGAGAATGGGGACATGTCCCCCGAGCGCACCGCCACGACGAGCTCGTCCCTCCGCCACGTCCTGGTGGTCGGCGGCACGCTCGCCGAGTGGGCGGCGCTCTCCGACGATGCGTGGGAGCGGCGACTCGACACCCTGGGCCAGGTCTGCCAGCGGTTGGGCGTCCCGTGGCTGACCATCCGGGCGTACGAGGCGGGCGACGATCCGGTCCCGGTCGACCACCGGCGCCACCGCCTGCCAGGGTGCGAGGTGCTGGCCGATCCGCAACCCGACGGGCGACAGCGCTTCGCCGACGCGATGCAGCGCATCGACCCGACCGACGAGGTCAACGAGGCATCCGTCGCGGCCGCGCTCTACGAGCCGGCCGACTCCGAACCCGACCTGGTCGTCGTGCTCGGTCCGCCGACCCAGCTGCCGCCGTCGCTCGTCTGGGAACTCGCCTACGCCGAGCTCGCCTTCGTCGACGTGGCGTGGGCCGAGCTGACCGCCGACGACGTCGAATCGGCGATCGACGATTTCGCGAGCCGCCGCCGTCGCTTCGGCGGCCTCGACGAGTGAACCGGGTGCGCTCGTGAGCGAGCTGTATCGCGACACCGGCGTCGTGCTGCGCACGTACAAGTTGCGCGAGTCCGACCGGATCGTCGTCTTCATGACGGCCGAGAACGGCAAGGTGCGCGCCGTCGCCAAGGGCGTGCGCAAGACGAAATCGAAGTTCGGCGCCCGTCTCGAACCGATGAGCCACGTCCGGCTCCTGCTCTACCGCGGCCGCGAGCTCGACATCGTCAGCCAGGCCGAGTCGGTCGAGCCGCTCGCGCCGATGCTGTCGTCG
>JAGQSS010000133.1:0-5995 GCA_020439405.1 Ilumatobacter sp. | reverse complement strand
CTACCGGATGACGGTCGGCGTCCTGCGCACGATCGCCGAGCGGCCGGCGCCCCTCAACGTCCCCGCGTTCTACTGGAAGCTGCTCCGCAACGAAGGCCTCGAACCGCAGCTCGACGCGTGCGTGCGGTGCGGCGAGTCGGAGCCCGAGACCGAACTGGTCGCGTTCGACCTGAACGAGGGCGGCGTCCAGTGTCGTCAGTGCCGGACCGGGACGGCGATCTCGCCCGGGGCGCTCGGCATCATGCGCGACATCTTCGGCGGGCGGTTGGCGCAGGCGCTCGCGCTCGAGGAGTCACCGTTCACCCACGAGGTCGGCGGCCTGGCGACCAAGGCGCTCGAACACCACATCGAACGTCACCTCAAGACGATCGCCATGTTCGAACGCCACTGACGACCCCATTCGTTCAGCGGCCTTCGAAGTTCGGGAGGCGTTTCTCGACGAAGGCCAACGCTGCTTCGGCGTGGTCGGCGGTGCGCATGGTGCGGACCATGTTGGCGGCCTCGGCGTCGAGTGCGGTGGCCAGATCGCACGTCATCGCCCGGTTGAGGTTCTCCTTCATCAGCCGCTGGGCGATCGGCGCCCGAGTCGCCAGGTCGTGGCACCAGTCGAGCGCAGCCTCGTCGAAGCCGTCGTCGGCGAGTACCTGATTGACGAGGCCGAGGTCGCGCGCCTCGGCGGCGGTGAGCCGGGGCGACGTCCAGTACAGCTCGCGTGCCTTCGCCGGACCGACCAGCTGGGTGAGGAACCACGAGCCGCCGAAGTCGCCTGACGCCCCGACGTTCGCGAACGCCGTCACGAGCACCGCCCGCTCGGCGGCGAGCCGGATGTCGGCGGCCAGCGCGATCGACAGACCGGCGCCGGCGGCGGCGCCCGGCAACGCGGCGACGACCGGCTTCGGGAACTGGTGCAGGGCGAGCGACACCTGTCGCTGGAGCCGACGCAGGTGGTCGACGGCGTCCTCCAACCCGGAGGGGCGGCCGGCTCGCTCGCCGCCCGCCTGGTTCGCCTCGTTCATCTGCTTGACGTCGCCGCCGGCACAGAACGCTCCGCCGCTGCCCGTGACGAGCACCACGCGCACTTCGGGATCGGCGGCGAGGACCGGCAGGGCGGCGTCGAAGCCGTCGTAGACGGCGTCGGACAACGCGTTGCGCCGTTCGGGACGGTTGAAGGCGATGACGCCGACGTGTCCCTCGACTCGGGCGAGGAGGTCGTCGGTGCCGGTGTCGATCGTGCGAGCCATGCGGCGAGCATGTCACGACGGTCGTCGACGGTGTCGAGTCGCACCACGCAGGCGACGGTGCGATCGCGGGATCGTCGCGCGACAATGCACGCATGACGCTCGCGCTGAAGGACGGCTACGACACCGGGGTCCAGCTCGCCGACGACCCCCACGTCTGGGTGTTCGACAACTTCCTGACCCCCGACGAGTGCCTCCACATCATCGAGCTCGCCGAACCGCGGATGGACGATGCGCTCGTCAGCCGTCTCGGTGCCAACACGGCGAGCACGCGCCGCACCGGGCAGGTCGCGTGGGTCAAGCACGACGAGGACGCGATCGTGCGCGGGCTCGTCGCCCGGGTGAGCGACCTCGTCGCCGTCCCGGCCGACCACGCCGAGAACCTGCAGGTCATCCACTACGGCGAGACCCAGGAGTACCAGTCGCACTTCGACGCCTGGGACATCGAGACCGACAAGGGCAAGGAGAAGACGGCCCGTGGCGGCAACCGCGCCGTGACGGCCCTGCTCTACCTCAACGAGGTCGACGGTGGGGGCGGCACCGGGTTCCCCAAGCTCGACCTCGAGGTCGAGGCGATCCCCGGCCGGATGGTGATCTTCCACAACCTGTACGAGGGGTACAGCACCCGTCACCGCAAGTCGTTGCACGGCGGTCTCCCCGTGACGGCGGGGGAGAAGTGGGCCTGCAACCTCTGGTTCCGCGAGCAGCAGTACCAGGGCGCAACCGCAGCCCCGGCCGCCCAGGCGCGACCGGCCCGTCCGGTGGCGTCGACGTCCGACGCGTCGAACCGCGCCGCGCGCCGCCGCGCCCAGCGGGCGAGCCGGAAACGGAACCGCTGACCGACCGCGGCGTCAGGCGACGTCGAGGTCGTCGCTCGGCATGTCGTCGAGCGCCGAACCGAGCCAGGCGGCCGAGCCCGCCAGGCCGATCAGGGCCGGCAACACGCCGCCGGACCCCTTGTTCTTGCCGAACAGCGCCGAGCCGAGACCGATCACGGCGGCGAGCGTCGAGAGGGCGGCGGCGGCCAGGTTGAGGGTGTGCTTGTCGAGTGGCATGACGGCCCATCTTGGCATCCCGACGGGGACGCTCACGCTCAGGTGGCCGCCGGATCGACCTCGTTGCGGTAGCGGGCTTCGACCCGGACGTGTTCGACGGCGAGCATCACGACGATGACCAGATCGGCGGCGATCACCAGCGCCAGGCCCTCGAGGGAGGTCGCCAGGGCCGCGAGCGCGACGAGTCCGGCGGCGCCGGCCGTCCGCTCGAACGTGATCTTGGTGAACGCCCGCAAGATGGCGATGCCGACACCGATCATCGTCAGCACCGTGCCGCCGAGGAACATCCAGCGGAATGCGGTGTCGGGCACCTCGCTCGGGTGCAGCACGATCTCCTCCAGCCCGGCGGCGGCGAGCACGATGCCGGCCACGATCGCGAGCCAGGCGTAGGTGTAGACGTCGCGGGCGTAGCGCCCTCGTTCGGTCGGGTCGTCGTGCAGATCGTGTCGGTGCTCGAGCGCTCGGAGCGGACGATCGAAGATCGACCACCAGATCAGTGCGGCGTACGCACCGGCGGCCACCAGCGCCACGAGTGTCTCACCGGACAGATCGCCGTCGTCGCCGAGGGTCTCGACGACGGGGAGACCGAGCGCAACGATCAGTTCGCCGAGTGCGATGATCGTGATCAGGCCGTGGCGTTCGGCGAAGTGTCCGGGTCTGATCATCCATGCGTGGCGCCCGGCCCCGATCGTTCCGGCGATGATCACCGCCATCGCGATGCACCAGAGCGTGATGCGCGGTGTGCGATCGAGGAATCCACCGACGATCATCAGCGCCACCGCCATCCAGTTGGTGGTGGAGTACTTCACCAACGACGCCCTTCATCGATCGCCTGCTCCCGAACCGTCCCCACTCGCCATGGCTCGACGGTACTGCGAGGACCGTTCAGCCGCCCGACACGAGGTGGTTCGGGGTCCAGACCTCGTCGGGTTGGTGCGGCATCTCGTCGCCGAAGTTGATCCCCATGTCGCGCGCGGTCAGCATCGTGTCGCAGTCGATCGGCACGTGCTTCTGCCGCTTCGTCACCGACGCCAACGGCACGTAGTCGACCGTGGGCGGATTGAGGGCGACCATGATCCCGTTGTGGCCCTCCTCGAGGGCGCGGATCGCCGCTGCGCCGAAGCGCAGGCCGAGCAGTCGGTCGTAGGCGGTGGGGGAGCCGCCACGGATGAGGTGACCGAGCACGACGACGCGTGACTCCTTGCCGGTGAGTTCGCTCAGACCGTCGGCGACCTTCTGGCCGATGCCGCCGAGCTTCTCGGCCTGACCGACCGCCTTGCCGAGTACCGACACGTCGCCGCCCTGGGGCCGGGCGCCCTCGGCGACCACGACGATCGAGAACTTGGCGCCGCGCTCCTCGCGCTGGCGGATCGTCTCGGCGACCGGTTCGAGGTCGAACTCGATCTCGGGGATGAGGACGGCGTGAGCACCGCACGCGACGCCGGCGTGCAGAGCGATCCAACCGGCGTACCGCCCCATCACCTCGACGACGATCACGCGCCCGTGCGAGGTCGCGGTCGAGAACAGGCGATCGATGCACTGGGCGGCGAAGTCGACGGCGGTGTGGAACCCGAACGTCGACTGGGTGTGTTCGAGGTCGTTGTCGATCGTCTTCGGCACGCCGATGACGCGGAGGCCGCGCTCGTGGAGGTGGTTGCCGATCGTCAGGGAGCCGTCGCCGCCGATCGTGACCAGGGCGTCGATCTCGTGCTCGCGGAACTTGGCGATCAGTTCCTCGGAGCGGTCGACCTCGACGAACGAACCGTCGGGCTGCTCGACTGGGTAGCGGGTGGGATTGCCGCGGTTGGTGGTGCCGAGGATCGTGCCGCCGGTGTGGACGATGCCGCGCACACCTTCGCGGGTCAGCTCGATGACGCCGTCGCCGCGCGGGTACTCCTCGGGAGCCATCAGGCCGTTGAAGCCGTCACGGATGCCGACGACGTCCCAGCCCCGGTTGCGGGCGGCGAGCGTGGCGGCGCGGATGACGGCGTTCAGACCAGGAGCATCGCCGCCGCCGGTGCTCAGGGCGATGCGCTTGATGGGGAGTGTCATGGGCTCGACGCTAGTAGCCCCGGCGACACCGCCTGAACGGACCTTGGTCCCGTCAGCCGGAGTTGCGGAGGCCGGTGGCAATCGTGTTCAGGGTGAGCTGGATGCCGCGCTCGACGAGCTCGTGGTGGTCGCCGTCGCGATAGCGCCGCAGCAGCTCGACCTGCATCACGTGGAGTGGATCGAGATAGGGGAACCGGTTCCGGATGCTCCGGGCGAGCGCCGGGTTGTCGACGAGCGGTTCGGGTGAGCCGGTCAGCTCGGCGTGCCAACGCCTCGTCCGGGCGTGTTCGTCGGCGATCAGGGTGAAGACCGACTCGCGCAGTGCGTCGTCGGTGACGAGCACGTCGGCGTATCGACGCCCGATGTCGAGGTCGGTCTTGGCGAGCACCATGCCCATGTTGTTGAGCATCGCCCGGAAGAACGGCCAACGATCGTGCATCTCGACGAGGAGCGCTCGTCGCTCGTCGGTGGTCGCAAATGCCTCGAACGCGGACCCGGCGCCGAACCACCCGGGGATGTTCAGCCGGGCCTGGCTCCACCCGAACACCCACGGGATCGCTCGTAGGTCTTCGATCCGGTCGGACTTCTTCCGGCTCGCCGGCCGGCTGCCGACGTTGAGGCTCGCGATCTCGGCGATCGGGGTGATCTCGCGGAAGAAGCGGACGAACTGGCCCGGGTGACCGCACGAGGTGCCCTCGATCAGGCCTCGATACGTGTCGTAGGCGAGTTCGGAGAGTTCTTCCATCGCGGCGGTGTAGCGCGGCCCGTCGTCGTCGAGGTGTTCGCTGTCGAGGCAGCTCGCCTCGAGCGTCGCCGACAGGAGCGTCTCGAGGTTGCGCCGGGCCGAGGCCGGCTGCGCGTACTTCGCCGCCACCATCTCGCCCTGTTCGGTGATGCGGAGTTCGCCCCGCACCGACCCCGGCGGTTGGGCGAGGATCGCCTGGTAGGCGGGGCCGCCGCCACGGCCCACCGTGCCGCCGCGACCGTGGAACAGCCGGATGCGGACGCCCGATCGGTCGGCGGCGGCGACCAGCGCCCGCTGGGCGCGGTACAGCTGCCACTGGGACGCCACGTAGCCGCCGTCCTTGTTCGAGTCGGAGTAGCCGATCATCACTTCCTGCCATCCGTGACGGCTGGCGACGATCTGGGCGTAGCGCGGGTGCTCGAGCAGCGCGGTGAGGGTGGTGTCGGCGGCGCTCAGGTCGGCGATCGTCTCGAACAGCGGCGCGATGTCGAGCGCCGAGGTGATGTCGCCGGTGTCGACGTCGATGTGGACGAGCCCGACCTCTTTCAGGAGGACGGCGACCTCGAGCACGTCGGAGACCGACTGCGCCATGGAGATGACGTAGTGCGGGATCGTCCGGGCGCCGAACCGCGCGTGGGCGGAGGCCGCCTCGCGGAGGACCGCCACCTCGCCCGCGGTGAGCTCGCTGTAGGTCGCGTGCGGCGAGACCAGCGGGCGCGCGTTGGTGAGTTCGGTGGTGAGCAGCTCGACGCGTGCCGCCTCGTCGAGCGATGCGTAGTCGGGGGTGACGCCGCCGACGCGGAACAGCTCGGCGACGACCTCTTCGTGGACCGCCGAGTTCTGACGCATGTCGAGACCGCACAGGTGCGTCCCGAAGATCTCGACGCTGCGCCGGAGCGGGTCGA
>JAGQSS010000132.1 GCA_020439405.1 Ilumatobacter sp. | reverse complement strand
GGATCTCGGCCTGCCTCGACGATCAGCTCCCACACGCCGGGAGATCGCTCCCGCATCCCCGGAGCCGTTCGCAGCTCAGCCATGCACGAAGCCCAAGCGCTTCCCGACAACGATGTTGGATATTTGTTGGATTCCGACGCCGACTGGTGAGAGGTTAGGCCTGGTTCTGGCCTAAACGTCCTGGTAGATTGCGTGGGGCGGGTGGGGATCGAACCCACGACCCGGGGATTATGAGGTCATTGGTCCGGGAGCGGTGTACCGCCAGCCGAACTACCAGGTAGTTCGCTCCGACACGCAAACGCTGTGCGGCGAGTTATTCCGCTGTGGAGCACGCAACGAACGGAGACATCATGACCAACGACGACATGCTCGACGAGATCGACGCCACGCTTCGGCGGATCGATCACCTCCTCGGCAGGCGGCGACTGCTGATCGGCCACCTCACCGAGGTCGTCGAGGGCCTGACCGGTACGCCTCGCCCCCGGCCGAGCCTCACGGTGATCGAAGGCGGCCGGTCGTGAGCGCGATCGACAGCACGACAGACCTCTCCGTCGAGGTGGCTCGGCTCCGCGCCGAAGTCGACCAGCTCAAGGCGCTCGTCGGCGGACTGTTCGGTGCCGGAGCGACGGGACAGGACAATCCGCTGCTCGAGGGTTGCCACGATTCCGGGGAGGCGCTCCGAATGCACATCGCACGCTGGATCGGCTGGCCGGAGGATGCCTACGCTTTGGGCGAACTCGAGTGGGACGTCGACGACGACTGACCTGATTCCCTCGGCATCGACAACGGCCCCGCTGGCTTCGGCTGGCGGGGCCGTTGCGCGTTCAGGACTCGCCGGTGAGGTGCTCGGTCACCTCGGCCAGGATGCGCCCGAAGATCGCGTCGAGCTCGGCGTCCGTGCGTTCGCCGAGCGGCGGGCTCGTCTGGGGGTTCTCGAACGTGCCGCCCTCGTGGCTTAGAGCGGCCTGCACGGTCGTCTCTGCAATGACGACCGCCCACGCTCGCTCGAGCACCTCGGCGACGTTCTGCGGTGTGTTGGGTGGCAGGTTGCGGATCACGTGGGCGAACACGGCGCCGGCGGCTGCCACTTCATCGGCGTGGGCGCAACGCTCCACGGCGCGACCGAACCTCGCGAGGTAGTAGTCCCGGAGCGTCGTGTCGTAGTTCGTCACAGGGCCGCCGATCGATCGCCGTTGCGCTTGTTGAACAGCTCGACGTTGTTCATCGTCGCCGCCGGGGTGCCGGGCGGATTGACGATGTGGATGATCGGCGCTGAGGTGAACGTCCCGGCCCCGTAGTTCGGGGTCTGCTGGACGAGCTTGCCGTCGTCGACGCGGAAGCTGATCGAGTCGAACGCCCGGGTGTTGCGTGGGAGCACGTCGACGTAGACGGTGGCGAACTTGTCGCCGGAGATCTCCTCGAGGAGCTGCTGCGCTTCGAGGAGATCTCCCTCGTCGAGCGCGGCGCGAATGTTCGTCACGGTCGACAGCGGGATGTCCTCGACGGCGCTCACGTAGTCGAGGACCTGTTCGGTCAGTCGGAGTTGCTCGCGTCGGTAGTCGCGCGCCTTCTTCTCGGCGTCGGCCGAGCCGTCGGCGGCTGCTTGCATCGCCTCGGCCGCTGCGACTCGCACTCGGTCGAACTGGTCGGCGATCGCGATCATCTGCTGCTCGGCGTCGATCTGCCCGGTGATCTGGAACAGCGCGGCCGCGACGGGGTCGAGGGCGGCCACGGCGTCCGTGGCGCCCCGGAGAACCTCACCGAGTGCGTCCCGGGCCGCGCCGCCCCAATCACCCCACGCGCCGGACCCCTCGATCACGGTCTGCGTGACGCGGTTGACGGCCTCCTCGGCGGCCGGTGCGTTCTCTTCGAACGCGTCGAGGGCGGCGGCGAGCTGCTCGGCGACCGGGGCGTCGGCGAGCCGCTCCAGGGCGGCGGTCACGGCGTCGATCTGCTCTGCGGTGCCGGCGAGCTCGACCTGGCTGGTGAACAGATCGAGGGCGTTCGACTCGTCGATGTCGCGCGCCGCCTTGAGCACTCGGCCGAGTGCGCTGACGAGCTCCTCGTTCTCGAACGCGAAGTTCGCGGCGCCCTTGGCGTTGAGGAGCACCTGGTCGTACTTCTGGTGCTCGACGAGTACCTCGGCGAGCCTGTCGGCCTCCTCGCGGCTGGCGCCGGCCATCTCGATGCGCTGAGCGGCGAACTCTCGGCCGTTCGCGTTCGCAGCGATCAGCGCCCGGTCGATGTCGTCGAGGGAGAAGCCGAGATCACTGAAGGCCTTCAGGATCTGGTCGCGGTCGTCCTCGGGGAGGAGCGCCTCGACGATCGACGGCTGTTCGGCGAGTCGTTCGTTGAGCTGATCGAGCAGTCCGGTCTGTTCGCGGATCCGGTCATTCGCTGCGTCGGTGGCCTCGGCGACGTCGTTCTGTGAGTCGGCGAGCGATGCGATCAGCGGGATTGCGATGCCGGCGGCGATACCGATGCCGCCGAGGGCGAGTGACCAGCGCGACAGTGCGGACTCCGACAGTCCGAGCTGTGCGCCGAAGATCTCCACGGCCTCGCCGGCGTCGATCATCGCGCTCGCAGCGATGCCGCCGGCCCCGGCCGTGGCGCCGAGCTCGTCGGTGAAGCCGCGCAGCGGGCCGATGCCACGCTGCAGGCCCTCGGCGCGTTGGCGCATCAGGTCGACGTCGTCGGCGGCGCGTCGGGCGTTGCGTCGCGGGTCGACTTCGACCTGCACCTCGTACTTGCGCTCGGCGAGATCGGCGAGCGCCTGGAGGTCGCGCTGTGCCTCCTCGAGCCGCGTCATCTGAGTGCGGATCTCGATCGGGTCCTCGAGGCGCTCCAGCTGACGCAGCGCGCCGCGGATCTCCTGCTGTAGCAGCTCGCTGCGCATCTCGATTCGCAGTTCCCGCGACTTGTCGAGGTCCAGCTCGTCGAGCTCGCGCTCGAACCGCTCCAGCTTGGACTCGGCGTCCGACGCGTCGACGTCGATCTCGACCTCGGCGTCCTGGAGGCTGTCGATCCGCTTCTCCAGCTTCTCGACGTCCTCGGTCCCGGTGACGTTGACCGCTACTTCGGCTTCGATCTTGCGCTTCGGCATGGTCTACCTCCCGGGCAGGGGTTCGCCGAGGGAGCGGCCTACGCCCTGCTGAACCTGGTGGTTGGTTGTTGGGAACCGCTCCCTCGGCGATCTCATGGCGACACCGTGAGCAGACGGTGTGCGGTCGACGCGGACACGCGCGACGCCCACGGCTGGAGGCAGCGCCGGACGGTCGAATAGTCGACCTCGGCGGCGGCGGCGATCTGCCCCGACGTCATGCCGCCGGCGATCAGATCCTCGAGGTGTGCACGGACCTCGTCAGCGTCGACGCGCGCCGGCGGCTCGGGATCGACGGCCGGAGGTTGAACGGTGCGCTGTCGGGCCCGGCGCTCGATCCGGGATCGCTCCTCGGCGGCGGCCTCCCAGTCGTCAGGGTTGTAGGGGTGCCGCTCGAGGTGCGCGGCGAGCCGGGACGCCGCCGCCGCACACGCGACGCAGCCGCACGCCTCGAGCTTCGCGACCGACTTCTGGTCGCCCAAGCCGGGCACTACCCCGTGCCGGTTGGCGAACCAGCGACCCTCCAGCCGGTTCCACCATGCCGAGTGGACGTTGAACTCGACCGGGTCCACATCGCACGGCGGCTGCTCGGGCATCCACTCCTGGTACGGCCAACTCCCGGCCTCCCTCAGAGCGGCGATCGACGGCAATCCACGTGGAGCAGGCCGAGCGTGTCGCAGCAGCCCGCCCTGGCGTTGCGAACACGGCGCACATGACGGGACGAGCGAACAGCAGCCTGACCCCTCGACGTGGTCGTGCAGAGCGAGTGGCGGCTGATGGTCTGCCACCGTCGCCGGCCCACCGCAATGAGCGCACCATGGCTCGGCGGAGAGCAACTCACGACGCGCCACCTGGTGCGCATGGCCGTACTCGGGACGGGCCATGTCAACCGGCCCCGATCCGGCTCGATCGGCTCGATTCGGAGACGATCGGCCCTGGTGTGTACAGAGCAAGACAGGTCTGGGGTCTAGGTGTTCTACACCAAAAAGAGACCCCCCTGACCAGGGCTTTTGCACTCACGACGAGATCGCGGTCAGCACCTGGACGCCGGCGGCGGTGGCGCCGAGCTTGCCGTAGATCGCCCGGGCGTACTGGCGTCCCATGACGGCGGGCTCGGTGGCGCTGGACTCGATGCGGGCGAACCAGCCGACGACGGCGCGGGAGTCGAGCAGCACCGACGAGGCGATCGACGGGACGAGCATCGGGCGGACCTCGAGGGCGCTGAGCGTGTCGATGTACGGCGCCAGGGCGAGCGCGTCGCTCGGGGCGACGAGCAGCATGTCGGGGACCCAGAGCGGGCCGTCGAACGCTGCCATGCCTGCGTCGAGGGTGGCGGCGGTGGTGCCGACCTCGACGAGGGCGGCGGCGGTCTGCGCCTCGGCCTGCGCTGCGACGGCGTAGGTCAGCATTGCCTCGACGAATCCGCCGAGTACTCGGTCGAGCTGGAGCGACACGTTGAGGTAGAGCGTCGAGTCGATCGTCTCGGGGTCGGCTTCGCCCACGGTGAACGCGTCGGAGGCGAGTTCCTTCTTCTCGCCGCCCTGGGCGGCGGCGGTCGGGATGTCGTCGAACGCTGGGAGCAGCGGTTCGCCGCCGCCGGTGTGCTCGACGACGAGCGGGAGCGCCGAGAGGAGTCGGAGACGGCGGACGAACAGGTCCTCGATCCGGCCCCTCCACGCGGTGTCGGCGACGGGGAATCCGCCGGCGGTCGCGGCAGAGGTCGACGTGTCGGCGACGATGTGCTCGGCGGCGCGGGAGAGGGCGACGCCCCATGTCGAGTCGCGGCGGACATGGGGGTTGGTGGCGGAGAGTCGCTCGAGGAGCTCGTCGACGTCGACGCTGGGCATGGTGAGTACCTCCGGGGTGGAGCGGGAGCGGGATTGAGCGGGGGCGGCGGGCAGGGAGCCGATCATCGACTCGCGGTTGAAGGCGGCGATCTTGCCGTCGCTGAGGACCCAGCCGCCTCGGAGGGTCACTGAGCCGTCGTTGTGGAACTGGCTGCCGGCGGGGATCTCGCCGAGTCGTCGGTGAGCGGTGTTGCCGAGCATGTCCGAGGTCAGCACCAGGGTGTCGGGGTGTCGGCCGTCGTGCACCTCGCTGCGCATGGACGGCGGAGTCGTCAGCACCGTTCGATTGGTGGCGTGGTGGATCGGATCAGCCACCCGCCGCTGGCCTTGCGCGCTGGCAGGCGTCCGGTCGATGCCCATCGGCGTGCCGTTCGCTCGGGGACTTCCTTCAGCTCGCACCATTCGCTCAGTGTCACGAAGTCGTCCTCGTCGAGGGAAGCGTCGGCCACCGATTGGCCGATGTCGGCCACGGCTGCGGCCACCTCGTCGACGACGGCGAACAGGCACGCGCTGAGGACGCGCAGCTCTGCGGCGTCGGGGTACTCGCCGGCATCGTCGAGCAGTGCGGCGGCACGGGCGAGGACCGGGGCGAATCGTTCGCAGTCGGCCCGGGAGAGTCCGAGCGGTTCGAGGCGTCTCACGCCGGCCTCAGCGTGTGCTCGCGGCCGAACTGATCGAAGCACGCCGGACACATCGACAGCGCGCGCCCGGTCGACGGCGTGACCTGCACGACGGTGTCGCCGCGCTCGAGGCGGTGGCCGCACGGAAGGGTCTGCGGGCCCGCGCAGCGGAAGCGCTCGACGGTGGCGCGGATCTCGGGTCGGTCAGGCTGCGTCATGGCGAGCCTCCTTTCGCAGCTGGCGACGAGCTCGCACCGACAGCCCGCCACGGACGCCGTGGTCGAGGCTCGGGTCGTCGAGCGCCTCGGCGAGGCACTCGTCGAGCACCGAGCAGCGCTCGCACACGGCGACGGCCGGGGCAATGCTCTGGCCTCTCGTCGGGTAGAACAACGCGAGGTCGTACTCCCGACAGAGGGCGTCGCGGTGCCACGCCGGTTCGAGACGAGCAAGGAGTCGGGCCAGGTCGCTCACGCTCGAGCCTCCTTGATGACCTCGAGCATGCGGTCGGCGAGCACCTGGTCGATGGGGATACCGACCAGGTGCTCGATGATGTGCGTCAGGCTCTCGCCGGGCTCGGCATCACGCCATTGCTCGGCGGTGCCTGGCGGGAAGCCGGCGACCTCATAGCACGCGAGGATCGCATCGAACGTCGCCAGCGAGTAGTGCGTGCCGATCGCGTCGGCGACCTTCGTTGCAAGCGCCGTCGAGTCGGTCTGGGCGGGCGCCTGCCCGGCGCCAGCCGGGCGGCGCTTGCGCCCTGGTCCTTGGGTCCCAGGGTCGTGCACCACCATGACGGTGCGCGGTGCAGGGTCGTTTGGTGCGCGGTGCAGGGTCGTTTGGTGCAGGGTCGGTGCAGGGTCGGTGCAGGGTTCATCCTCGGGATCTCGGTAGCCAAGCACGTCGGCGACGTCGACCGGGATCTCCGCCGGGTGCAACAGGTTGAAGATCGGCACCTCTCCGCCTCGGCGGCGTGCCTTGCCGGTCTGCTCGAGCAGCCCCAGCTCGATGCCGAGGGCCCGGGCTTCGGGGATCGCTCGGTTCGACGTGCCGGCCAGCGCTCGGAGCCGATCGCGACCTGGGCGGCTGTTGCCACCATCCTCGTAGTCGCCGTGAGTGCCGAGCGCGACCAGGACTCGCATGTGGGACGAACGGATACGGCCGGTCGCGTGAAAGGCGAGCACAAGCTTGATCCAGCTCAGGGGGTCGAGAGGGCGGCCGCTCATCAGAAACCCGACCCGGGGTCATAGTCGAGGACCTTCAGTCCCCAGGTGCTGACGACGATCGGTGGGTGCCCGTCGCCGGGTTCGATCAGCGCATAGACGGCGCCGCTCGACTCGATGACCCAGGCCAGGATCGGAGCTGGATCGCCGGCCTCGTTCACCAACCATCGCCTCGCGACTGGCAGGACCGCCGTGATGCCGACACTGCTGTACGGCGTGTCGAGGCAGACCTCGGGGCCCCACGGTGCTCGACGCCTGGTTGCATCCGGAACTACTCTGGAGGCTGACGTCGGGGAGATGTCATCTGGAGCGCCGTCCGGTCGAGGAGCCGGGCGGCGTTCTCGCGAGTGATCAGGCGGCATCGCTCGGCTCCTTGCGACGGGCGCGCGCCGACTTCAGGGCGAGCTCGGCGTAGTAGGCCTTCTTGGCCGCCTCGGCGGCGGCGAGGCGCTGGTCGTCGGTCGCGTCGGCGAACTGCGGGCCGAGCCGCTCGAGGTGGTACTCGATCGAGGACGGCGACTTGGCGCGAGCCGGTCGCGTTCGTGCGGATCGATCGGGCGTGTTCGCCCAGGACTTGAGACCGCCGTAGCGGCCGATGGATTGCCGTTGTGTCGGCACGCGGAACCTCCAGAGGAGATCGACGTCGCGCCATCGACATCAGCGGCAATCAGGTTCACCAGCCGGCCGGGTTGTTGTGAGAACTATAGCGCTCAGGTGTGCGGCGGGAAGTGATGCGCGAGGCGCTGCCCGCACCGGCAGTCGGCCTCCACGGCGTCGCATTCGACCGGGAGGTCGGCGAGCGATCGGCCGTTGGGGCTGTCGAGCACGATGCGACTCCACTCGCCGCCTCGGAGCACCCGGAAGGTCGTTCGATAGCTCACGCTGAGCACTGCTCGGCGCTTGCGGTCGATCTCGACGACCCAGCGGCCACAACCGCCCGGAGCATTGCATCGGAGTCGATCGCTCACAGTCGGTCATCCCCGAACAGCGTGCGGTGAGCCTCACGGGCCCGCTCGGCGGTAGCGCTAGCGCCGTAGCGCTGGAGCATCTGCGTCGTGTTCCATCCGGCGATCGCCATCAGTTGTTCGTCGGCCATGCCGCGCTTCTTGGCTAGGTGGGCGAACGTGTGCCGGAACAGATGCGGGTTGACTCGCCTGATGCCGGCGGAGGCCGAACGTCGCTCGAGCATCTGTCGGAGCCCGGAGTCGGTCAGCGGCCCCTTCTCCCCCAGCCAGAGCGCCGGCGACGATCGCTCGGCGTGCTTGCGTCGTGCACGGAGGTAGCGGTCGAGCGCCTCGGCCGGCTGCGGGAGCAGCGTCACGCTGCGTTCCCGGCCTCCCTTGCCGAGCACCCGGAACGTCTCCACGTTGAAGTGGATGTCGTCCACGGTGAGCCCGATCAGCTCCGAGGCGCGGATCCCGGTCGTGACGAGCAGCAGCACCATCGCGGTGTCGCGGCGAGCCTCGAACGGCCCGGAGCGGCCGTTGTTGCCCGCGCCGGTGCGGTCGCGGCAGGCGTCGAGCAGTGCGGTGATCTCGGCGCCGGTGAGGACGTCTGGCGGCTGCACCGGGACGGTCGGGGCGTCCATGTTCGCCATCGGGTTGGCATCGACCTCGCCCTCGACCACGAGCCAGCGGTAGAGCTGCTGCAGCGACCGGTAGCGGCGCGCCACGGTGGCCGGTGCGAGTCCACGGTCGAGCGAGGCGGCGAGGAAGTCCTCGATCTGGCGGGCGGTGACGTCCTCGAGCTCGACCTTGCCGCTGAGGTGGTCGACCAGGTGCATGACGTCGGCGCGGTACGAGTCGATCGTCGACTGACTGCGGTTCTTGGCCCGGAGATGGCGTGACCACGAGTCGAGCAGGTCCATGTCAAACCCTCAGCCTGCCGCCGCGATCAGGAACTCAGACCGAGCGAACTCAAGGTCGGCCCATAGCTGGAGTAGGTGAGCGGAGGTGATGCCACCCTGCTCAGCTTCGTCGGCGATCGATGCGAGCGAACGGAGTTGCCATCGAATCGAGTCGACGACCTCAGCAGGCGTCGAGGTCGGCACGGGTACCGGAGGCGGTTCATTGTCCACGTGCGGACCTTAGCAGGTCTTGTTATGCGCTGTGGTAACGGTGTAGTGTGCCGAGTGGAGTGAATAAGTCCTGGTAGTGGGGCGGGTGGGGATCGAACCCACGACCCGGGGATTATGAGGTCATTGGTCCG
>JAGQSS010000131.1:2574-9230 GCA_020439405.1 Ilumatobacter sp. | reverse complement strand
GCCGACGCCACGGCCGCGATCGTGAACGTGACACTCATCGCCGCGGACGGTCCCGGCCACGTCACCCTGTTCCCGTGCGGCGACCGCCCGGAGGCGTCGACCCTGAACTACGCCGCGGGAGAGGTCGTCCCCAACGGAGCGATCGTGGCGCTGTCGAACACCGGCTCGCTGTGCGTCTCGACGCACCGCTCGGCCGACATCGTGCTCGACGTCAGCGGCTTCGTCCCCGCAGGGGTGCCGACGCTCGCCACCTCGACGCCGGCGCGGTTCCTCGACACACGCGGCGACGGGACGGTCGACGGCGAATCGAACGGCGGAGGGGCCGTTCCCGGCGGCCACCAGGTCGAGATCCGGGTCGCCGGACGTTCCGGGGTGCCGGCCGATGCGACGGCGGCGATCCTCAACGTCACGATCATCGCCCCGCAAGCGGCCGCCGGGCACGTCACGGTGCACCCGTGTGGCGAACTCCCGGTCGCCAGCAATCTGAATCACACGCAGTCCGGCGTCGTGCGTGCGAACAACGCCGTCACCAAGCTCTCCGAGCGTGGGACCGTCTGCGTGTTCACCGTCGCCGAGGCCGACTTCGTGGTCGACGTGAACGGTTGGCTCCGCGGGTGACGACGGCCGAGGGTCAGTCGCCTTCGGCGAGGAACTCGTCGATCAGGCGCAGGAACTCGGGCCACGCAGGCTCGGTCGCGCTCAACAGGTGGTTGCTGCTGTCGAGCAGGGCGAGCCTGCTGTCGGGGATCAGCGCCGCCAACTCCTTGGCCTGTGACGCGGGCACCCGCACGTCGTCGCGGGCGTGGAGGATCAACGTCGGGCATGCCACCTGCTCGGCGATCGACGACACGTCGATCGCCGCGAACTCCTCGAGGAAGCGCACGGCGTTCTCCGGAGAGGTCGTCCTCCGTTGGAAATCGGTGAACGCCTCCCAGTCGTCGGGCGTGCCGTCGGGGAGGAACTGCGTCGCGAAGACGCGCAAGAAGCTCGGGTCGCGCCGCGCCCACCCGACGCGGGCCAACTCGAGGTCGAGCGCCGCCTCGGCGCGCTCGTCGTTGTTGGTGGCACGGACCCGTCGCCCACGTGCGTAGGAACCGGCCAGGATCAGCCGACTCACCCGTTCCGGGTGCCGCACCGCGTAGGCGATCGCCACGGCGCCGCCCTGCGACACGCCGAGTAAGGGAAACCGCTCGAGTCCGACCTCGTCGACGACGGTCTCGAGGTCGGCGACCCAGTCGTCGAACGTGGAGCTGGGGACGTCCCAGTCGGACATGCCGCATCCACGCTCGTCGTAGCGGACGAGGCGGCGATCCCGGGCGAGCCCGTGCAGCCAGTGCGACCACACCGGCGTCGACCATTCGAGGTCGATGTGGGTCATCCAGTTGGCCGCCTTGAGCAGGGGCGGACCGTTGCCGACGGTCGCGTAGGCGATGCGGGCGCCGTCGCCGGACCGGCAGTACCGGATCGACTGCGTCGCCGCGCCCGGCACCGCGTCGACAGCGCCGTGGTCGACGGTGCTGCTGACGGCCGGTGCGACGAACTGGTAGCCGCGCCGGTGGATCGTCCGCACGATCCGCTGTTCGGCACCCGAGTCGCCGACGGCGATGCGCGCCGTGCGCAGGGCGGTGGTGAGGGCGGCCTCGCTCACGTAGGCACCGCCCCAGCACCGGTCGAGGAGCTCCTCTTTCGACACGACCCGGTCGCGGTGCTCGATCAGGTGCCGCAGGACGTCGAGCGCCCGGGGCTCGACATGGACCGGCTGACCGTCACGAACCAGTTGGAACGACGAGGTGTGGAGCTCGCAGTCCTCGAACCGATAGACGACGCCGGACATCGCGTGACCTTACCGTCGACCGCCCACGGTGTTCGTAAACGCACCGTGAACGTTCACGCTGGCCCGCCGGACTGCTCTGCCAACGCACGGGTACCGGGTTCGGTCGCTAGCGTGCCGGTCGGTGACCGACGAGCGCGGAACGAACAGCACGGCGATCCTGGCGTTCGGCACGCTGGGCATCGTGTTCGGCGATATCGGCACGAGCCCGATCTACGCCTTCCGCGAAGCGTTCGAGCACTCCGAACTCGTGGTCGACCCGGAGGCCGCGTACGGCGTGGCGTCGGTCGTGTTCTGGTCGCTCGTCGTCGTGATCGCCCTCAAGTACCTGACGCTCGTCATGCGCGCCGACAACCACGGCGAGGGCGGCATCCTCGCGTTGACCGCGCTGGTCATGCCGAAGCCGGGCGCATCACCCACGAAGGCCGCAACGGCGATCATCACGCTCGGTGTGTTCGGCACGGCGCTGCTCTATGGCGACGGCCTCATCACGCCGGCGATCTCCGTGTTGTCGGCGGTCGAGGGGTTCGAGGTGGCGACCTCGGCCTTCGAGGACTGGGTGATCCCGCTCGCGGTCGCGATCCTCGTGTCGCTGTTCGCTGTGCAGCGGATGGGCACCGCCGGCATCGCCCGCCTGTTCAGCCCGATCATGGTCGTCTGGTTCACTGTCCTCGGTGCCCTCGGGCTGCGACAGATCATCATCCACCCCGCCGTGCTCCGCGCCGTGAACCCCAACTACGGGCTGCACCTGTTCCTCGATCATCCCTGGCGTGCGTTCCTGGCACTCGGGTCGATCTTCCTGGTCGTCACCGGCGGCGAGGCCCTCTACGCCGACATGGGCCACTTCGGTCGACGGCCGATCCAGATCTCGTGGTACGCGCTGGTGATGCCGGGCCTGCTGCTCAACTACTTCGGGCAGGCGGCGCTGCTGGCCGAGGGACGCGACGAGGTCGGCACACCGTTCTACGACATGGCGCCCGAGTGGGGCATCGTGCCGCTGGCGATCCTCGCCACGCTGGCGACGGTCATCGCGTCGCAGGCGCTGATCTCCGGCGCGTTCTCGCTGACCGTGCAGGCGGTCCAGCTCGACTACTTCCCACGCCTCAGCATCCGACACACCTCGTCCGACCACGCCGGCCAGGTCTACGTGCCGATGGTCAACTGGCTGCTCATGGTCGGCTCGGTCGGTCTCGTGATCTCGTTCAAGTCGTCCAGTGCGCTGGCGTCGGCCTACGGCATCGCCGTGACGATGACCATGTTGATCACGACGCTGATCTTCTACCGGGTGGTCCGCGAACGGTGGGACTGGTCGACGGGCAAGGCCGTGGCGATCCTCGCGCCGTTCATGGCGGTCGACATCGCTTTCCTGGCGGCGAACGTCCCCAAGATCCCGACCGGCGGCTGGTTCCCGCTCCTCGTCGGACTCGTACTCGTCCTCATCATGACGACGTGGCGGCGCGGCCGTCAGCTCGTCGCCGAGCGGATCGGGCGCGGCGAGCGCCCGATCGCCGAGGTCGCCGAGCAGGCGCTCGCCGCCGGTCTGCCCGTCGTCCCGGGCACGGCCGTGTACCTGTTCAAGGACGCCGGTGCCGCTCCCCCGGCGATGCTGACCAACCTGCGGCACAACAAGGTGCTGCACGAGATGACGATCCTGCTGTCGGTCGAGGTCGACGACGTCCCCCACGTCGCCTCGCGCAAGAAGGTGCGCTACACCCGCATCACGCCCGGCATCGTGCAGGTCCGTGTCCACGTCGGGTTCATGGATCCTCCCGACGTCCCCGACGCGCTCACCGGGCTGACGATCCAGGGCTACCGATTCGACCCCGACGACGTCACGTACTTCCTCGGCCGCGAACTGGTGACGCCGACCGCGATCCCGGGGATGCTGCCGGCGCGTGAACGGTTGTTCGCGGCGATGAACCGCAGCGCGACGAGCGCCGCCCGATTCTTCTCGCTCCCACCCGACCAGGTGTTCGAGGTCGGGACCCAGGTCGAGATCTGATCAGGTGTGGGCGAAGCCCGACGGGGCTTCCTCCGCCGGCGGGTGCTCGGTCAGGTACTCGACCGCCTCGCGGATGTCGTCGATGAGCGAACCGGCGAGGTCGAGTCCGAAGCCCTCGCGGACGACGATGCGGAGCACGGCGACGTCGGTCGCGTCGGCGGGCATCGTGTAGGCGGGAACCTGCCAGCCGTTGCGGCGCAGCCGGTCGGAGATGTGGAACACCGTGAAGGGGTGGTCGCCCTGGAGTCGGAACGCCAGGACCGGGATCGCGGAACCGTCGCTGATGACGTCGAACGATCCCATCCCCCGCAGCGCCGACGAAATGTGCAGCGCCGTGGCGCTGAGACCCTCCATGATCCGCCGGTAGCCCTCACGTCCGAGGCGGACGAAGTTGTAGTACTGGCCGACGATCTGGTTGCCGGGCCGTGAGAAGTTGAGCGTGAACGTCGGCATGTCGCCGCCGAGGTAGTTCACGTGGAAGACCAGGTCTTCGGGCAGGTCGTCCTGCGACCGCCACACGACGAAGCCGATGCCCGGATACGTGAGGCCGTACTTGTGGCCGGACACGTTGATCGACTTCACCTGCGGGAGTCGGAAGTCCCAGCGCAGGTCGGGGTGGAGGAACGGTGCGACGAAGCCGCCGCTCGCCGCGTCGACGTGGATCGGGATGTCGAGATCGTGCTCGGCGTTGTACGCCACGACCCGGTCGTGGATCTCCTCGATCGGCTCGAACTCACCGGTGTAGGTGGTGCCGAGGATCGGGATGACGCCGATCGTGTTCTCGTCGACCCGGGCCATCACGTCGTCGGGGTCGACGACGAAGCGGTGCTCGGTCACCGGCACGTAGCGCGGCTCGACGTCCCAGTACTTGCAGAACTTCTCCCACACGACCTGGACGTTCGAGCCGAGCACCATGTTCGGCCGGGTGGCGTCGAGCCCGGCGGCCTCGCGACGCTGGCGCCAGCGCCACTTCATCGCGAGCCCGCCGAGCATCACCGCTTCGCTCGAACCGATGGTCGAGACCCCGACGGCGTCGCCGCCACCGGGGGCGTTGAACAGATCGGCGACCATGTTCACGCAGCGCCGCTCGATCTCGGCGGTCTGCGGGTACTCGTCCTTGTCGATCATGTTCTTGTCGAACGTCTCGGCCATGAGCAGTTCGGCCTGCGGATCCATCCAGGTGGTCACGAACGTCGCCATGTTGAGGCGAGAACTGCCGTCGAGCAGCAGTTCGTCGTGGATCATCCGATACACCGCTTCGGGCGACGACGAGTCGTCGGGCAGGCGGTGCTTCGGGACCGGCGACAGGCCGAGTCGGCCGGCGTAGGCCGGCGTCACGACCGTGTCGTCGGACTGATGCTTGTGGACCATGTCGTGCTCCCGCCTGGATGGATCCTGTTCTCGGAAGGTCAGGCGAGCAGCTTGGCCTTCTGGGCCTCGAACTCGTCGGCGGTCAGGACGCCCGAGTCACGCAGCTCGGCGAGCTTCGCGATCTCGTGGGCGGTGCTGGTGCCACCACCGGTCGAGCCGGCGGCCTCCTGCACGTACGAGCGGAACGCGGCCTCGTTCTTCTGCGCGATCTCGAGGTCGCGCTTGGCCATGCCGTCACCGCGAGCGATGAGGTACACGAGCGTGCCGAGGAACGGGAGGATGATCACGAAGATCGACCAGAACGCCTTCGCCGCGCCACCCATGTCGTGCGAACGGAAGATGTCGGCGAAGATGCGGAACAGCAGGAAGAGCCAGGCCACCCACAGGAAGACCAGGAGCATCGTCCAGAAGATTCCGAGGAGCGGATAGTCGTAAGCGAGCATGGCGATTGTCGTCTCCTTGATAGACGTCGTAGTGCGAGCGCAGGTTCGCGCTCCGTGGTGGGACACTATTCGGTCGACAAGGGTCACCCACCGATTCCCCCCGATGATTCTTCTCCCGTTCGCTTGTGGCCGTCGCCACGCACCCGATCAGTCGGTGAACGCCGCCGGCTCGCTTGCTTCCCAGCTGTTCTTGAGCGGGCGGTAGAGCAGGCCGAGCATCGCGGTCGTCACGACGACCGACACGGCGATCGACAGCAGCGGCTTGTCCTGGATGACCGACGCCACCAGGTAGCTGAAGATGCACGTGTAGGCGGCCCACAGGGTGCCACCGATGAGGTCCCACATCAAGAAGCTGCGATAGGGATAGCGGGTGAGGCCCATCGTCGCGCCGAGCATGAACCGCAGGCCGGGCACGAACCGCCCGAACACGATGAGGAGCGGGGCCGTGCGGCTCATGACTTCCATCGAGCGGGCGATCTTGTCGTTGCGCTGGGCCTTCTCGACCTTGTCCTCCATGAACGGACGTAACACGGTCCGCGACAGCCAGTACAGCAACGAGTCGCCGATGGCGGCGCCCACCGACCCGGCGACGATGAGGCGCCACAGTGAGACGTGCGAGCCCGTCTGTGCCGCGAGGTTCGACGCGGTGGTCAGGAGCGACTCGCTCGGGAAGATCGGGATGATGGCATCGAGGACGACGAAACCGGCGATGATCGCGTACAGGTGCTCGACCTCGTCGAGGTCGATCGCCGACACCGCGGCCGCCACGGTCGGCGCCACCCAGATCAGCGCCAGGATGCCGAGCGCACCGCCCAGCAGGATCGGATAGCCGGGAAGGCGTCGTCGGTGTTCGTCCGTCCCTGCGGCGTCAGTCGAAGTCATGGCAGCTGTCTACGTCGATCGGGCACGCAATTCGCGGATCCCGCCCGCGACGCTACGTGTCGCCCGGCAAGGCGGGATCACCCACCCTGGACGATTCGTCACCGGCCTCGAGCTTGGCCAACCGGCG
>JAGQSS010000131.1:0-2477 GCA_020439405.1 Ilumatobacter sp. | reverse complement strand
CGACGCTACGTGTCGCCCGGCAAGGCGGGATCACCCACCCTGGACGATTCGTCACCGGCCTCGAGCTTGGCCAACCGACGCTGCACGGTGACGCACATCGCGACGACCGGTGTCGACAGCGCGGCGCCGAGCAACCCGAGGGTCGCCCCGCCCGCAATGGTCGACCCGAAGATCACGATCGGGTGGAGCGACAACCGCCCCTCCGACATCTTCGTCTGGACGATGGTCTGCACCACGTTCTGCGCCACGAGGACGACGACCAACATGATCAGCGCGTCCTCGAACCCGCCGGATCCGAGTGCGATCAGAACAGCGAACGCACCCGAGAACAAGGCGCCGAGGTACGGGATGTAGGCGGTGAGCATCGTCACCATCGCGATCGTGAACGCGAGCGGAACATCGAGGATCGCCGCCGCGACGCCCACCATCACGGCCACGAAGACGCTGGCGACCGTCAACGCGGCGAAGTACTGCCGCATCGACCAGGTGGCGTCGTCGACGATCCCCCGCCCGACCTCGGACGCGACGCCGAGGTGGTCGCCCACCCAGTTCGCGAGCCGGTCCCAGTCGGCGAGGATGAAGTACAGCATGAACACGCCGACGAACGTGCCGGCGAGGAACGCCGTCGCCGTCGAGAACACGGTGCCGACCAACCCCACGAGACCGGACGCGGCGAAGTCCCACAGCTCGGCGAGCCCGTCCGCGACGTCGCCCGAGCCGCCGACGTCGAGTTGCAGATCGTCGAGCCAGATCGTCACCTGGTCGATGCCGGCCTCGAGCTGGGCACCGATCTCGTCGGCCTGGCCGACGACACCGGCGATCGACACCGTGACCGCCGCTGCCGCGACGCCGACCAGCACCATGAGCACGATCGCCGCGGCGAGCGGCCGGGGCATGACGCGATCGAGGCGATCGACGCCCGGCACGAACAACATCCCGACCACGACGGCGACCACGAGTGGGACGACCAGCCCCGACACGGCGCCGATCGCGCCGAAGACGACGGTGGCGGCGGCCGCGATGCCGACGAACCACCAACTCCGCAACCCCCAGGTGCGCAGCTTCAGATCACGTCGTTCGACCCGCTGACGCTGGCGTTCCGCAGCACTGTCCATCGCCGAAGATCCTCGCGCATCACCAGTCACCGCAGGTCGAGCTGCAGCACCGCCGCCAGTTCGTCGATGGCCTGATCGGCGCCGATCACCTTGATCGTCGTCATCCCCATCGCCTTGGCCGGCTTGAGGTTGATCCCCAGGTCGTCGAGGAACACCACCTCGCCGGGCTCGACCTGGGCCATCTCACAAGCGTGCTCGTAGAACGACGGTTCGGGCTTGCGCACCCCGACCTTGCTCGACTCGACGACGTGGTCGAACCGGGCCATCACATCGGCGACGTCGGGTCGTGGTTCGGCGCGGACGTTGTTGGTGAGGCAGGCGGTGAGGTAGCCCGCCTCGATCACCCGGTCGAGTGCCGTCACCATCTCGGGTCGGATGTCGCCGCTCAGCAGCGCCAGGATGTCGCGGCCCGGCACCTCGTGTCCGAGCGCCGCCGACTCGGCGGCGAACGCAGCGTCGAACTCGTCGGGCGTGATCTCCTGCCGCTCGATGCGAGCCCACGCGTTGGTGTCGGGGTCGACCGTGTTGACCGATCGGATGAAGTCGTGCGGCAGTCCCTGCTCGTGCTCGTACCGGTTGAACGCCTCGAACGGGCTGGTGAGGATCACCCCGCCGAAGTCCCAGAACACGGCGCGGTAGGGGTGGGTGGTGGGCATCCGCCTTGTCTAGTCGGCCGCTCCCGCCGCGCCCGAAGGCGCCGTCGAGGTCGAGCCGTGATCTCGATCACAGATGCGTCGACGACGAGCTGCGCATCGTGGCCGTGTCACGAGGAGGACCGACATGAGCTTCATCTACATCCCCGAAATGCCCACGGCGATCGTGCTGGACATCGAGCGCCGACGCAACATCGCCCGTGAGGTCCAGGCCGAGACCGAACGGCGCCGCAGCCGCACCGGTCCGACGGTCCGGGCTCGGGTCACCGCCTGGATCGACCGTCATCGCTCCGTGTTGGAGGCGCCGAGTCAGCCGGGGCCACGGCCCCGACCCCGGCCCCGGATCTCGACGCACTTCTGAACGCGGGCGGCGGATGCCGCTCCTGGCCGTCACAGCACGAAGGGGCCACCGGTCCCACCTCGCACGGGCGGTGTCGGCCAGGAGCGCGCGCCGGGCTCGAGCCCGACGGCGGCGTACGCATCGAGCAGCCACTCGGCCTCGGTATCGCCCAGGACGTAGCCGACGAGGTCGACGTGGGCCCGACGGAACGTCGGCCCGTGACCTGCGCCGACGCCCGCCAACACGTGGGCGAGTTCGTGCAGCACGGTCGCCGCCGTCATCTGGGGCGCCGCGAGACGCACGACCGGCTGGTCGCTCCCCCGCTGCCGGGTCGACGAGGACGATGCGTCGCTGCGGGCCCGCACGATC
>JAGQSS010000130.1:5256-9379 GCA_020439405.1 Ilumatobacter sp. | reverse complement strand
GGCAAACCGCCCTCACCATCTACGATCAACTCATCGTGCACTGACCACCTGAAACGACCCAGGCACCTTCTGGCGTTGGATCCGTTGGTGACCAGAGCCTGCGTGCCAGAAGGTGCCTGACCCCATCCGGTGCGGTGGAACCGCCAGAGGGGGCTCGATGCCTTCTGTCGTAGGCTGGGGCGCCATGCTGCACCTGTACGACACGGCCACCAGAGAGGTTCGAGAGCTCGCCCTGCGCGAGCCCGGCACGGTGAGCATCTACCTGTGCGGCCCCACCGTCTACGGCCCGCCCCACCTCGGTCACGGCCGCGCGACGCTCGAGTACGACATCCTGCGCCGGTACCTCGAGTGGACCGGACTCGACGTCCGACTCGTGTCGAACATCACCGACATCGAGGACAAGATCATCGAGCGCGCCCAGCGCGAGGGCCGCCCGTGGCAGGACATCACGACCAAGTGCGAGCGGGTCTGGTTCGAGGCGATGGCCGGCATCGACGTCCAGCGTCCGACCGACGTACCCCACGCCACCGAGTACGTCGAGCAGATGGTCGACATGATCGGCCAACTGATCGATCTCGGCCGTGCCTACGACACCGAGGACGGCATCTACCTGTCGGTCGAGACGGTCGAGGGGTACGGGCTCCTCGCACAGCAGTCGCTCGACGACATGCGGTCGGGAGGCGGCGAACGTGAGGTGTTCGGCGCCGAGTTCAAGCGCCACCCGGCCGACTTCGTGCTGTGGAAGTACTCGAAGCCCGACGAACCGTCGTGGCCGTCGCCGTGGGGTGACGGCCGACCCGGCTGGCACAGCGAGTGCGTCGTGATGAGCCTCGACCTGCTCGGCGAGGGGTTCGACCTCCACTGCGGCGGGCAAGACCTGCGGTTCCCGCACCACGAGAACGAACGAGCGCAGGCGGTCGCGCTCGGGAAGCGGTTCGCGAACCATTGGATGCACAACGGGTTCGTCGTCGACGCCGAGGGCGAGAAGATGTCGAAGAGCCTCGGCAACGTCTCGAACCTGCTCGATCTGATCGACCAGTTCGACCCCCGTGCGTACCGGATGGTGCTGCTGCAGTCGCACTACCGCAGCCCGGTGAAGATCACCCAGGACAACATCGACGCCTCGGTGAAATCGCTCGCGGGTCTCGACGCGTTCGCCGCCCGCACCGCCACGGTCGCCGGTGCCGAGCCCGACGCCGACGTGCTCGAACAGTTCCGCAGTGCCATGGACGACGACCTCGACACGCCCAAGGCGACCGCGCTGATGTTCGACACGATGCGCCGCGCCAACGCGGCGCTCGACTCCGACGACCCGAGCGCCGGACCGCTGGTCGCCGCGGCACTCGAGATCGCGGCCACGCTCGGTATCACGCTCCGCGTCGCCGACGACGTCCCGGCCGAGGCGCAGGACAAGGCGGCGGCGCTCGACGCCGCCCGGGCGGCCAAGGACTTCGCGACGGCCGACGCGTTGCGTGCCGAACTCCAGGCCGACGGCTGGACCGTCGAGACGACCAAGGACGGCACCACCCTGCGTCGGTGACCCGTCTGCCAGCGTGCTCATCGCGGAGGGTGCCGCAGTTCGTCGTCACCGCTCCGTAACATTGTCGGGATGTCGACGACCACCTCGACGCCGCCCGGGCTGACCCGCCCGATGCGGCGCGCCCGACCGAGTCGGGGCACGGGTTCGTCGCTGTCGCGACCACGCATGGGATACCAGCCCGGCCTCGACGGGCTGCGCGCCCTGTCGGTCGTCGCGGTGATCCTCTACCACGGCGGTTTCTCGTGGATGCACGGCGGGTTCTTCGGGGTCGAGGTGTTCTTCGTCGTGTCGGGCTACCTGATCACGATGCTGCTGATCGAGGAGCAGGAGAAGAACGGCGGGGTGTCGCTGTCGCAGTTCTGGATCCGGCGCGCGCGGCGTCTGTTCCCCGCACTGTTCACGATGCTGGCCGCGATCGCAGCCTGGACGGCGGTGTTCGGCACGGCCGAGCAGACCTCGCAACTCCGCAACGACCTGCCGTGGTCGATCCTGTACGTCAACAACTGGGCCCAGATCGTCGGCGACGTGCCCTATTTCCAGCCCGGCGACCCGCCCCTGCTCCGCCATCTCTGGAGCCTCGCCGTCGAGGAGCAGTGGTACGTCGTGTGGCCGCTGGTCTTCACGTTCTTCCTCGCCGGCAAGCGACCCGACCGCGTCGTGAAGTGGCTCGCCGTCGCGATCGTCGCGGTGATGGCGCTCACGTGGTGGGTGCAACGTGGCGGACCGGCGCCCATCGACGGACCGATCGGTTTCCTCGACGGTGCCGACCGGGTCAACTTCAACTACCTGTCGACCTTCACCCGCGCGGGCGGGCTCCTCCTCGGCGCCACCGCAGCGTTCGTGTGGCGACCGTGGCGTTCCGAGGCCGCCTTCCACGCGCCCTCGCGCGGCCTCGACATCGCGACCGGCGTCGGCCTCGGCCTGCTGACCTGTTGCTTCATCGCCGCCGATCTGACGGCCGGCTACATGTACCCGTGGCTGTTGGTGTTCGTGTCGGTGGTGTCGCTCGTCCTGGTCCTGATCGTGGTGCACCCGGCCTCGGCCGGCACTCGCTTCCTGCTCTCACAGCCGGTCCTGGTCGAGATCGGCAAGCGAAGCTACGGCTGGTACCTCTGGCACTGGCCGATCTTCGTCCTGATGGGCGCCACGCACGGCTCGTGGCCCAGGTTCCTCCTCGCCTTCGCGTTGTCGATCGGCATCGCCGAGGTCAGCTACCGCTACATCGAAGAACCCGTCCGTCGCGGCGACCTCGAACGGTGGTGGCGGTCGCGCCAGTCGGTCCCGGTCGCGGTCCTCGGCGGCGTCAGCGTGTTCCTGCTCGCACTCGGCGGTTTCTACTGGCAGGTCGACGACTACGACGTGGCAGCCGGCGGCGACGACGTCGAGTTCCAGCTGGTGACCGAACCGGTGGTCACCGCCCCAGTCGCGTCCGTTCCGGCGACGACGGCCCCGCTCGCCCCGCTCGTGCTACCACGTGCGGTCACGATCGTCGGCGACTCGCAGGCCCACTCATTGGCGATCAACCTGCCGTCGGGCATCGAGGACACCTTCGACATCACCGACTCGTCGCTCGACGGCTGCAGTGTGTACGACCACGGCAGCGTGCTGAGTTCGCGGACCTCGTTCAGCAACTCGTTCGCCAGCCTGTGCCCGAACTGGTCGGCGCACTGGGCCGACGGTGCGCAGGGCGCCGACGTCGTGCTGGTCGTCCTCGGTGCCTGGGACGTCTTCGACCTGCAGCAGGACTCGAGCACGTTCACGTTCGGCACCCCTGAATGGGACGCGTTGTTCACCTCGAACCTGACGTCCGGCCTCGACGCGATGGCGCCGTCCGGCGCGCACATGGCGCTGCTCGAGGCGGCGTGCATGCGTCCGGTCGAAGCCGAAGGTGCCGGCGTGCCACCGCTGCCCGAGCGCGGCGACGACACGCGGGTCGCCCATGTGAACGAGTTGCTGCGGTCGGTCGCCGACGGTCGTGCCGACACGACCTTCGTCGAAGGCCCCGACGAATGGTGCGCCGACGAGACGATCGCGACCGATCTCGGGTACCGCTGGGACGGCGTCCACGTCTACAAGCCGGGCGCCAACCTGATCTACGAAACGATCGCCCCCACCCTCCTCGAACTCGGCCGCTGACCCGAGTCGCCGCCCGAGGGTTCTCGGCGGATCCGGTTGCGCTTCTCGCGACGCCAGCCGCCGAGATCTTCGGGTGCCCAGGTTCTCGGTGGATCTGGGTGCGGTTTGTGCACCCGCAGCCCCCGAGATCTCGGTGCGACCGGTGTGGGTCACGGTTTCGCGACAAGTTACCGGAGGGTAGACATCGCGGTTACCCAGCAGTAACTTGTACCCATGGCCGAATTCTCCATGGAACTCAACGAGGACCAACTCCAGCTGCAGAAGTGGGTACACGGGTTTGCCGAAGAGGTGATGCGCCCGAACGCCGAGGAGTGGGACGAGCGTGAAGAGTTCCCGTACCCCGTTGTCGAGCAGGCCGCCCAGATCGGTCTGTACGGCTGGGAGTTCATGGCCGAGGCCATGATGAACGACCCGACCGGGCTCACGATGCCCGTCGCGATCGAAGAG
>JAGQSS010000130.1:0-5156 GCA_020439405.1 Ilumatobacter sp. | reverse complement strand
CCCGAGCAGATGATGGAGTGGGTCCCGCAGTGCTACGGCACGCCGGAGAAGATCGCCCTCGGCGCCTTCGCCGCGAGCGAGCCCGACGCCGGTTCCGACGTCGGCGGCTACCGCACGAGCGCCGTCTACGACGAGGCCAACGACGAGTGGGTCCTCAACGGCACCAAGGCCTGGATCACCAACGGCGGCATCGCCGACGTCCACGTCGTGGTCGGCGTCGTCGACCCGGCGCTCGGCTCGAAGGGCCACGCCAGCTTCATCGTCCCGCCGGGCACGAAGGGCCTCTCGCAGGGCCAGAAGTACAAGAAGCACGGCATCCGTGCGAGCCACACCGCCGAGGTCGTCCTCGACGACGTGCGCGTCCCGGGCAACTGCCTGCTCGGCGGCAAGGAGAAGCTCGACGAGCGCCTGGCCCGCGTCCGTGAAGGCAAGCCCGGCAACGCACAGGCCGCCATGCAGACCTTCGAGGCGACCCGCCCGTCGGTCGGCGCCCAGGCGCTCGGCATCGCCCGTGCTGCCTACGAGTACTCGCTCGAGTACGCCAAGGAGCGCCACGCCTTCGGCCGTCCGATCATCATGAACCAGTCGATCGCGTTCATGCTCGCCGACATGGCGACCGAGATCGACGCCTCCCGCGGCCTGATCTGGCGTGCGGCGTGGCTCGGCAAGCAGCGCAAGTTCAAGAACGCCGAGGGCTCGATGGCCAAGCTCAAGGCCGGCCGCACGGCCACCTGGGTCACCGAGCGTGCGATCCAGATCCTCGGTGGGTACGGCTACACCCGTGAGTACCCGGTCGAGCGCTGGCACCGTGACGCGAAGATCCACGACATCTTCGAAGGCACCGAGCAGATCCAGCAGCTGGTGATCTCCCGGGCCATCTCCGGTCTGCGTATCGAGTGACCTGAACGCCCTTCGCGAACTGTCGACGCGGCACCGACCACCACGGTCGGTGCCGCGTCGTCGCGTCGGGGGCGTCTCGGCGGTCGTCTCGGTAGTCAGCCGGTCGCGTTGGCGAGGTCGATGGTCGCTCTCGGGAGGAGTTCGACCCGGACGCGCTCGATATCGACCCCGTTGGCGGTCAGCAGGTCGCCGAACTCGCCGACCTCGGGGACGGGGAGTCCGCCCTCGAAACGCACGACGAGCCGGTCGGCCTCGGTGCCCACCTCGACGAGTTCCCATCCGACGGTGTCGGCCCATTCCTGGCCGAGTTCGTGAACGGTCGACTCCAGGCTGGTGACGCGCGTCAGTGCGGCCGACGACACGGCGAGCGGGATGCCGACGAGGACGACCATGACAGCGATCACGGCGACTGCCTTGCGCCGGTGGAGCGCCGTGAAGCCGTCGTCCCGTCCGGTGATGCGGTGTGCTCCGTAGAGCGCCATCACGATCGTCCCCGTCGCGAGGATCGCGGCGACGTTGGTGACGAAGAGCAGCAGGGCACCGAGCGCCTCGTGTCCTGCACCGCTCTCGAGCGTCAGACCGACGACGCTCAACGGGGGCACGAGCGAGATCGCGATCGCGACACCGGGCAGGGTGTCGGAGATGTCGCGCCGGGCGAGCGCCACCGAGCCGACCATACCGGTCGCGAGCGCGGCCAGCAGATCGATCAGTCGCGGGGACACGCGTCCGGCCACCTGGGAGTTCGTCTGCGCCACGACGTCGTTGACAACGCTGAGCCCGACGACGTACCCGATCGCCACGGCGCTCGCGGCGCCGGCGACGACGAGCCCGATGCTGCGTGCGAGGTTGTTCCGGTCGGCGATGACGACCGAGAGCATCGTGCCCTGGATCGGCACCATCAGCGGGGCGACGATCATCGCCCCGATCACCGTCGCCGTCGAGTCGGCAACGACGCCGGCGGCAGCGATCGTCGCCGCGAGCAGCAACAGGATCCAGAAGCGGGTCAGTTTGCGGCCCGCCTCCGGCCCCTCGAAGAAGACGGACTCGCGCATCGCGTCGACGTCTTGCGCTGCGAGTGCAGGGATCATCGGATCGGGCTCCTTCGGCCGGTGCGGACGGTGATGGGTGAGGGCACCGGGATCCGGTCGAGCTTCGGGCTCGGCGTCGTCGCGGCGGGATGGGTGGGGTCACCGGCCGCGGAGGCCGAAGCGGCACATCATCCCACGTCGACGCCGATGTGCGGCGCATGTGCCGACAACGTCGTGATCGTGTGTGCGCACTGTGTGGCACCCGCGACGATGCGGCGTTGTCGCCTTTTCGGTGCCGGTCTGTCACCGTCCCGTCACACAACACCGACAAGATCCGGGTCAACCGAGGAGGACACCGCCGATGTTGCCCGAATCACACCGCCCCCATGTCCCGTCCGACGAACCACACCTGGTCATCGAGATGGGTGGATCGAACCTCGTCGTCAGATCGACGTTCGATCTCGATCATGCCGATACCGACTCGCTGGTCAGTGCACTGAATGCCGCCAACGAGGCCGGCGTCGACGTGGTCATCGACCCCGCATCGGTCCGCTGCGACGACGCGTTCGCGAGCTTCATGCACAATGGGTCGGACGAGGTCCCGACGACGACTCGGGCCCGTCCGGCCGAGTTCGCCGCCGTCGGCATGATCCGGCTGGCCGGTGAAGGCACCTGCTGGACGATCGACGTGGCGAACGGTCGGCTCTGCCGCACCGATGTCGCCCACGACGTGCGCTTCCTGGGCGCCGACGCGTGGACGCCCATGATCGCGGTCTGCGTGACGCGTGACCGGCTCGTCGCGCTGACGCGTGGCGGTCGGCACGTGAGCGAACGCCGTGCCCGGCGTGAGTTCGGCCCCGACGCTCCGCCGCGTCCGTTGCGCGTGGCATGACGATCAGGGATCGCCCGAAGGTTTGACGGGGTCGCTCATCGGGAACCGGCGGGTCGTCCGCCGATCCGACTTCCCGAGGAGTGCCATGAACATCTTCGAAGCCCTGCGTTCCGACCACGAGACCCAGCGCGAGCTGGCCGATCTGCTCCTCAAGACCGAGGGCGACAGCGACGGCCGCCGCGAGCTGTTCGATCGTCTCAAGCGCGAGCTCGAGGCCCACGCCGGTGCCGAGGAGCGGTTCTTCTACGTCCCGCTGATGGAACACGACCTCACCCAGGACAAGGCCCGCCACTCCGTGTCGGAGCACAAGGAACTCGACGACTTCGTCGAGCAGCTCGAGGAGTACGACATGAGCGGCTCGCAGTGGATCCAGACTGCACGCGAGATGGTGCACCGCCTGACGCACCATCTCGACGAAGAGGAGCAGGAAGTGTTCCAGCTCGCCGGCAAGGCGCTCTCCGATCAGGAGAAGCAGTCGCTCGCCGACGAGTACCAGGGCGACATGGAACGGCGCCGCGACGCCGTGGCGTGACATGAACGTCCCGGAGTGGGAGATCGCGCTCCGACTCGGCGCCGCCGCGGTGCTCGGTGGCCTCCTCGGGGTCCAGCGTGAGGCGCACGGTCGCGACGCCGGTCTCCGCACGCACATGCTGCTCGCACTGGGCGCGGCGCTGTTCGCCGTCGTGTCGACGACCGGGTTCGACGACTTCATCGTCGCCGACCGTTCGTCGACCAACGTCGTCGTCGACCCGGGGCGCATTGCGTCCTACGTCGCCGCCGGCGTGGGGTTCATCGGTGGCGGCACGATCCTCAAACGCGAGCAAGCCGGTGAGGTCAAGGGCCTGACGACGGCGGCGTCGCTGTGGGTCGCAGCGGCGATCGGCGTGGCGTGTGGGCTCGGCCTGTGGGTCGCTCCCGCGATCGCCGCCGGTGTGGCGTTGCTCTCGCTGGCCGTCCTCCACCCGATCTCGAAAGCCATCGGTCGCGACTGACGCTCGATCGTCCGGGTCGTTCGGTAGGTCGACCCCATCGTCGTGTGCCAACATGCCGGGTCCGTGACCGCAGGAGCCGGAGTCCGTCGTGGGTGACAAGCAGCAGTCGAAGAAGACGTCGAAGAAGACGCCGAAGAAGTCCGAATCGACGGACGCCTCGTCTCCGTCGGGCGTGTCCGAACGTCGGCCGAGCTGGGCGGTGCGACCCTCACCGGTCCACGGTCGTGGGGTGTTCGCCACCCGCAAGATCGAGCCGGACGAGGTCGTCCACGTGGCACCGGTGCTCGTCTTCTCGGACGAGGAGTACGAGCACCTCGCCGAGACCCTGCTCGTCGACTACGTCTTCGAGTGGCACGAGGGAGGCGTTGCGCTCGCGCTCGGCGTCGGCGGCCTCTTCAACCACGACCCGTCGGCGAACCTCCGCTACGAACTCTGCGACGACGACGACCCGGCCAAACCGGCCCACGTGTACGTCGCCGAACGGTCGATCAAGAAGGGCGAAGAGCTGACGATCAACTACGGCGACGAATACGCCGAGTGGCACGGCTGGATCTGACCGCCGTGCCGCCGACGTCCTGACGCATTCGCCCTGACGCGTTCGTGGCGGGGCGACCGGAGTCACCCCGCCACGCGAACGCGTTGGTCATGACGATCCGATCATCGACCGGATCATCGACTGCTCACTCGTCGACGCCACCGTCGTCGGGATCACCGTCCAGCTCGTCCTCGACCTCGTCCACCCCGTCGTTCACGTCGTCTTCGAGGTCGTTCATGTCGTCCTCGACGTCCTGCTCCACGTCGTCGTCGATGCCGTCGCCGTCGTCTTCGCAGGCGGTGAGGCCTCCGACGGCCAGCACGCCCGTGAGCGCGAGTGCGGTCGTTCGGCGGGAGATGCGATTCATTGGTGTGCTCCTTTGCTCGTCACGTCGTCGTGACGAGGCGGGCCGTACCCACCGGCGCGCCGGCCGAATCGCAGCTGCGCGTGGTTCACGCCGTCAGGCGACACCTTCACCCGAACGGGTCGACCGAGCGGTCGACCGAGCGGTCGACCGAGCGTGTCGGTCGATGGTGTGGAGCGAGACGGTGACACGGTCGCCGTCGCCGATTCGCTCGGCCCGGCGGATCGCCTGCTTGACCGGCAGGACGTACGACGAGGCCTTCGTGTCGGGGAAGACCGAGGTGTTCCAGGTGCTCGACCCGATCGTCACCTCGACCCGTACCGAGCCGAATCCCACACGCGCATCCGGAGCGCCGTCGTCGATGTCGTCGGCGAGGTCGAACGGCAGGGTCACGAAATGCCACGAACCGTTCTGGGCCACCCACACCTCGGCCTCGAACCGGCGC
>JAGQSS010000012.1 GCA_020439405.1 Ilumatobacter sp. | reverse complement strand
CGTCCGACCCCGCAGGGCGGACGAGCCGGGCTCGTGCCGTTGTCGGATCAGCCTTGCGGCGTACCGACCGCGAGATCGCTCACGTCGACGAACTCGTTGTCGACCGGGACGACCTGACCGTTCTCGAGCATGCTGTAGACCACGCTGCGGTTGAACAGGCGGCTGTAGCCCTCGAGACCGTCGGTCCACTCGGTGGTGAAGTCGAGGACGGGGACCATGCCGTTCAGGTCGAGCGACGAGGTGTTGCTGGCGGCCTCGTAGAACGACGCTGCGGTGACCTCACCCTCGATCGTCGAGGCGATCTGGGCGAAGCCCATGTAGGCCGCCCACGTGCCCATGCCGCCGAGGCTGTTGAAGTCGTTGGCCTCCTGGTCGACGCCGGCCGCGTCGAGCGCGGCGCGGTACTCGTCCCACGGTGCCGTCGAGATGTCGGGGTACATGCCGGCAATGATGTTGCCATTGGTCACTTCCTCTGCACCCTTCGCCGAAATTGCGTTCAGGTTGCCCTGGTTGCCGTACTGCTTGACGTCCGTGTCGGCCTGCTGGAGCGCAGTGTTCCAGGTGAGGAACGGGGTCTCCGACATCACGACGACGATGCAGTCGGCGTCGGTGGTGGCCTGCGCCACCTCGGCCGAGTAGTCCTGGGCGATCGTCGGGGTGATGATCACGTCGCCGAAGCTTCGACCGTAGGCGGAGATGGCGTTCTCCATCGGCGTGCGGAAGATCGCATCGGCACCTTCGGCGATGACAGCATTGATGTTCTCGCAGCCGTCTTCCACCGCACGCTTGACCTCACCCACCGAGTACATCGGCTGGTTGCCGATCGGGAACGAGTGCGGGTCGCTGAGCTCCGACGGTGAAATCGCGCAGCAGTTCCCGAACCACGTGATGTCGGATTCGGCGATGACCGGCACGATCGCCTCGGCGAAGTACGTGAACGATCCGACGACCGAGACGACGCCTTCCTCGACCGCTTCACGGGCGCACGTGGCGGCGACGGCGGCGTCGAACTGTTCGTCGCAGACCGAGACCTCGACCGGTCGGCCGTTGATGCCGCCGTTGGCGTTGATGTAGTCGGCGGCGAGCTCGGCGGTGATGGCGATGTTCTCGTAGGTGGGACCATTGGCGTTCAGGGTCGTGACCGACATGAGCTTGATCGGCTCGCCGGTCGGCTCCTCGGCCATGTCGTCGCCCTCGTCACCCTCGTCGGCGGTCGTGTCGCCGGAGCCCTCGTCACCACCGTCGTCGGCGGTGGTGTCGGACGTCTCCTCGGCGGTGTTGTCCGAGGACCCACCGTCATCGTCGTCGCCGCCGCACGCGGTGAAGGCGAGGCCGAGCACCGCCGCGAGTGCGACGGATTTCCTGAATGAACCCATGTTCTCCCCCATTTCGAAATGGTGTCGCGAGCGCCCCCCGGCGCCCGTCCGGACGCACATTACACAGGTTGCGCCCAGATTGCATCATCGCCTGAATGTCGATTAAGGTGACCGCCGACGCCTTGGGGAAGGCACTCGGAGTCCGATCTGGGGGAGGACCGAAACGGTGAACGAAGTCATCAGATTCGCGCTGCTGGGGTGCGGTATCGGCGCCCTGTACGCCTTCGCGTCGCAGGGCCTGATCGTCATCTTCCGTGGCACCGGCGTCCTCAACTTCTCCCTCGGTGCGACCGCCATCGCCGGCGTCTTCCTCCAGTACGAGCTGCAGTACGAGCACGGCCACAGCTTCTGGTTCGCCTCGTTCTTCGGCATCCTCCTCTCCGCCACGCTCGGAGCACTCACCCACTGGGTCGTGCTCCGCCCCCTGCAACGCAAGCGGGCGAGCACACTCGTGCAGCTGGTGGCGACGCTCGGGGTGCTGATCACGGTGCAGGCCGGCGTCGTCATTCGCTACGGCTCCAAGCCACGCCAGGTACCGAGCGAACTGCCGACCGACCGCATCACCTTGTACGACAACGTGAGCATCACGGCCGACCGGTTGATCCTCCTGGCGATCGGGTGCGCGTCGGCGTTCCTGCTGTGGCTGCTGTACCGCCAGTCGCAGTTCGGCATCCAGACCGAAGCGGTTTCCGAGAGCGAGCGCTCTGCGGCGGCGGTCGGGATCTCTCCCAACCGGATCGCCGTGCTCAACTGGTCGCTCGGTTCGGCGATCGCCTGCATCGGCGGCATCCTCACGGTGCCGGTGATGACCCTGCAGGTCACCGCGATGACGAGCCTGGTCCTCGCGGCGCTCGCAGCGGCACTCGTCGCCGATTTCCGGTCGTTCCCGATCGCGACGGCAGCCGGCTTCCTGCTCGGCATGGGACAGGCCCTGATCGGGCGCTTCTGGGATCAGCAGGGCGCCGGTCAGTCGCTGCCGTTCGTCCTGATCATCATCATGCTGGTCGTTCGAGGTCGCTCGCTGCCGAGCCGCGACCACTTCCTGCGCAAACTGCCCGCCGTCGGCAACGGTCGCATGTCATGGGACTGGACGATCTTCTTGTGCGGTGCGGTCGTGTTCCTCATGCTCACCAAGGACACCAAGTGGATCGACGCGCTCACCGTCACCCTGTGCTCCGCCATCATCCTGCTGTCGATCGTCGTCGTGACCGGGTACGCCGGCCAGCTCTCCCTCGCCCAGTACGCGATGGCCGGCTTCGGCGCGTGGGTCGCCGGCCGACTGGTCGCCACCTACCAGATCCCGTTCCTGCTGGCCCTCGTCGCGGGCGTCGCCGCCGCCGTGCCACTCGGGATGGTGTTCGCCCTCCCTGCCGTCCGAACGAGAGGGATCAACCTCGCGATCGTCACGCTCGGTCTCGGCACCGCGATCGAGCTGATGCTGTTCAACAACGGCGACTACACCGGCGGCGTCCGGGGCACGCCGGTCGGCAACCCGAGCCTGTTCGGCTTCGACATCAGCTCGATCCGTCACCCCGAGCGCTACGGCATCTTCGTGCTGGCGATGGCGCTGTTGGCCGTCGTCGTCGTGGCGAATGTCCGACGCGGGCGCAGCGGGCGACGCCTCATCGCGGTGCGCACCAACGAACGCGCTGCTGCTGCACTCGGCATCAACATCGTCGCTGCCAAGCTGTTCGCCTTCGCGTTCGCCTCGGCGATCGCAGCGCTCGGCGGCATCCTCCTCGCCTTCCGACTGACGTCGATCAGCTATCAGTCGTTCACCAACTTCACGTCGATCACCTACGTGGGCCTCGCACTGCTCGGCGGTGTCGGTTACCTGCTCGGCCCGTTCGTCGGCGGCATGATGTCCACCGCTGGGTTCAACCAGGAAGTGCTCGAGTCGACCTGGGACGACCCGGGCGCCTATCTCCAGCTGATCACCGGCATCGCCGTCCTGCTCGTCGTGCTGTACAACCCTGACGGCGTCGTCGCCGAGTGGGCCAAGACGTTCCGACATCTGAAGCGGACCAAGAAGTTCGGCGAGTCCTACTTCATCAAGCTGTCCGACGTGTCCGAATCGTTCGACGAGTCGCACGACCATCGGGTTCCGCCGAAGGCGCTCGTCGTCGAAGATCTCCGTGTCCGCTACGGAGCCGTGACCGCGGTCGACCATGTCGGGTTCACGCTCGAGCCGGGCAGCGTCACAGGCCTGATCGGCCCGAACGGTGCCGGCAAGACGTCGCTGATCGATGCGCTCACCGGCTTCACCCGCTGCACCGGCACCGTCACCATCGGCGGGGAGGACATCTCGAACGCCGGTGCGGCGGGCCGAGTGAGGGCCGGGATGGCGCGCTCGTTCCAGTCGCTCGAGTTGTTCGAGGACACGACCGTGTTCGAGAACCTCAGTGTCGCCGCCGACCCGAACGACCTGCGCTCGTACCTCCGCGATCTCGTGTGGCCGGTCATCCCGAAGTTCGGGCCCGAGGTGGTGCGAGCGATCGAGGAGTTCGAGCTCGACGAAGACCTCCATCGCGAGGTGAGCGACCTCTCGTACGGCAAACGCCGCCTCCTCGCGATCGCCAGGGCGGTCGCCATGCATCCGAGCGTCCTGCTGCTCGACGAGCCGGCAGCCGGCCTCAGCTCCGTCGAGAGCGCCGAGTTGGCTCGGGTCGTTCGGCGCCTCGCGGACGAGTGGGGCATGGCGATCCTCGTCGTCGAGCACGACATGAACTTCGTGATGAACGTCTGCGACCAGATCGTCGTGATCGACTTCGGCAAGAAGATCGCCCACGGCACGCCCGCCGAGGTGCGCAACGACCGTCACGTGATCGCCGCCTACCTCGGCGATGCCAGCGACGACGAGCTCGACATCCGGTCCGCCGACACCACCACCGACGCTCCGGCAGTGGTCGGCTGAGGAGGTACCCGATGAGCAACGATCCCACCAGTTCCGGCCAGACCGGCAACATGACCGCCGGTGCGCTCGGTCGCTTCACGGCCGATGCGACCGGCCACGTGACGAGCGACGAGGCGGTGCGCAGCGTCGCCGACGACGGCAGCGTCGACCCGGCCTCGATCACCGACGTCAGTCCGTACGCGATCACGCACACGCCCAACCTGCTCGAGACCCGCATGCTGAAGGCCGGCTACCTCGGCCGTGAGGTCGTGTCGGGCGTGAACATCACGGTGCGCCCCGGCGAGGTGGTCGCCCTGCTCGGCCCCAACGGCGCGGGCAAGACCACCACGCTGCTCACCCTCGCGGGCCAGCTCGCGCCGGTCGACGGCATCGTGATGTTCAGCAACGTGCCGACCTTCACCCCGATGTACCAGCGGGTGCGCGGCGGCGTCGGGCTCGTCACCGAGGAACGCCTGATCTTCACCAAGATGTCGACCCGCGACAATCTTCGGATCGGCGACGGCGACGTCGACCGAGCGCTCGAGTTGTTCCCCGAGCTGAAGGCGCGTCTCGACGTGCGGGCCGGCATGTTGTCCGGCGGCGAGCAGCAGATGGTCGCCTTGTCGCGTGCACTCAGCCGCGATCCGAAGATCCTGCTCGCCGACGAGCTGTCGCTCGGCCTCGCGCCGATGATCGTCGACCGGCTCCTCGGCGCCGTCCGCCGCGCCGCCGACGAGCAGGGGATCGGCGCGCTGATCGTCGAACAGCACGCCCGCAAGGCGCTCAAGAACAGCGACCGGATGTACCTGATGGCCCGCGGCCAGATCCGGATGGAGATGTCGTCGGCCGAGGCGCTCACCCGGCTCGACGAGATCGAACACGCCTATCTCGCCGGCGTCTCCGAGACCGAGGAAGACCACATCGAGCGCAAGCGCCGCAAGGACGTCCGCCGGGCCTGGGGGCGCCAGCGGGTGCGTGAGCGGGAGCTCCGTCGCCTGACCGGCACCCAGGTGTCACGCCGGCACACGTCCGAGGACGACGAGATCCTCGATCGAGAACAACAGCGCCGCGATTGGCAGATCCGCGTCCGGCGCGGCCGCAAGTACTGAACCACCAACCACGAGCACCACGGGGAACCAGCATGGCTTACCGCACCGCCGAACTACCGCCCGTCGACATCGACGAGTTCGCCCACATTCCGTTCATGGAGCGCATGAAGCTGCTCCAGTTGCACTGGGTCGAGTCGGGCTTCGGCACGCCCAGGCAGACGGCGATGTTCTACGTGTGGAAGATCTTCTTCTACGCCTTGTTCGGCCTGATCGTCGCCGGCGCGTTCACCGCCGGCCTCGAGTTCAACGACATCGGCGGCTGGTGGAACGAACCGATCCTCTATCAGAAGCTGATGATCTGGACGGTTCTGCTCGAGATCCTCGGCCTCGCCGCCACGTGCGGTCCGATGGCGTTCCATTTCGACCCGATCATCGGCCAGAGCCTCTACTGGTGGCAGAACGACACGATCCGGATCCCGCCGTACCCCAAGCAGCTCCCGTTCACGGCCGGGAACCGGCGCACACCGTGGGATACGGGGCTCTACAAGCTCATCGTCTTCTGGTTGGTGATGATGCTGTTCCTGTCGGGGACCGATTCGATGGAAGGGCTACCGGAAGGTTCGGCCGGCGTGCTCCCGTCGTGGGCGATCATCACCTACGCCTGCCTGATCGGCTTGATGGGGTTGCGCGACAAGTGCGTCTTCCTCGCCTCCCGACCCGAGCAGTACGTGCCGACGCTGCTGTGTTTCGCGCTGTTCACCGACTTCGCCGATGCCATCATCGCGGCCAAGATCTTCATCTGCATCGTCTGGATCGGCGCCGGTGTCTCGAAGTTGCAGCACGGCTTCTCGTGCACCGTGGCGATCATGTTGCAGAACACCCCGTGGAACGTCTTCCCGAAGCTCCGCATGGCGTCGGTGCGCGACTACCCGAACGACATCCGTCCGTCGAAGTTCACCCACTTCATGGCGCACGTCGGCGGCACCACCTGCGAGATCGTGGTCCCGCTGACGTTGCTGTTCTCGCCGTGGCCGTGGTTGACCTGGTTGGCGATCATCTCGATCTGGATGCTGCACCTGTTCATCATCTCGACGATCCCGCTGGCGGTGCCGCTCGAGTGGAACGTCTTCTTCATGTTCTGCGCCGGCTTCCTGTTCGCCGGGTTCCCGGCGGGCGACGGATACGGCGTCTGGGACATGACGCCCTGGCTGCTCATCCCCGTGCTCATCGTCGGGCTGGGGGGCATCGTGCTCGGTGCGTTCAAGCCGCAGCACGTGTCGTTCCTGATCGGGATGAAGCAGTACGCCGGCAACTGGGCGTCGACGACGTGGTCGTTCAGCGACCGCGAGAAGGAAGACCGTCTCAACGAGCGGATCGTCAAGGCGGCCGACAACCAGATCGATCAGCTCGAGCCGCTGTTCGGCCGGGAGATCTCCGAGATCTTCATGGAGAAGGCGATCGCGTTCCGGATGATGCACCCGATGGGTCGCGCACACATCACCTTGCACATGCGACACAACGCCGACATGGACTACCGCGTCCTGCGCGAGGGAGAGTTCATCAGCAACACGCTCACCGGCTGGAACTTCGGGGATGGACACTGTCACGACGAGCGTCTCGTCGAGGCGGTGCAGGAGCGTTGCCAATACGAGCCGGGTGAACTGGTGGTGGTCTTCACCGAGTCGCAGCCGATGTTCGACAAGAAGGTGCAGTACCGGGTGATCGACGCGGCGCTGGGCACCGTCGAGAAGGGCTGGTACCACAACGATCACGCCGCCCACGAACAGCCGTGGCTGCCGAACGGCGGCATCCCGCACACCATCACCTGGACGCGTGAGGGCTACGTGCCACGAGGGGTGCCGTACCCGGGCGAGGGCAAGTTCGTCCCGTTCGACGCGACGCCGGTGGCCGCCGACGACCCCGACTCGGATCGCGTCGCCGTCGCCGGCACCTGATTCACTGACGGCATGACCACGGCGATCGTCGTCGGGAGCGGGCCGAACGGCCTGGCGGCCGCGGCGCGGCTGGCGCGTGCCGGGGTCGGGGTCACGGTTCTCGAGGCGGCCGACTCGATCGGAGGCGGCACCCGCAGCTCCGAGTACCTGGTGCCCGGCTTGCTCCACGACCACTGTTCGGCCGCCCACCCGATGGCGGTCGCGTCACCGCTGTTCCGCGAGCTCGATCTCCCGGGACTCGTGTGGAAGGCCGCCGAGATCGAGTGCGCTCACCCGCTCGACGACGGCACGGCCGGCGCCCTGTCCCGTTCGTTCGACGAGACCGAGCAGGCGCTCGGCGACGACGGTCATCGATGGCGGCAGGTGTTCGAACCGGTCGCGAACCACTTCGACGATCTCTTCGCCGACATCTCGCAACCGATCATCCGCATCCCCCGGCACCCGATCACCCTCGCCCGGTTCGGCATGCGGGCCGCACTGCCCGCCACGGCCCTGACGAGGATGTTCCGGACCCCGCAGGCGCGGGCGTTGTGGACGGGCATCGGCGCCCACGCCTTCTGGCGACTCGACCGCCCGATGACGAGTGCGATCGGGTTTGCGCTCGCCGCCGGGGCGCACGCTCACGGCTGGGTCGTGGCCGAGGGCGGTTCGCAGTCGATCGCCGACGCGCTCGCCGCCGACATCGTCGCCCACGGCGGCGCGATCGAGACGGGTGTCCGGGTCACGTCGGTCGACGACCTACCGCCCCACGACACATTGCTGCTCGACGTCTCGCCGTCGGTCGCCCTCGGCATCCTCGGCGACCGCCTGCCGTCGAGGGTCGCTCGTGCGTATCGACGCTTCCGACACGGGCCCGGCGCGTTCAAGGTCGACTTCGCCGTCGAGGGAGGGGTGCCGTGGGCCGCCGAGGTCGCCCGTCGCGCCGGCACCGTCCACGTCGGCGGTACCAGCGACGAGATCGTGGCGGGTGAGTTGGCGGTGCAGCAGGGTCGCATGCCCGACCGACCCTTCGTCCTGGTGTGCCAGCAGTACCTGGCCGACCCGAGTAGGTCGGCCGGCGGCGTGCACCCGCTGTGGACGTACGCCCATGTCCCGAACGGCTACACGGGCGACGCCACCGACGCGATCATCGATCAGATCGAACGGTTCGCACCCGGCTTCCGTGAGCGCATCGTCGGCACGGCAGTCCGCTCCACCACCGAGATGGCGGCGTACAACCCGAACTACGTGGGCGGCGACATCATCGGCGGGGCAGCGACGCTCACCCAGACCGTGTTCCGACCGCGAGTCGCACTCGACCCCTACGCCACCGGCATCCCGGGCACGTATCTCTGCTCCGCGTCGACGCCCCCGGGCGCCGGCGCCCACGGCATGTGCGGCGCCAACGCCGCCGCTCGCGCCCTCGCCGAACTCGGTCGCTGACCGCATCGTTCTTTCGGCCATCGGATCGTGGCCGTCCGCCCGATGTCGTCGAACGCCGGCTGCCTCAGGCTGGGGTCCCATGATCACCACCACCGCGCTCACCAAGCGTTACGGCGACACGCCCGTCGTGCGCGACGTCTCGTTGCGCTGCGAACCCGGCACCATCACGGGCTTCCTCGGTGCCAACGGCGCCGGCAAGTCGACCACCATGAAGATGATCGTCGGGTTGGTCCGACCCGACCACGGCGTCGCGAACATCGGTGGACGGCCGTTCCACGAGCTGCCGAACCCGACCCGAGTGGTCGGCATGTTGCTCGACGCGTCGGCCATGCATCCGGGGCGAACCGGTCGTTCGACGCTCTCGATCGCCGCACGGATGGCGGGCGTGCGTCTCGACCGTGTCGACCGACTGCTCGACCTCGTCGGGCTCACCGACGCCGCCGACAAGCGGGTCGGCACCTACTCGCTCGGGATGCGTCAGCGCCTCGGCATCGCCCAGGCGCTCGTCGGCGACCCGGAGACCCTGATCCTCGACGAGCCGGCCAACGGGCTCGATCCGGAGGGCATCGCCTGGATGCGCAGGCTGCTGCGCGGCTTCGCCGATCGCGGCGGGACCGTGCTGCTGTCGAGCCACCTGCTTCACGAGGTCCAGGCGACCGTCGACCATCTGGTCGTCATCGCCGATGGTGCCGTCGTGTCGTCCGGTCGTCTCGACGATCTGCTCGCCAGCTCGTCGATCCTCGTCCGCAGCCCCGAGCCGGCCGCGCTCGCCGCGGCCCTTCGTGCCGCTCACATCGAGTTCGTCGCCGGCCCGGACGACGCACTCACCGTCGATGTCGACGGCGGCCGGGTCACGCCCGAGCTGCTGGCCGGCGTCGCACGCGACCACCAGGTGCTGCTCACCGAGTTGCGACGCTCCGACACGAACGGCCTGGAGCAGCTGTTCTTCTCACTCACCGCCGCGAACGCGGCCGCGCCCCAGGAAGTCGCATCATGATCGTCGCACCGTCGTCGTCGCCGATCGTTCCCGAACCGATCCCGTTCTCGCGCCTCGTCCGGGTGGAGTGGATCAAGGCAACCGACACCCGTTCGGCGCGGTGGTTGCTCGGCCTCGTCGGCCTGACGACCACCGCCCTGATGCTGGTGCCCGTCCTCGTCCCGACGAGCTTCGAGCAGACCCAGGCCACCTACCTGCGCGTCGCTGCGCTCGGGCTGACCGTGCTCCTGCCCGTGGTGACGATCCTGCTGTTCACCGGCGAGTGGAGCCAGCGCAGCATCATGACCACGTTCACCCAGGAGCCGCGCCGCATCCGGGTCGTGAACGCCAAGCTGGCGGTGTCGATGCTGATGGGAACCGGTGGAGCCATCTTCGGCGGCGCGGTCGCCGCGGCAGGTCTCGCGGTCGTCGCCGCGGCGGGCCGCGACGTGGCGTCGGACATGTCGGTCGGGGTCGTCGCCGGCTACCTGATCTTCGTGTTCCTCAACGTGCTCGCGGCCGTCGCCCTCGGCGCACTGCTGCAGAACTCGGCCGCCGCGATCGCCGCAGCGTTCGCGCTCCCGGCGACGTTCGCGGTCATCGGCAGCGCGTCGACCTTCGTGGCGGACTGGATCGACATGTCGGTTTGGAGCTGGATCCTAGAGAACGACTGGTCGGGACACATCCCCCAGATCTCAGTGACGGTGATCATCTGGGTCGCCGCTCCGCTCTCTGCAGGCATCGCCCGCACGGTCCGCCGCGACATCGGCTGAGGGCACGATGCGACCTGCCCTGGGAACGAGACACGTGACCAGGACGTTCGCGTGGAGCGACGAACTCGCATCATCAGCTTGGAAGTGGCACGAAGCTGATTCGGCGGGCGGCGCCGTGACCTGCCGAAACGTGCTCTGAGCAGGCGGTATGTCGGATGTGTCGTCGTTCAGACTATCCCGTGTTGTCCGCTGTGTCCGGCTGATGTCGGCTGTTCCAGGCACGTTGTAGGCACGTCCTGCGGCCGCCTGATGGGTGGCGGGTTGCGGATCAGCCTGGAGACTTCGAGTTCGTCGTCTGGATGGCACGCCACCTCGGCAAGCGCGGCGCGTGCGAGGATCGCATTGACTGAACGAACCTTGGCCTTCGTTCGAAGGACCGTGTGGCGCTCACTGCGAGCGGTGAAGCAGACCAGAGTTCGGCGGGTGAGCGGTGCGAGAACGAGGTTCGCATCTCCGAGCGCAAGTTCGTCGCGGAATCCGAATCGCATGTCGGTCAGGTTCGCATGTACGACCGGAACGTCCGAGATGACGAATCCGGGAAGACGGTCGTCAATCTCGACGACCTGAAGACCCCATTTGTCGAGAATCTCAGCTGCGCGGTTGTGCTGTTGAGCGATCGAGTCAACCTGACTGGCCTTTGTCGTGATCGTTGCGTCAGCCGAAGCGGTTGCCAGCGCCAGCAGTTCCCCCGGAAGTGGGTCGCGCTTGAACTGCTCACGGAAGCGGTCGGCCAACTCGGGACTCTCGGCGATCTCCTCAAGTAGCGATGGCAGCGATTGCTCGTGGACCTTCTGGCGCATCGCCAGGAACGAGTTCGAACGCACGAGGTGGATGGCGAAGAGGTTGATGATCGGTCCACGATGTTGTGGGCCGCAGACGTCGACGTTCACTTCCCGAATTCGACGCATGACTTGAGCCTCGATCCGGGAGAACTCGCGCTCGAGTTCCACGTTGGGATTGCCGTTGGCATCGGTGAAGGACGCCCATCCCTCCTCGACCCAGTTGCGCTTCGTCGGTCTTTGCCGCTCGATCACGTCTCCGGAGTGTGAGTCGATGATCGTCAAGCGTTGCCGGTCATCGGCGAAGTTCTTCTGGTATCCCTTCGAGACCAGGTGGTGACGAAGGGGCAACGCTTCTCCTGAGCCGCCCGCTCCTGGCTCAGCGCTACGAAGACTCATCTCGGTGGCTGCGTCGATCCACGAGGTGGTCGGGCAAGAAAGCTCGCGGATACGTGAGGGATTTGGGGTTCTGCGTGTGCCTAAGGCCTCGGGGCCTGATACAGGGAGTACGTGGCACTACGCGACCTGGATGGCGTCCTTGAGGCGCTTCGGTACCTCGTCAGGGAACGAAACGACCAGGTGTCGATCGAGGGCGGTGGCGACGCGGGCGAGAGTGTCGAGCCGGGGGCGACCACCTCCGCCTTCCTCGAGCCGTGAGATGACCGACTGCGTGGTGCCCATCCGCTCAGCGAGCTCGCGCTGGCTGAGCCCGGCACTGGTGCGCAGCTCGTAGATCAGCTCCCCGAGCGCGAAGTCTTGCTCGATAGCCGCCCGCTCGTCGTCGGTGGGGCCGTGCCGCTGCTTCTTGATGTCGTCCCACCGGGAGTAGTTGGCCATGTCGATGCTCCTACGGGTTGAGCCGAGCGCATTCCTCGGCGATCTGGCGAGCGCGGGCGATCTCGGCTCGCTCGTTGTTGCGTTGTTTTCGGAAGGTGGTGAGCAGGATGATCCGGTTGTCGGTCGTGAATCGGTAGGTGATCCGTCGTGCCGTCGGCCCGAGCGAGTAGCGAAGCTCGAACAGGCCATCGCCGAGGGCTCGGGAGAACGGCATCCGTGCCGTGGAACCGAGGCCGGCGAGTCGATCGATGGCGACGACGGTGCGGTTCCAGTCGGCGTCGTCGAGGCTCGACATCCACTCGACGATCTCGTCGTGGAGTTCGATGTCGGCCACGAGGCCCAGTATCGCAAGGATGCGATCATCGCACAACTGTGATGTTCGGCTCCTTCAGTGACGTCCTTCGCCTTCTCGACACCGCCGTCACCTGCTGGGCCTGCCGATCGCCGACCTTGCCCGCCGCGCGCCACGCTGGTCGCCGTCACCGTTTCCGAACCCGGGCCCTCTTGAGCACTCCTACACATATGCACCACCGTTGCTGCACGCGTTCGGAAACGCGCTCTGGTCGGTGATGCCGCACATTTCTGAGCGGGTGAGCGAGCGCATCCGTGCCGCGATGGGCGGTTCAAGTGCCGACAGCTGAGCGCGCGTTATCGGATGCTGCTCGTTCGTCCGAGATCATCGCCGATGGTCTTGCGAAGAAGGGCGAGCTGCTCCACCAGCGTCGCGTCCCGGTCAAGGCGGAGCGGAGCGACTTCGTCCACAGCGAAACCGTCGTAGTCGACTCCTGCTATGCGCCATCCAACCGAGCTGTCCTTCAGGTCAATCATCACGTCCGCGCACAGGCCGTCGCCAGCTCGATGAGGCTCGCAATAGATCACCTGAGCGGAATCGTCACCGAACCCGGCCTGTCCGGCAGCGAATCCGAGCGGGACCATCACCGGGTCGAGCTCAGCAACCACGGCTGCAACGGCTGCGTGGCAGTCGACGAGCGGTTGAGAATCGGGCACGCAGAGCATCATCGCACCCTTCGTCCTTCGCTTTCTGCGCGGTATCGAATGGTCGGCCGCTCACCGAGGTGCCGCGATGGGCGGTCGATGGGTGGTCGAGCGGACGCGGATATCGATCGGTCGGAGATGGTCAGGCGACCCGCTCGAAGAGGTACGCGAACGGCGCTTTGGTGTACGCGATCCCGCGACCGCTGGCGTGGAGCGACTCCCTGGTCACCTCCTCGTCGCGCTTCGGCACCAGGTAGGTGTCGAGGTTCCGAGCATCCACGGCGTAGCTGACCGATCTCGACGTCACCACCGCATGAAGCCGGTACCGCGGATCGATCGATGCCATCGCGGCGTCGCCATGGCTCGGGTTCACCAGCAGCATCCCCCGACCCGCAGATGACGCGTACATGCCTCCGACACGAAGCCTGCGTAGAGGGACACGAGAAGATCGAATGCACCGTCGTCGAGGTCGAGCGAGTCGGAGTAGTCCGCCTCGATGAAGCGCACCGAGTGTGAATCGGGATCGACGCCGCGATCGGCGAGCAGTGCCCGCACGCCCGCCTCGTCGTCGAAGAACTGCGTTGCTCGTCGATCGATGTCGACGTACGTCACCGACGGCCATACGAACGAGGGCGCCAGGTCAACGTACGAGCCGGGATAGAGCACCGTCTCCACGTCGACGGCTGCGGCGACGGCCGAGAACAGGCGATGGCGATCGCCACGGTGTTGATCCTGCTTCTCCCACAGCCGCCGCGCTTGCTCCAGCACAACCCGACCATACGACCGCCGTCCCCACATCGGCAGTGTCGCCGCCGGCGACCACTCAATCCCGGACGGGTCACCCCGAGCGGTACGTGCCGACCTCGGACGTTCATCGCTCTCTCTTTGACGGCGGAGATACGCGTGGAGCCCTGTGGTCGTACGCAGCAGCAATCGTGACGAGGCGACCGAGGAGGCCCTCGTCGCGGTCGTGGCGGCCATCTGATCTTGGGAGCCCCGTGTCGGGGCGGTATCACACCGTGAGGTGCGTGACTTCCTCGCCTGCTTCCGCCAACTCGCTGCGAGCGTCGCGAATCACGTCGCGGGCGGTGCGGAGGAACAGCGCTGCGATGGCGACGCCGACGATCACGTCGGGCCAGACACTGTCGAGTTGCCAAACCGCCGCCGCCGCTGCGAGCACCGCAGCGTTGGCGATCAGGTCGTTACGCGAGCACAGCCACGTCGAGGTCATGTTGATGTCGTCGGATCGGTGCCGCCACAGGAGCGCGAACGCCAACGTGTTGCCGGCGAGCGCGACGAGGCCCATGAGCGCCATGGCGTCGGCAACCGGCGGGGTGCCCTCGACGGCACGCCACACGGCCTGGCCGAGCACGATGAGACCGAACACGAGCTGCACGACACCCTTGGACAGGGCAGCGCGGGCACGCCACTGGGTCCCGCGATACAGCACCCACAGGCTGAACGCGTACACGAACGCGTCGCCGAGCATGTCGAGTGAATCGGCGAGCAGTGCCGTCGAGCGTGCCCACCAGCCGACGCCGAACTCGACGACGAAGAGCACGGCGTTGATCCCGAGGACCGTCCACAGCACCCTCCGTTGGCGGTCGCGCAGCACGACGAGGCCATCGTCGTCCGCACCGCAGCATCCAGCACCCACAGGGACCCAGTCTCCCACCTCGGATCCCTTCGAGCACCTCAACGCTCACGCTTGGATCGGACGCACCCGACGTCCGGCCACCACGACTGGCTGGAGCGCGACCAGGAAGGGCCGATTCGCTGCTGTCGTGCGGTGTCGACGACCACGGCCTGGCCGCACAACACAGCGCCCGGCGGCGAGCGCCAAGGTGCCGAGGCCGGACGGGTTGCAGGTGCTGCGACGTTCGGCGATACGCATTGATCCGGGACCCATTCCACCAGCACTGTCCACCGGCGGTCGGGTGCGCGATCGTCGTCCGATTCCTGCAGACTTTCGTTCTCTCTTGGCGTGCGCTTGCGAGGAAGCCGACTGGGCTGTCCACAATCGGGATGTTGGGCGCTGGTCCTTCCGTGCGCTCGGTCGTGCGACCGCTGTCCACCTTCTGCGTTCGTGTTCGACGAATCACCCGATACGAGCCAACTGGAGGCCGAAACCATGGCGAGATCTCGCATGCTGATCTTCTCAGTCCTCGCGGGGCTCGCCGCGAGCGCGTGTGGAAGCGAGGACACGAGTGACGAGACGATCCGGCTCTGGATCTCGCCGGAGCGCGTCGAGTGCGAAGGTGGGGCAGGGCCACAGGAGTGTCTCGTCGTCGCCAGGTCGGAAGACGGAGCGACGGAACTGTTCTACGACTCGATCGATGGATTCAGCTTCGAGGAGGGCACGAGCTACGTCATCGACGTGTCGACCTCCGAGGTCGAGAATCCACCGGCGGACGGATCGAGCATCCGGTACACGCTCGTCGAGGTCGTCTCGGCGGACTGATCGTCGCTGCCGACCAGCGAGATCGGCTACGGTGATCGGTGACAGGCATGGCTTCTGAACGCTCGTCAGGCGACGACTTGGTGATGCCACTGGTCGCAGTTCGACGTCGCACGGTTCGATCCGTGTTCCCGGTGCTCAGTTGGTTGCCGAGGTACGAGTGGGGCGGATTCCGCGCCGACGTGATTGCCGGTATCACGGTTGCGGCGCTGTTGATCCCGGAGTCGATGGGCTATGCGGGGGTGGCGGGTGTGCCGCCCGAGGTCGGTCTGTACGCAGCACTCGGAGCGATCGCTGCGTACTTCCTGTTCGGGGGGACGTCGATCCTCGTCGTGGGTCCGGCGTCGGCGGTGGCTGCGCTGTCGGCGTCGATCGTCGGGGACTTCTCCGGCGACGTCGACCCGGTGGCGTTGACGTCGGCGTTGGCGATCACATCGGGCGTGCTGCTCGTGGTTGCCGGCGCGTTGCGGCTCGGGTGGATCGTCAACTTCATCTCACGGCCCGTGCTGCACGCCTTCGTCGCGGGCCTGTCGATCTCGATCATCGTCGGCCAGTTGGACGGACTCGTCGGCATCGAGGTTGAGGGAGAGTCGGCTCTCGAGCGCTTCGTGGAGACGGTTGCTCACGTGGGTGACTGGCAGGGCTGGACGGTCGCGGTCGGCGTCCTCGGGCTGGCGGCGTTGTTGACCATGGAGCGGTTCGTGCCGCGGGTACCGGGTGCGCTGGTCGTGGTGGTCCTGGGGATCCTGCTGGTCGTCGTGTTCGGCATCGACGACGACGGCGTTGCGATCGTGGGCGACATTCCGACCGGTCTCCCGGAGGTCGGCATCCCCGATCTGTCGGCGACGCGTTGGATCGAGCTGTTCGGCGGCGGCGCAGCGCTGCTGCTCGTCGGATTCTCCGAGGGCTACGCAGCGGCGTCGGCGGTGGCGGAGTCGTCCGGGGACGATGTCGACGGCGACCAGGAGTTGGTGGGGTCGGGCGCCGCGAACATGGCGGCCGGACTCGTCGGTGGGCTGACCGTGTCGGGGAGCCTGTCGAAGTCTGCCGCTGCCGAGGAGGCGGGGGCGCGCACACAGATGAGCAACCTGGTCAGTGGCGTCGTGCTGGTGGCGACGTTGCTGTTCCTCGCCCCGGTCTTCGAGCGGCTTCCGGAGCCGGTTCTCGCCGGTGTGGTGATCGCCGCGGTGTTGAAGTCGGCTGATCCTCGTCGCGTGGTCGGCTTGTGGCGGGTGAACCGTTTCGATTTCGCCGCCGGGCTCGTGACGTTCACGCTCGCCATCGTCTGGGAGGCGCTTCCGGCGATCCTGATCGGGGTGGCGTTGTCGTTGACGTTCCTGGTGCGGCGAGCGACGTTCCCGGACGTGGTCGAGCTGCGGCGTGACTCGAACGGTGTGTTCCGGCGATTCGACGGCGCAGTTCCGCCGGCGGGTGGCGAGGGCGGCGACGACGCGACCGACTCCGTTGCCGTGATGCGGCTCGAGGGGTCGTTGACGTACGCCAACGCCGAACGGTTCCTCCGGGCGGGTCGCACGCTGGGCGGGCGCGAGGGAGTCCGCCGAGTGGTGATCGACGCCGAGATGATCGCCGATCTCGACACCACTGGCGCAGAAGCGCTCGAACGCCTCGACGACGAGCTCCGGGCGGAGGGAGTCGACCTTCGTCTCGCCGCACTTCATCGACGCGCCCGCGATCAGATCGGGCGGTCACGGCTCGCCGATCGTTTCGCCGGGCGGCTGGTCGACGGCATCGACGAAGCGGTTGGTGACGATTCGGCCGACCCGAGCGTGGACTGACAGCCGAGCGGTCGTAGCCGCCTCACGCGGGCGGAGGCGAAGTGTGTTCGGGTCGTCGTGCAGGAATCGGATTGCCACCGAACGGCGAGGGTTCTACGTTCCGATGTATCCATCCCCCTCTTGATCACGTGCGAAGGAGTCGTCGTGGCCACATTGACCGTCTGGAAGTTCGACGATGCCGAGGGCGCCGAGCGTGTGAAGGCCAAGCTCGAGGGTCTGGAGAAGCAGGAGCTCATCAACATCGTCGACGTGGCGATGGTGTCGTGGCCCGACGGCAGGAAGAAGCCGAAGACACGGCAGGGATTCTCGACGACTGCGGCCGGCGCGGCGAGCGGTTCGCTGTGGGGTTTGCTGTTCGGCGTCATCTTCTTCGTACCGTTGTTCGGTGCGTTGGTCGGTGCCGCTGCGGGCGCGTTGAGCGGCTCGCTCACCGACATCGGCATCGATGACGATTTCATCTCGTCGGTGCGAGACCAGGTCACCGAGGGCACCTCGGCGCTGTTCCTGATGTCGACCGACGCTGTGCTCGATCGAGTCCTGCCAGCGGTGGCCGGCGAGGACATGGAGCTGATCACGACGAACCTGTCCGGCGTCGACGAGGCGACACTGCGCGAGTTCTTCGCCCACTGATCCGAGTTCGCGAATCGCCGTCGTCACAACCCCACCGACACGAGAAGGTTGCCAGCATGTCCAGCAAGACCCCGTCCGAGCACACGATCCGTGCGAATCGAGAGATTCGCGACCAGTTGCCGTTCGACGACACGGCAGATTTCGATGATGCTCGTCGCGGGCTGGTGTCGGGCTCTGATTCGGTGTCGATCGACGCAGCGGCGGGTGGCCCGGCGTGGGACACCGAGCGGTGGAACTTCTTGACCGATGATGCTCCGGATTCGGTGAATCCGAGTCTGTGGCGCCAGTCGAAGTTGAACGCGGTGCACGGCCTGTTCGAGGTGGTCGCTGATCGGATCTATCAGGTGCGCGGCTACGACCTGGCGGTGATGAGTGTGATCCTCACCGATTCGGGAATGATTCTGGTCGATCCGTTGCTGTCAGCCGAGACCGGCGCAGCTGCGCTCGACCTGGTGCGCGAGCACGTCGCCGGTGATCGTCCGGTGAAGGCGGTGATCATCACCCACAGCCACATCGATCACTACGGCGGCATCCGCGGCGTGGTCGACGAAGCCGACGTGCGCTCCGGCGACGTGCAGGTGATCGCCCCGCACGGGTTCTTCGAGCACGCGATCAGCGAGAACGTGATGGCCGGCAACGCGATGGGTCGCCGGGCGAGCTACATGTACGGCAACCTGTTGCACAAGGACGCGACCGGCGCCGTCGGTGGCGGCTTGGGTCAGACGACGTCGGCGGGTGAGCCGGGCATCTTGGAGCCGACGCACATCGTGTACGAGACCGGTGAGACGATGACGATCGACGGCGTCGAGGTCGTGTTCCAGGACACCCCCGGCGCGGAGGCGCCGGCCGAGTTCGTGTTCTACTTCCCCCAGTTCAAGGCGTTGTGCATGTCGGAGATCGCGACGCACACGCTGCACAACTGTTACACGCTGCGCGGTGCGGAGGTCCGCAACGCCCTGCTGTGGTCGAAGCACATCAAGCAGTCGCTGTTGATGTTCGGTGACGCCGAGGTGTTGTTCGCCAGCCATCACTGGCCGACATGGGGCAACGAGGCGATCACCCAGTACCTCACCCAGCAGCGCGACCTGTACAAGTACATCCACGACGAGACGCTCAGGCTCGCCAACCACGGGTACGTGTCCGAGGAGATCGCCGAGATGGTCGAACTCCCCCGATCACTCGCCGAACGCTTCTCCAACCGCGGTTACTACGGATCGGTCAGCCACGACGTCAAAGCCCAGTACCAGCTGTACCTCGGCTGGTTCGACGGCAACCCCGCGAACCTCGAGCCACACCCGCCGGTCGAGACCGCCAAGCGACGCGTCGCCTACATGGGCGGCGCCGACGCCGTGCTCGAACGGGCCCGAACCGACTTCGATGCCGGCGACTATCGCTGGGTCGCCCAGGTCGTCAACGACGTGATCTTCGCCGACCCCGACAACCAGACGGCACGAGCGTTGCAGGCCGACACACTCGAACAACTCGGCTACCAGGCCGAAGCCGGACCGTGGCGCAACTTCTACCTCTCCGCCGCAAAGGAACTCCGTGACGGGGTGCAGCAGCTCCCGTCGCCGAACACGGCGTCGCCCGACACGATCCGCGGCATGACCCTCGAGATGTACCTCGACTACCTCGCCATCCGCCTCAACGGCGCCGACGCCGCCGACACGACCTTGCGGATCAACGCCACCTTCACCGACCTCGACCGGACCTACGCCCTGCTCGTCGACAACGGCGTCCTCAACTACTTCGAAGGCCAGCCAGACCCCGACGCCACCGCCACCATCACCCTCACCCGACCGGCGCTCGACGACGTCACCCTCGGCGTCGCCACCTTCGCCGAACAAGTCGACAACGGCCAGATCAGCGTCGACGGCGACCGCAACGACGTCGAACGCTTCCTCGGCCTGCTCGACACCTTCGACTTCTGGTTCGACATCGTCACCCCCTGACAGCACCGGTGTCGATGGGCCCCAGCGGCCGACGATCCCCTCGGCCAGATCAGACGCGAAACGGCGCGCTGCCCGACAACTCAGTGCTCGTGTCCGGGAACGGGTGATGCATCCGGAGTGGTGGCGGGTCGGCCCGGCAGGGCCCCCGTGGCCCGAAGCTCGCGCAGCACGTTGCTGACGATCGCCACGGCCGGTGCTGCGAGGATGAGGCCGAGGAGTCCGGCGACGGCTCCACCTGCCACGGTGGCGATGAGCACGATGATGGGGTGCATCTTGATCGATGTGCCGATCAGGCGGGGTTCGAGCAGATTCTCCAGCACGAGGTTCATGGCCACGACGGCGACAAGTGCGGCCAGCGCAAGCTGTGTCCCTCCTTCGGAGAGCGCCATCAGCACGGCGAACGCACCGCCGACGAAGGCGCCGAGGTACGGCACGAACGCACCCACGAAGTTGACGACGGCGATGGTGGCCGGCAGCGGCACGCCGAGTGCGAGGAGCACCACGAAGACGAACGCGGCCTGTGCGGCTGCGAGCAGGGTACGGCCCCGGGCGTTGTTGCGGATCGTCGCCGCAGCTTGGGTGAGGATTCGTCGGGCCTGCGATCGCGAGGCGGCGGGTCGGCGGTTGAGCCACCGATCGACGAACTGGCCGCCGTCGAGGAGCAGGTAGTACAGCAGGACGAGCGCGAGGACCAGACCGGCGACGAAACCGACCGCAGAGCCGAGGAACGACGTCACCTGTGCGCCCGCCCCCTCCGCGATCGTTCCGCCTGTGGCTGCGAGATTGACGTCGATGTCGTCGATGATGTCCTGAATGGCGGGAACGTCGATCGTCGTACTGAGCTCGATCCAGGCGCGATCCAACTGTTCGGCGAGTTCGTCGGAACGGTCGATCACTGCGACGACGACGATGACCACGATGCTGGCGGCAGCGACGACGATCAGCAGTGTGAACAGCAGTGCGGCGAGCCGCCGCGGGACACCTCGTGCGGCCAGCCGGTCGACCAGCGGAGCGAAGATGATCGCTGCGACGACGGCGACGATGAGCGGCACGACGATCTCGCTCAACGCGGCGATCGCCAGCACGACCATGGCGCCGGCGATGACGACCCCGATGAACGTCCAGGCCCACCGCGACGCGCGCTCGGCCCACGGTGGCAGTCGGCGTTCGTCTGCGGTGATGGCCGGCTCGGGTGTTGTGCGATCAGCGTCGGGACCGTTGGGTCCGGTGGTGTTCACAGCAGTTCCGATCCGGTCGGGTCGTCGGTCGTCATCGGTCGGGAAGGGTCGTCGGGGTCGGGGCGTCGCGACATCCACCACGCGGCGATGCCCAAGAGGGCGATCGCGCCGGCGATCGCGATGAGCGCGACGTCGCCGCCGTCGAGATCGGGGTCGGCGCCCACCACGGTGAACGCGTCCGTGGTGTCGGTGGTGGTGTCGTCGGGCTCGGGTTCGGTTGCAGGCGATTCCGTGGGTGCATCGGTCGTGGGCGCTTCGGTCGTCTCGGAGTCGTCGAGCGGCGTGCTTGCGAGGTCGGCGTCGGCCACGAGGCCGGCCTCAGCGCGACCAGTTGCGTCGGCGGGCACGGAGGCAACCGAGAGGATCACGAGCGCAGCTGTCCATCGGAGCAGGGTGCGGATCACGGTTCGGGGTCTCCTGTCTCCGGGTCGTCGCCGGGTTGTGCATCGGAGTCGGGGGTGTTCCGCTCATGCACCCACGCGCTGGCGTCGGCGTAGGCCCGTCGGGTCGCTTCTCCGATGAAGCGGGTGCTGCGGTAGATGTTGTGATCGCCGATCGGTCGGCCGGCCCCGGTCACACGGAGTTGGCGGATGACGCGGGTGTTGTCGGTGACGATGACGAGCTTGCTCCCGACGTCACGCAGTGACGTCGCGTAGGTCCCGAGCATGTCGAGCAGCGTGGCGCCTGCGTCGTCGGCGCCTCGCACTCGGAGGATGACCACGGCGTGACGCGACTCGGGCGTCACGGCCGGCATCTGCTCGTGGAGCTTCGACGCTGTGGCGAAGAACAGTGCTCCGTAGGGGTGGAGCACGGTCACGCTCCCTGGCGGCACCTCGGCGGGAGGGTCGATTTCCTCGATGCGGCCGTCGTGGTGGAAGACGACCTGCTTGGTGACCAGTCGGCTCGACTGTTGGACGACGAACAGGATGACCGAGATCCCGACCCCGACGAGCACGGAGTACTGCAGCGGAATCAGCAGTGTCAGGACGAACGTGATCGTCATGGCGGTGAGCGGCACGGGACCGGTCCGCGCGACCGACATGATCCGGTGGGGGCGCACCGTTCCGACGCCGACCACGATCAGCAGGCCGGCCAGCGACGGCATGGCGATCCGCTCGATCACGCCACCGAAGACGATCACGACGATGGCCATCACGGCGGCCGAGAAGAACGCTGCCTGACGGGTGCGGGCGCCGGCGGTGACCATCAACGAGCTCGCCGACATCGAGCCGCCGACCGGCATGCCCTGGAACAGCCCTGACGCCAGGTTGCCGGCACCCTGGGCCACGAAGTCCTGTGACTCGTTCGTCTCGGATCCGTCTTCGTTGGGGAAGCCGGCCGACACGCCGGCACCCTGGATCAGGCCGACGAACGCGAGCGACACCGCCGGGACGATCAGCGCCGGGACGTCGGCGATGACCGGGAGGGTCGGAGCGGGCAGCCCACTCGGCACCGTGGCGATGTCGGCGACGAGCGCGGTCTCACGATCGAACGCTGCGAGCAGTGCTGCCAGCGCGGATCCTGCGAACACGGCGACGACGAGCCCCAGCGCGCCGAGGACGGTGCGTTGGAGCACGACGATCAGGGCGATCGTGGCGGCACCGACCGCAGTGGTCGCCACGTCGACCTCCCACACGTGCAGCACGAGGTCGACGGCCCGTGCGACCCGGTTGGCGCCGGAGCTGGCGTAGCCCGTGAAGTCGTCGAGCTGTCCCAGCACGATGTTGATGCCGACTGCGCTGATGAATCCGGTCATCACCGAGTTCGACACGAAGCGCAGGAAGCTCCCGAGTCGCAGCAGACCGGCCAGGATCATTGCAACGCCGGTCAGGATCGACAGCGTGTAGAGCGCCCGGATCGGGTCGTCACGACTCGCGAGATCGACGTCGGCGATGATGATCGCCATCGCGCCGGTTCCCTGGACCGCCATGAACGCGGTGCTCGTGAACAGCGCAGCGCCCGCCACGCCGAACATGTAGGCGTACAGACCCGCGACCGGGTTGACGCCGGCGAGCAGCCCGCTCGCGAGGCCGTCGGGCACGCTCTCGACGCCCAGGACGAGACCGCTCATCGCGTCGTCGCGAGCCGACCGACGGGAGAACAGCGACCGAGGTGACTGGACCGGGAAGCGCATCACACCACGGCACGCAGGAAAGGACGGCCTTCACGGCGAGGACTACCATCGTGGTCGTGGACGGCGACGACCGCATGACCGACCGGGTCGAGGAGGCGCGCGATCGACCAACGGTCGGGTTGCGGGCCGACGACGGGGTCGCCTACGTGATGGCCCTCCCCGGCGTCACGGGCGAACTCGTGCGAACCGGCGGTTCCGACCGCACGACCGACATCACGCTGGACCACTTCGGTGACAAGAGCGTGGCACACGTCGACATCGGGTTCCCCATCGCCGGGGAGGCGACGGCCGACGACGACGTCCTCATCGCCGTCTCGATGTTGCAGACACCACCCGGCGGGATGTGGGACGGTGTCGAACTCGAGCGCGGCTCGACGTTCGTCTACGGACCCGGATCGAGCCAGGTCGCCCGCGACCCGATCGGGCTGCGGTTCGCGCTCGCGACGTTCCGATGGGAGGACATCGAGGCGGGTGCCGCCGTCCTCGGACGACGCCCACCCACGGCGGGCCACCGGGCGGTGTATCGACCCGACCGAGCGAGCCTCTTCACGAGGCTCTTCGAGGAGCACACCCGCGTCGAGCCGGCCGAAGATGCGGCCGATCGACTCCTCGAAGCCGTGGTCGAACTGGTCAGTGATCCCGGCGAGACCACGACCGGCGCGCGCGGTTGGACCAGTCAACAGATCGTCTGCGAGTGCCTCGAACACCTGGAGCGAACCGCGACCTGGCGTCCACCGGTACTGACGCTGTGCCGGGCGGTCGGAGTCTCCGAACGACGTCTGCAGCAGGCGTTTTCCGACGTCACCGGCCTCGGCGTCGCGAGCTACCTGCGGCACCGGGCGCTCCAAGCGACGCGACTGGCACTCAGCGGCCCAGCGGCCGACCGGGTCACCGACGTCGCCGCCGACCACGGGTTCGCCCATGCCGGGCGCTTCGCCGCCGACTATCACTCCACGTATGGCGAGTTGCCGTCGGTGACGGTGCGTCGGGCACGGTCCGAATCCGATCGTGGCGAGGTGACCCACGAACGTCTCGTGCCGGGGGACTGACTCATCCACCTTCAGCGCCTGCGGGCGAGGCGCCGGAGACCTCCGAGCGCCTGTGGTGGAAGAAGCTCGCCGTCATCAAGCCCACGACGATCTGGAACAGCAGGATGGCCGTGATCGCGCCGAGGATCTCGGGATCGTTGTCGAAGGCGATCGCCACGGCGGCGAAGGCGGGACCCGAGTTCGTGCACGGCTGGATCAGCGCAGCGGCTTGCTTGGTCGCGCTGCGTCCGGTCGAGACGACGTAGCCGATCGCGATCATCGCTGCCGAGGCGACGATCGCCGCGAGGATGACTGCCGAGCCGACGAGATCGATGACCGTCTGCCAGCTGCCGAGCAGCGCGCCGGCGAGGACGAACAGGAACGTGATGCTCGAGGTCTTCAGCGCGAACTGGTTCCATTCGAGGGCCCGCTCCTCGGCCCAGTGGCGCGTGAGGATGCCGACGGCGAACGGGATCAACTGCAGCGCTGCGACCGTTCTGATGAGGTCGCCGACCGGCAGCGACACGTCGTCGCCGAGGTCGGCGGCCGAGATGATCGCGTTCGCTGTGGGTGCGAAGGTGATGCTGCCGATGGAGGCCAGCATCACCTGCAGGACCGCCCCGGACTGGATGTCGGCATCGGCGGTCATCACGAGCTTCGCACCGAACGGTGCGCCGGGGCACGCCCAGAGCAGCGCCATCGCGATGAAGGCAGGTGTGGCGAGCGAGAAAAGTTCCGCGGTGCCCCAGCCGACCATGGGCCGGATCACGAAGCCGACCACCACGACGGCGGCGACGAGCGACGCCTTGGACAGTACGGCGGTGACCTGCTCGAAGGTGGTGTTGAACCCGGCCGACAGCATCGTGGTCACGATGAACACGATCAGCACCGTGTTGAAGATGGCTTGGAACGCGTCCATTGTCGGGCTCCCCTCAGCGCGTCATTGCAACCGGAAACTACTGTTGGCCAGCCGGTCGGGAAATGGGTCGGATTCGATCAGACCGGAACGTGCAGATTTCGGATAGCGCGCCCGGCCGAATCGCGAGGGAAGATCAGAGCGAGCGGCCGACCGGGCCCGCACCGATCCGACTGAGAGAAGCATGCCGATGAGTGACCGTCCGAACCTGTTGTTCTTCCACGTCGACAACATCTCCCCGAGCGACTTCGGCTGCTACGGCGGTGGGATCACACTCGGCGCGAGGACCCCGAACATCGACCGGTTCGCGGACGACGGGCTGAAGCTGACCAACTACAACGTCGAGGCCCAGTGCACGCCGACACGTTCGGCACTCATGACCGGCCGGCATTCCGTACGGACCGGGTGTACGTCGGTGATGCCGGGCAACGGGCTCGTGTCGTGGGAGACCACGATCGCCCAGTCGCTCAAGGACCTCGGCTACCGCAACGCGATCATGGGCAAGTGGCACTGCGGCAAGGAGGAAGGCCGCTACGCGACCGATCACGGCTTCGACTACTGGTACGGCATCGGCGACACCTGGGACGTCGCGATGTGGCCCGACGACAAGTTCTTCAAGCGCACCGATCTCGAACCCGAGTACATCATCGAATCGACCGGTCCCGGCCACCTCGAGAACGTGAAGGTGCTCGACCGCGAGGTCCGCAAGAACATCGACCTCGACTTCCTCGAGAAGGGCGAGCAGTGGATGCGCGACTCGGTCGAGGCCGACGAGCCGTTCTTCCTGTACTTCAACCACTCCAACATGCACTTCCCGACGTTGCCGCGAGACGAGTACATCGACTCCTCCGACGGCGGCCCGGTCGCCGACTGCATCCAGATGATCGACGGCGACTTCCAACGCCTCCTCGACGTGCTCGACGACCTTGGCATCAGAGAGAACACGATCGTGATCTTCGCCGGCGACAACGGACGCGACACCACCTTCCACGCACCCAACAACCAGGGCTCGGAAGGCAACTGGCGCGGCGGCTACTTCTCCACCTACGAAGGCAACAACCGCACCGCCGGCCTCGTCCAGTGGCCCGGCCGGCTGCGGACCGGCGCATCCGACGAGATGTTCCACGTCGTCGACTGGTACCCGACGCTCATGCACCTCATGGGCCACGCCGACCACCTCCCGACCGACCGCGTCCTCGACGGCGTCGACCAGTCACGGTTCCTCGCCGGTGACCAGGAGCACTCCGAACGCGAGCACTTCATGATGTTCTTCGACGAACTGCTCGTGGGCATGCGATACCGGAACTTCAAGGTGCTCACCCACATCGTCGAGAACGGCTACGCACCGATCCAGAAGGTGGCGACACCCCACATCTACAACCTCACCGTCAACCCCGACGAGAACACCCCGTACAACTTCGGCGAGGTCCACTCCTGGGTGCTCTACAAGGTGTTCATGCCCAGAGTCGCCGAGTTCCAGGCGTCGCTGCAGCGCGACGCCGTTCCGAAGGGCGCCCCGTTGGACTACGACCCGAAACAGCCGAACGACACGTGACAACGTCGAACGAGGGTGAGAAGCCGGCGTGCTGTACGCCGAGCCGCCCTCACAGCACCGTGCCCGAGCGCGACGAACGAACGCCGGCGGAACATCCCGTGTCGGCCGATCTGGACCTCGTCGACATCCCCGCCGGTGGGTTCACGATGGGGACCGACGAGCACACCCGCTGGCCGAGCGATGGCGAGGGGCCCACGCGACACGTCGTGCTCGACGGCTACGCGATCGGCCGATGCACCGTCACCAACGCCGAGTTCGCCGCATTCGTCGACGCAACCGGACATGAAACTGAAGCCGAACGATTCGGCACGTCGTTCGTGTTCCACCTTCTCCTCCCCGACGACTTCCCACCGACCCGTGGTGTCGTTGCCGCGCCGTGGTGGCGCGAGGTCGAAGGCGCCGACTGGCGCCACCCGGAGGGACCGCAATCCGACGTCGCCGAGAGGATGACGCATCCCGTCGTCCACGTCTCGTGGAACGACGCCATCGCCTACTGCGACTGGGTCGGAGGCCGTCTTCCCACCGAGGCAGAGTGGGAGCGGGCGGCGCGCGGCGGGCTCGAGGGACATCGCTATCCCTGGGGCGACGAGTTCACCCCGCACGGCGCGACGATGTGCAACATCTTCGAAGGCAGGTTCCCGGACCACAACACCGCCGACGACGGCTACGTCGGCACCGCACCGGCCGATGCGTTCCCGCCGAACGGATACGGGCTGCACAACGTCGCCGGGAACGTTTGGGAATGGTGCGCCGACTGGTTCCACCGCGACACACACCGCCTCGACCGGGGACACAACCCGACCGGACCACCAAGCGGCCGCACCCGAGTCATCCGAGGCGGCTCGTACCTCTGCCACGACTCGTACTGCGACCGCTACCGCGTCGCCGCACGAACATCGAACGAACCGACGTCCACCACCGGCAACCTCGGATTCCGCCTCGCCGCCCGGCCGCCATCTCGCAGCGCACACGCCACGCCTTGATCCCACGGCGACCGGTATCGCCGCGCCGTCGACAAACGGGGATCGACAGTACGAACCGGCGACTTCGAGCCCGGGCGATCGGATCAGAAGTTCATCGTCACAGCCCCAGATACCCCGGAGCAGCCCAGAACTGCTCGGTTTCGAGGCGGCGCACGTATCAGCGGCTCAACACAACGCTCTGACCCACGAGGTAACCGGCACTATACGCAGGATTGGGCACCCGATAATGCTCACGAGGCACAAGCGCCGGGCGGCCAGTCGGGAGGGTTTCCGGGAGCCAGGTTTGGTGGTCGGGAGGGTTTCCGGGAACTCGGGAGCGCAGTCGGGAAGGTTTCCGGGAACCGGGAACTGAAATCTGGCTGGTTCCCGATTGAAAGGAGCGTCGGATGGGGGAGGAGAAGCGGAAGCCCGGACGACCGCGGAAGTGGGCGTCGGACGCCGAACGGATGCGGGCGACTCGCGCCGCCCGGCGAGCCGAGCGGGAAGCGGCCTCGTCGCAAGAAGAGAACGACTCCCGCGACGCCGACCGGCGGTGTGGGACGCCCATGCCGGTCG
>JAGQSS010000129.1 GCA_020439405.1 Ilumatobacter sp. | reverse complement strand
CGACGATGTCGTCGAGTTCACGCGAGATCTCGTCGTACACACCACCGAGATCGGTGCGGTCGAGGCGCTCCTGGCGCTCACGGCGCAACCGCTCCATCAGATCGCGGAGCCCCTCGAACCGGTTGCCGTCGGCGTCGCGCATCCCGTCCTGCATCATGCGACGCAGCGCCGCGTTGACGTCACCGTGGTACAGCAGTTCGTCGGTCAGCTGATCGAACAAGAGGTCGGCGTCGAGATCGAAACCGCGCTGGGTACCGTCCCACCGCGAGTAGGTGAACCGGGTCGCCATGGGTCCAAGGTACCCGACCGATCGACCTGCCCCCGAGCGCGGACCAACTACGCTGCGGGACCGAGGATCGGGGGTTCGAGTGGCGGGAACGAACAGGACGGCACGACCGACGGGGACGACGACACCGAGGCGCCGTCGGTCGTCGCCCGGCGTCGTCGTCGGTGTCGCGGTCGCCGTCGCCACGGTCCTGTTCGTGCCGGCCACGACGCCATCGACCCCGGTGTCGGCCGCACCCGACACCAGTCGGTTGGTCCCCGTCGGCCCGATCCGCGTCGCCGACACCCGCGCCGCCGACTGCGGATGCACCCGCCTCGACACCCAGAACTTCACGGTCGACGTCGCCGGCCATCCGGACGTTCCCGACGACGCCGTCGCCGTCGCCGTCACGCTCACCGCACCGCCGAACGGTGAGTTCGGCCACGTGACGGCATACCCGGGCGGGACGACACTGCCCACCACCTCCAACCTCAACACCCGCCCCTGGTCGGTCGTCGCCAACTCGGCGATCGTCCGATTGGGCGCCGACGGCGACCTCGCGTTCCACCTGCATCGTCCGGGCGACCTGATCGTCGACATCACCGCCGCCTTCGTGCCGGCCGACACGAGCAGCGCCGGACGATTCGTCCCCGTCGCGCCTCGGCGTCTCGCCGACACCCGCACGCCGACGCCACCGTCGGGCCCACTGGGCGCCGGCGGTGCGCTCCACATCGCCCTGCCGTCCGAGGTCGACGTCGACGCCACCGCGGTCGTCGTGAACATCACGAGCGTGCTCGAACCGAACGCCGGACACCTGTCGGCCCACCCCGCCGGCAGCCCGGCCGGCGACACCTCGTTCCTCAATCTCGACGGCAGCGGACGAGTCGTCGCCGCGTCCGTGGTGCTCCCGGTCGACGCCGGTGGTTTCACGGTCGAGTCGTTCGGTGGCGGCCACCTGATCGTCGACCTCGCCGGCTGGTTCACCGGGCCGGGCGCCGCCGACAGCGACGTCGGTCTGTTCGTACCCGCCGATCCGAGTCGGATGCTCGACACCCGACTCGAAGGTCGGCGGCTCTGGCAGAACGGCACGATCGAACTGCCCTTCCCGGTTGCCGGGGCATCGGCCGCGGTCACGAACCTCACCGTTGTCGCGCCCGACCGGACCGGCCACGTGACCGCGTTCCCCGCCCGCACCCCGCTCCCCGACACCTCGTCGGTCAACGCGGCATTCCGCGACCAGACCGTCGCGAACATGGCCATCACCAGGGTCAGCACCAGCGGTCTCGCCTACCGCTCACACGCGAGCACCGACCTGATCGTCGATCTGACCGGATGGTTCACCGGCACACCGGCCGCATCCACCACGGCGGCCGGCTCGAACCAGCCGCCGCCACCGCCGCGCGTCCTCCTCGTCGGTGACTCGACCCTGGCGTCGTTGATCTACCAGCCCGAGACCACTCGGGCGCTGATCGGCTTCGAGGCGGTCTACGACCGCGGCAACTGCCGGCGGCTGCTCCGTCAGTCGTGCGTCAGCCCCACCACGGGCGTCCGCCCGACGACGGCGGTCGAGGCGATCTACGCGGCGCCGGGCACCTTCGACATCGTGTACATCAAGGCCGGGTACAACGACTGGTTCACCTACTTCCCTGCCGAGTTCGATGCCGTCGTCCAGGCGGCTCGGGCCAAGGGCGCCCACACCGTGCTCTGGCAGACCTACAACACGGCGGTCTATCGACCGACCGAGATGCAGGCCTACCAGGAGAAGAACGTCAGCCTTCGAGCGATCGTCGGATTGCCCCAGTACGACGACGTCCACCTGGCCGACTGGTCGACGTACAGCGACCCGCGTCGCGACTGGTTCTGGGACGGCATCCACGTGACCACCGCCGGCGCCTGGGCCATCCCCGACTACATCAGCCGATGGATCGCCCACCTCGAGCGACGCCCGTGTCCGCGTCCGTGGGCGCTCGGCCAACCGACGCCTGCCCCGTGCCCGACGCCGGAGTCGGTCGGCGCGGTACCGAACCCGATGTCGCTGTACTGACGATCGCCACTCGGGCGCGCCCGGGCGCGCTCGGGGACGTCGTCAGCAGACGGCGCGAACGTACGGATACGGGTTGATCGGCACGCCCCGGTTCGGATGGATCTCGAAGTGCAGGTGCGGGGTGTGGGTCCCGGTCGAACCGTTGTACGCGATGACCTCACCCTGACTGACGTACCGGTCGGTGCCCTCGAACGCCGAGAAGTGACCGTAGAAGTAGTAGGTGCCCGACGCCCCCCAGTGGCGGGCGACCAGCGCGCCGTTGCTGATCTGGCCGTACTCCACCCGGCCGGCCTCGACGGCGACGATCGGCACGCCGACGGCCGCGATCATGTCGACGCCCTGGTGGAGTCGTCCGCCCGAACGCGGCGCGCCCCACGTGTCGGCGAATCCGTGCGGTCCGGCGACCGGGCACACGATCTGGCCGGTGGCGCTCGCTCCACCCGACGAACCCGAACCGCCCGACGAACCGGAACTGCCGGACGAAACGGAACTGCCCGTGGATCCCGACGATCCGGAACCGCCCGACGAACCCGAACTCCCGGACGAACCGGAACTGCCCGACGGGGCGGGCGACCCGGACGAGCCGGTGCTGTCGTCGGACGACTCGGACGAATCCGAGCCGCCCGACGATTGCGGCGTCGGGTTCGCGCCGGTGTCGAGGCCCGCTGCCACGTGGTCGGCGTCGGAGGACGTCGCCGCGTCGGCCAGACGGCGCTCTTCGTCGAGTTGTTCGGCGCGGCGCCGCTCGAGTGCGTGCTGCACCGCGACGTCCTCGAGCCGCTCCGCCTCGACGCGCTCCAACCGGGACACCTCGGCTTCGGCGGCCGCCATCAGGTCGGCGTGCTGCTCACGAGCGCGTTCGGTCGCGGCGGTTCGCTGTTCGAGGTCGTCGCGGGCGTCCGCGAGTTCGTCGAGCGCGAGCTCGTAATCGTCGACTCGGACGAGTTCCGACTCGGTGGCGACGGCGGTGTACACCTGCGCCACCCCCTGCTGGTTCATCTCGGCGACGCCGGTGAACAGCGGGATGCCTTGCCCGGAGCCCCCGACGAACTGACGAACCGCCGACTCGGCGAGGTCGTCGCGGAGGGCGGCGACGGCGGATTCGGTCTCGGCGAAGTCCGCTTCGGCGTCGGCCAGCTCGACGGACAGTGTCTCGAGCTCCGACTCCGCGTCGAACACCGCCTGCGCCGCGGCGTTGGCGCGAGCGCGAGCCTCGAGGATCTCGCGTGCCGCCTGGTCGGCGGCCGCGCCGTCGTGGTCAGCGGCAACCGGGGCGGCCGGCAACGACGACGACAGCACTGCGACCAGTGCGGCAGCCGCGCCCAGGGCGCGACGTCTCGTCATGGTGTTCCCAACCAACACCCCGCAAGTATTACAGAACGATGACGGAATGGGAACATCGACGTCGGACCACCCGTGGGCCGGGGCAGGGTCACCGTCGCCGTCACTCGTTCGCGCTGCGTTCGATCAGGGGCCACCTCAACGCGGTCGGTGGCGGAAGTCGGGTCGGACGGCCGCCCCTCGTGTCCGAACGAGCCTCGTCCGGCAAGGTCGGCGCAAGGTCGCGCCGCGACGGTTTGATCTTCGTCCGACCGGGACACCCACCGACCATGAGTGGGGCGACGATCTCGAGACCGAGCGAAGCCGAGACGCCCACCAGGTCGGAATTCCCGACGCGGCGGGCGATGCGGCTGGAGCGCCGGGCGGAGGTCGGACGTCGGGCTCGTGACGCGGTCTCGGAACACTGCGCCGGGCGCGCGGCGGACGAGGTGATCGAACGGGCACGCTTCGTCGCCTCCGAGCTGGTCACCAATGCGTTCGAGCACTGCACGACCGGCATCGTGACGATGGACGTCAGCCTCGCGGGCGAGTCGGTCGTGGTGACCGTGACGTCTCCCGGGCCGAACCATCCCAGGGGCATCCCGCCGGTCAATGCCTGGCGGATCCCGCCGGCGACGAACCCGTCCGGACGCGGTCTCGGGATGATCCGTCTGGTGGCCGACGAGGTGATCGTCGACGCCGGCCAGAGTCCCGACGGTGTGCACCGCTGGCAGGCCGTCACCGTCTTCATGTCACCCGATCACGACTGACACGATCGCCGGCGGAGGTCGCCCCAGGGACGCGACGATCAGCGGCTGCGGTAGGTGGCCTTCTGGCCCGACTCGTCCTTGTTGAGTCGCTTGCTCAGGTGCAGGCCCTCCAGGAGGAACTCGGTCGCGGCCGCAATCGCTCCCGTCGACGTGTCACCCTCGAGCAACGCATCGACCGGCTCGCGCAACGCCGGGACACGCTCGACCAGCGAGGCCAGCTCGTCGCTCGTCAGGTCTTCGCCGGTGTGGACGATCAGTCCCTCGTCGAACGCGTCGACGATCGGCGTCGTGTACGACGGATCGACGCGATCGTTGAACACGGTCAGGACGGCACCCTTCACGAGATTGTCGAAGATGACGCCTTCGCGGCCGTCTTCGAGCGCCTCGATCTCGATCTTGCCGATCGAGCTGGCGGCGAGCGCGTCGAGGTCGTCGACGCGGGCCACGATGTGACGCTCGCCGGCCCGGAGTCCTCGTCGCAGCGCATTGGCGGCGAGCGCTTCGTAGTTCGAGACCGACAGGCGGACCGACACGCCGCTGCGTTGGTTGACGTGGCTCGACGCCCGGGCGAGCTGGCTGAACGTCGCCACCACCTGGCCGAGGTAGTGCGGCACCACGACGCCGGCGGTCTCGCCGACCGACAGTGAGCGTGCCTCCTGCGCCATGATCCGGAACTCGAGTTCGGCGTCGAGCGGATAGTGGGTGCGGATCTGGCTGCCGAACCGGTCCTTGAGCGGCGTGATGATGCGGCCGCGGTTCGTGTAGTCCTCGGGGTTCGCGGACGCGACCAGCATCACGTCGAGCGGCAGTCGGATCTTGTAGCCGCGGATCTGGACGTCGCGCTCCTCGAGCACGTTCAGCAGACCGACCTGGATGCGCTCGGCGAGGTCGGGCAACTCGTTGATCGCGAAGATGCCGCGGTTCGTGCGCGGGACGAGGCCGTAGTGCAGGGTGAGTTCGTCGCTGAGGTACCGACCCTCGGCGACCTTGATCGGGTCGACCTCGCCGATCAGGTCGGCGATCGAGGTATCTGGCGTGGCGAGCTTCTCGCCGAAACGGTCGTCACGGTGCACCCAGGTGATCGGTGCCTCGTCACCCATCTCGTCGACGAGGTCGCGTGCGTGCTTCGAGACCGGGGCATACGGATCGTCGTTGATCTCACTGCCGGCGACGATCGGCATCCATTCGTCGAGGAGTCCGGTGAGCGAGCGGATCATGCGGGTCTTGGCCTGACCGCGTTCGCCGAGGAAGATCACGTCGTGACCCGCGAGCAGCGCGTTCTCGAGCTGCGGCATGACGGTGTCCTCGTAGCCGAGCACTCCGTCGAAGAGCGGTTCGCCCGCGCTGATCTTGGCGACCGCGTTCGCCCGGATCTCGTCCTTCACGGGCCGGGACTGCCATCCCGACGCTCGGAGCTGGCCCAGGGTCGCCGCGCGATCGCTCATGACCCGAACCTAGCCCTTCGGCACCGGCATCGGAGATCGCAGCCGTTGGACACCGTGGCCGCGACGACACGATCAATCGTCGTCGATGTCGGTCCGACCGTCGTCCAGGTAGTCGATGTGCTGCAACGGTTCGATCGCCGCGGTGACGACGCCGGCGAGGTTCGCGACGATTCGCTTCCAATAGCGGTACAGGATCGCCCGTGGAACGGCCCACGAACCGGGACGATCGGTGTGCATGTACTCGCGCACCTTGGCGCCGCAGAGCTCGTTGAGTGCGAACGATCGTTTGAGGAAGTCTCGTGCCGCGTCGATGTCTTGCGAGGCGAGCAGGTCGGCCGCCTCCACGTACATCCGCGAAATCTCCTGCCGCCGGACGACGAACTCGTCGATGTCGTCCGATCCGACGAGCGTGACGCCGTCGGCCGCGAGCTCGAAGATGTTCTTCGCCTGGTCACCGATGCGTTCGATCTTCTTGAGCAGCAACGAATATCCGAGCACGGCCCCGATGTCGCCACCGCCGCGCACCGCGATGTGCACCACGAGTTCGGACCGCAGCCGCTGTTCCGACTCGTTGATCCGCTGATCGGTGTTCTCGATGTCGGCACCCACGGACGCCGGTTCTGCACCACTCAGGACGACGGTCGAGGCGAGATCGAAGGAGTGCCGGGCGTCGCCGAGCATCGAGATCGTCTGCTGAGCGATGTGTTCGAGGCCGGACTCCTCGTTGTTCCGGCGGAAGAAGGACATGACCATGACGGACTCCTGACGTCAGCGAAGAATTGCGATCCCGACGAGCGGGATGATGATGAAGGTGGTCACGACGTAGCCGACCGCGAGCATTCGCCGCTCGACGGCGACGTCGGCAAGCTTCTCGGCCGCCTTGATCGGCAACGGTCGCAGAAACGGCAGACCGAACAAGATCACGATGCCGACCACGTTGAAGAACGTGTGGACGAGCCCGATCGTGAGCGCCTCGGGGCGACTCGCCGCCAACGCGGCGAGCAAGGCGGTGATCGTGGTGCCGACGTTCGCGCCCAACGTCACCGGATACGCATTCCGGAGGGAGATGACACCTGCGGCCGACATCGGGATGAGGATCGAGGTCGTGATGCTCGAACTCTGCACCGCGACCGTGATCAACGCTCCGACGACGATGGCGATGAATCCGGCCCCGCGACCGAGGATCGCGTTCATCGAGCGTTCGACCCGCTCGGCGACGAGGGTCTTCATGTTCTTCGTGATGAAGATCAACGAACCCAGCACGATCAGCAGGCCCGACGCGACCATGAGCCCACCGACGACGTTCGGGTTGTCGGTGAATGCCGTCAACGCGTCCTCGATCCAGCCGACCGGGCGCTTGACCCACGCCTTGACCGGGCTCTCCCACTCGGCGCCGGCCGCACCCACGAGCTGCTCGCTGACCCAGCTCGCGCTGTTCGACAGGAATCCGGTTGCCAGTTCGAGCGGCAGGAGGATCGCAACGGCAGCGAGGTTGAAGAAGTCGTGCACCGTCGCTGCCGCGAGCGCCCGTCGGAACTCGTTCGACTGGCGCACGTGGCCGAGCGAGACGAGCGTATTGGTCACGGTCGTCCCGATGTTCGCGCCCATGATCATGGGCACCGCCTGGTCGACGGTGAGCGCTCCGGACGCCACCAGGCCGACGATGACCGACGTGCTCGCCGAGGAGGACTGCACGAGCACGGTCCCGAGGATGCCGATGAACAACCCGGCGAGCGGATTGCTGACATTGGAGAAGAGGCGCTCCTGGGTATCCGAACCCATGACGTTGATCCCGGCCTCGAGCGACGAGACCCCGACGAGGAAGACGTAGATCAGCAGGAAGACGAAGATGCCTCGGAGCCATCGGGGCACCCGGTCGGCGCGGAGCTTGGTGGCGTACAACGAGGACGACATTCGACCGGACAAGCTAGCCGGGTCGCTCCGTGGACGACACCGCCACGACACTGCGAGGACACCTCGCCGTCACCGTCGCGCCATTTCCCGAACGGTCACCGACGGCGACACGTGGGGCGTTCGTCAGAGCAGGGCTTCGGCGATCCAGAGGACCGACATGCCGGCGACGAGCGTGGCGATCACGTTGCGGCTGAACCACGCGGTGATGCCGGCGGCGACCAACGCGAGCCCCTCGGGCCACGTCAGGCCGACGCTCCCTTCGCCGCCGGCCGCCAGGTTGAGGGCGAGCGCGGCGAGTACCGCCGGGCCCACGTTGCGCAACGCCCGCTGGATCGGCTGCGGGATCTCCCGGCCGGCGAGCCCGACGATCGCGATCGCCCGCATGCCGTAGGTGATCGCACCGACGACGAGGGTGAGTGCGAGTGCCGACCAGACGCTCATGCCGCCACCCCCACGCGCCGCACCGGCCGATCGCCGAACCGGTAGTCGGCGAGGGTGCCGGCTGCGACGCCGGCGACGGCGCCGACGAGGATGCCCAGACGGTCGGGCAAGCCGGCGGCCGCCAGCGACACGGACCCGCCGACGAACGCTGCAGTGGTCTGGGGCACCTTCTCGATTGCGATCAGGACCATGCCGAGGAACATCACCGCCGGAGCGAACGCGAGCCGCCACGAATCCGGGACGATCGGCCCGACGAGCATGCCGAGGGCGACGGTGATCTGCCAGCAGAACCAGAGGAAGAACCCGACCGAGAGGTAATAGCGGCGGAACTCCGACGGAGGTCGGTCGGCCCTCAGGAACGTGAGGGCGAACGTCTGGTCGATCAGGACGTACGGACCGACCCAGCGCATCCAGCGCGGCTGGTGTCGGAAGCTCGGCGCGAGGGCGGCGCTGTACATCACGTGACGTGTGTTGATGACGACGCCGGCGACGATGACCGACCACAGCGACGCCGTGCCGGCGAGCGTGACGACGGCGAGCTGCGCCGCGCCGGCGAAGATGATCGGCGACGTCAACCATCCGATGAACATCGGCATCTCGCCCTCGGTGACGGCGAGGCCCACGACGAATCCGAACGGGATCGCCGGGATGAACAACGGGATCGCATCCGCGACGCCACGCCGGTCGACGAGTCGGGTCCAGGGGGAAGACACAGGGCGAGAGTATCGATGCTCCCCTCCCGAGTGCCCCTCGGTTGTCGTCGGTCGGTGGTGGCACGACTACCAGACTGTGCGACCTGGGTACGCTCCCGACCGTGGAGTTGAACGGCACCTGGCGTGCGATGCGCGCCGACGACGACGCCCGACGCAACGCGATCGGCCTCGACGTCGACGACAGCGGCTGGGCCGAGATCGAGGTACCCGGCCACTGGCGGCACCACCCCGACTTCGCCGACAACGACGACCCGCTCCTGTTCCGGCGCCATTTCACCATGGCCGAACCGGCCGAGGGTCGCCGCCGGTGGGTGACGCTCGACGGGGTCTTCTACCAGGCCGACGTGTTCCTCGACGGCGCCTACCTGGGCGATCCCGAGGGCTACTTCTTCCCGCACAGCTTCGACATCACCGGCCTGGCGAGGCTGAGCGACGAGCACGTGCTGGCGGTGGAGGTGGCCTGCCCGCCGCAACGCCAGCCGAACGCCAAGCGCACCATCACCGGCGTGCTG
>JAGQSS010000128.1 GCA_020439405.1 Ilumatobacter sp. | reverse complement strand
ACGTTTCGTCGGGACCGACGAAACGTATCCGACCCCATTCAGTCGGGCGTTCGGACGACGAGGCCGTTCTGCTCGGTCGAGTCGGTGTCGAGACAGACCAGCAGTTCGCCGGGTCGGAGCCGGGCGAGCCCTTCCGGCTTGTGGCTGTGCTTGGGGAGCCGGACGACCTGGTCGAGTTCGTCGATCGGTCCGCCTTCGGGAGACAGCGGCGGGTCGAGCCGGAGCCGGGCGATGCTGCGCGACCGGTCGCTCAGCAACCAGATGTCTCCGTGGTCGGTCCCGCCGACCGCACTGATGTCGCGCATCGACCGCTCTGCCTCGCCGACGAGCGGCCACACGGCGACGGCGCGGAAGGTGACCTCGCCCGACGGTGACTCCCACCGCTCGGACGGGCCGAGGAAGTCGTCGGGCCCGATGCCGCGCGCCTCGACCCCGTCGGGCGCGAACTCGACGAGCGCCGGCGGGTGCTTCTCCTTGGCGACGAGCAACCGCCCGCCGCGGAGGAACGCCAGGCCCTCGCCGCGGGAGTTGGCCTCGTCCCACATGCCGACCAGCGCGGGTTCGTCGCCGAGCGTGATCCGGCAGAGGAGCCGCCGCTCGTCGACGTCGGCGACGAGGACGACCGGTGGGTCTTCGCGCATCACCGCGACCGTCGCTGCGCCGTCGGCGGCGATCGACTCGAACTGGCTGTCGCCCTGCATCTCGGGCCACGCGTCGACGTCGGCGAGATCGACCACGCGCCACGTGATGTCGCCGGTCTCGTCGTCGACGACACCGGTCGTGACCTCGGCCGTGCGGTCGCCGATGACGAGCACGTGTCGCGACCCGTCGGCGGCGATCCGGCTCGCCGCACCCGACGCCTCGACGACGGGGATGTCGATCCGCCGCACCCGCCCCAGCCGCGCCCCCTTCCCCATCGACAGCAAGGTACACGGATGTGGTCAGACCAGGTCCGTGCCGCAGGACTCGGACATCCGATCGGCCCTGGCACGGACCTGGTCTGACCACATCCGTGCTGGTCAGGTGAGCGCGGACTTGGTGTAGGCGACGACGGCGTTGGCGTGGCCGTGGCCCATGGCGTGGTCGTTCTTCAGGAGGGCGACCACCTCCATGTGTGGGCGACCGGCGGCCAACTCGTCGGCGGCGATGTCGAGCCAGTCCTGGATCGGGCGCCCGTACGTCGTCTCGATCGAGGGGAAGTACGACGCCGGTCCCTTCGGCTTGGTGCCCGGTTCGATCACCGGTGCCGTCACGCGGTGCCCGCTCACGCCAGGACGACGCGCTCGAGACGGGCGTAGCTGGCTTCCATCCCGTCGACCATGCCGGTGGCGATCACGATGTCGCGAACCTCGGCGTTCGGGTAGGTGGTGACGACGCTGAGCAGGGTGGTCCCTCCCTCGCGCGGGGTGAGCGTGAGCTCGTTCGTGGTCGAGCCGTCCATGCCGATCATCTGCTCGGTCACGACCTCGCGATGCGGCGGGTCGGACTCGAGGAGCTCACCGACGAACCCGAACCGCTCGCCCTCGGTGCCGTCGTTCGGGGCCCACTCGTACCGGTAGGTGTCGCCGACCTCGGTGGCGACGTCGCACACGGGCATCGTCCAGCCGTCGGGGCCGAGCAGCCACTGCTGCATCAGCGCGGGGTCGTGGTGTGCTCGCCACACCTGGTCGACCGTGCCGCGGATGATGCGGGTCACGCGGATCTGGGTGTCGGACAGGATCTGGAGTTCGGTGTCGCGGCCGGCGGCGAACGACTGGAGGTCGGCGAGGACGTCGTCGATCTGACCCATCGCCGAGGTCATGCCCTCTTCCATGCCCATCTCGAGCAGCTGCTCGAGCTGGTCGAGCGAACCGAAATGGGTGGTGGTGACGAGTCGGGAGCCCTGGTCGGTGTCCTCGAACGAGAACGTCATCCGCATCGACGGCATGTCGGTGTTCTCCTCGCCGTCGGCGCCGGCGAACCCGTCGCGGACCTCGAACGACTTGCCCTCGTCGACGCTGAGGAACTCCCAGAACCCGGCGGAGCGTTCGCCCTCGGGTCCGGTCATGAAGTAGTGCGACTTGCCGCCGACGAACACGTCGTGGCGGACGAAGGTGGCGGGCCACTCGACCGGTCCCCAGAACTTCTCGATCTGGCGGGGGTCGGTGTAGGCCTCCCACAGTCGCTGGCGGCTGGCGGTGAAGTCGGCGGTGACGGTCATCGTGAGGTTGTCGAGATCCTTCTCGACCGAGGTGATGGGCATGATGTCTCTCTTCGTTGCTGGGTGGGGCGGTTGGGGTGGGTTACCCGTCCTCGTCGAGGAGGGCGTCGAGGCGGTCGATGCGCGACCGCCAGATCTGCTCGTACCGGTCGAGCAGCGCTTGGGCTCGCCGGATGGCGTCGGGGTTGCCGCGGACGATGCGTTCGCGGCCGTTCGGGTGCTTGGTCACGAGGCCTGCTCCTTCGAGGACGGCGACGTGCTTCTGGACGGCGGCGAACGACATGTCGTAGGCGCCGGCCAGCTCCGACACCGTCGCCTCACCGGCCAGGGTGCGGCGCACGATGTCGCGGCGTGTCGCGTCGGCGAGGGCCCGGAAGATCCGGTCGACCTCGTCGTCGCTCAACTCCGTCGCAGAATGTACAACCATATAGTTGTACATTAAGACCGACCGATCCACCTGTCAACCTGCGATGGTCGAGTGGGGGTTGGAGGCAGACCGGGAGGTCGCGCCCCTCAGGGCGATTCGCCGAGCCGGCGTGCCAGGATCTCCGTCTCGGGCTCGGCCCGGACGCCCAGATCCTCGAGCATCGCCCGGCAGGCGACCAGCGCACGTCGCGCCGCGGCGCGGTCACCGGACTCGAGGTAGGCAGCGACGAGGAGGCGACGGGCCGGCTCCGACCATGGCTCCTCGGCGATCGCGCGCGCGGCCAAATCGCGAGCGGCCAACGCATCGCCGGAAGCGAGGACCAGCTCGCCGGCCCGCACGGCTGCTGCGACGAAGGCGACCCGAAACCGGTCCCGCTCGTCGAGCACCCACTCCTCGTTGCCGAGGTCGGCGAGGAAGGGCCCCCGGTAGCACGTCACGGCGTCGAGCAGGTGACGCACTTCGGTCGCCGGTGCACCGCGCTGTTGCTCCACGGCCGCAGCGGAGATTGCTCGCTCGAACTCGTCGACATCGATGATCACCGGTCGCTGATCGGTCAGTTCGAGTCGACCGCCGTCGGTGCGGACGACGAATGTTGGGGTGCCGGACGGACGCCCCGGCTCGAGCACCCCGTGCAGGTACGAGAGGGTGACGCGCAGGTTGCGGTCGGCCGCTGCTTCGTCGAGATCGGGCCACAACGCTGCCGCTGCGGCGGAGCGGGTCGTCGAACGGCGTGTGACGAGGAAGGCGAGCAGCGACCGAACCCGACCCCGTCGCCAGTTCGGGTCGTCGACCGCTCGACCAGCTCGCGCGACGTTGAGCGGCCCGAGGGCCTGCACGTGCACGGGATGTGTCGGGACCTGGGGCATGGTGAGCAGCACATCGGCGGCGCGTCTCGAGACCGCCGGGACGTCGGACCGTGTCGCAATCGCATGGATGACGTCGGAACGGGCGGGAGGCAGCGCCGACAGCGCCTCGGTCGCCAGCTCGGATCCTGCTGCACTCCCGGCCAACGCCAGCTCGATCCCCCAGGGAAGCGGCATCATCGCCCAGGCGCTCTCCCAGTGCGATGCTCGCAGCCGGCCGGCCAGCCGCAGGTCTCCGTCCTCGCGCACGGCGACGAGGGCCTGTGCCGACTCTCGGGCGTGCAGGAACACAGGACCCAGCGGCTCCTCATCCCAGAATCGACGAGTCGCAGGGAGCAGGACGTAGCTCAGTGCGAGCCGACGTCGCTCGTGGTACTGATGTCGGCCGACGCCGAGCGGGTGGCGCTCGATCGACCGCGCCATGACATCTCGGGCTCGGTCCTCGTCGCACGTGGCGATCGCCAGGGCGGTCTCTGCGGCGGCGAGGTTGGCGTGCACCGGCGCGGGCGGCTCGGGGCCGGCGATGTCGCGGGCGGTCTCGAGATAGTGACGAGCACACTCGACCTGGCCGACGATGGCGAGACGTTGGACCGCCTGGCCGCGCGCCATCGCACGTGCCTCGATCGTGCCGTACCGGTCGAGCAGCTCGATGGTCGACTCGACCAAGTCGAGCGCCTCCTCGCATCGTCCGGCGAGAGCCAGGGCGTTGACGTGCAGCATCGCAAACTCACCTCGCAGGCCGATCGGTGCCGACTCGATGGCGATCGTGCTCTCCGCGAGGGCTGCTCCGGGGTGGCCGAGTGCCAGCAGCGCTTGGGCGCGCATCCAAGCGACCGGAGCGAGCCAGTATCCGTCGAGTTCGCCGGTGGCGAGGCGGTCGAGGTGGTGGAGCACGAGCGTGGCGTCACCGGCAGCCTCTGCGAGCAGGGCTTTGCCAAGGACGACGAGCGCCGTCGCTCGGGTGTGGTCACCGGTCGCGAGGCGATCCGCTCGGGCGAATGCGTCGATCACCCCGGCCACGTCCTGGCGACGATGGCACAGGACGACGAGCCGTTCGACGGCGAGCAGGCCAAGTCGATCGTCTCCGATGGACTCCGCGAGGTCGGCGACGTGGCGGAGCAGATCACGAGCCGCCACCGGGTTGGTGGGGGCGGTCGCCGCGGCGAGCAGCAGCTGGACCTCCGGACGGTCGCAGGCGGACACCGGGATCCGACGATGCGCGGCGAGGAGCTGCTCCGCCGGGGCGTCGACCCATGGGGTCTCGAGGAGCGACCGGACGGCTTCGACGAGAGCCTCGACCGCGTCGCTGTCGACCAGCAGCTCGATGGCGCGCATCGGATCCCGCACACGGAGCGCGCGACCGGCACGTCGGAGAATGTCGCGCCGACGTGCCGGATGCACCCTGTTCCGGATGGCGTCTGCCCAAAGCGGATGGAGCGTCCACCATCCTCCGTCGTCGTGGCCTGCCATCGGGACGTCGGACAACAGGTGAGCGAAGTCGTTGCTGCTGAGCGAGATCCCGGCGACGTCGGCGGCGAGCTCGTGGTCGGCGCTCCCGACGAGGGCGACGGTCTCGATCACCTCGACATCGACGGGCGAGCGTCGGGCGAGTACCTCTTCGAAGAGAAACTCGCCGACTCCGTTCGAGCCGGCGCCGGCGGTGAGTTCGGCGAGGGCGGGCCAACCTCCGACCTGCTCCAGTTGTCCACTGTCGATGTGACGCATCGCGGCAAACGCGTGGATTTCGTCCGCGGTGAAGGCGAGGTCGGCTTCGGTGACGTCGGCGACATGACCGAGTGCGCGGGCGCGAGCGAGGCCGACCGGCGGTTTCGTGCGCGCGACGAGGAGCATGTGCCCGTTGGTCGGCAGCGATCGTAGGAGTTCGTCGAGGAGCTGCGCCCCGGACGAACCTCGGTGGACGTCGTGGACGTCGTCGAGGATCAGGCAGACGTGCCGCGGAGCGCGCGCCCAGATCGCCTCCGTCAGAGCCGCCGCGCCGGGCCTCACACCGGCACGGTCGACGGGGGTGCCAGGGTGGAGCGCCGACCACAGACCGAACGCCAGATGCCCGGCGTCGTTGTCGGCGGGTTCGCAGGTGAGCCAGCAGTCGTCACCCTGCGGGGACTCGGCGTTGTCTCGGAGTGCGGCTGCCACGGCGGTGGATTTCCCGAAACCCGCACCTGCGACGATTGTGATCACAGGGAGATCGAAACGTTGTTGCAGAACGGCGTCGAGTCGGGGTCGTGCGAGCAGGGGGCGAGCCGCTGTCGGCGACTCGAATCGGAACGATCGCGCCACTGATCGCGCAACGTAGCACTCCTGACGCCGTCCGTGGTCCGTCGGTGTGCGTGGCCGCTAACACACCGCTAGCACGGGTCGCGTATCCGTGGTCGAGTGCGGAACCGCCACTGGTTCCGTTCGTGACGACCAGGGAGTGTGAACCATGAACAGCAACCGAGCCGACCTTCGCGATCGGAGGCGAACGACGTGGCGCCGCCGCCGCCGTTCGCTCGCTGCCGTGGCGCTCGCCGCCGTGGCGCTGGTGGCGTGCGGCGATGACGAGGGTGACGACGGCGACGCCGACGAGGCCCCGATTCAGACGACCCCGTCGACGACGGAACCCTTGACCGACACCACGACTGCCGAGACGACCCCCGCGTCAACGGCGGCGCCGACGACCGCGGCGCCGACGACCTCTCCGGCTTCGACGGCGCCGGCGACGACACCGTCGGCCGACGACACGGCTGCGTTCTGCGATTCGTTCGTCGGTGTGGAGACCGCCTTCCAGGCTGCTCCGTCCGACGACGAGGCAGCCCTCGGTCCGTATATCGAGACCGAGATCATGCCGCGATTGGAGACGCTGCGGGCCAACCTGCCGGCCGAGATCGCCGACGAGGTGACGGTGATGGCCGATGCCGTCGAGGCGGTCGCGACGACCGGGGACTTCAGCGCATTCGAGTCGCCAGAGTTCGCCGAGGCACAGGCCGTGGTCTACCCGTGGCTCGGTGACGGCTGCGGTCTGCCGGTGATCGAGGTCGCCGCGGTCGACTACGCGTTCGGTGGCGTGCCGAACGAGGTCGACGCCGGCCCGACGATCTTCACCCTCGTGAATCAGTCGTCGACGGGCGAGTCGCACGAGATGGGGTTCGCCAGGGTGAACGACGACGTCGACCTGACGCTCGACGAACTGCTGGCGCTCCCGATGGAGGAACTCGAACAGTCCGTGCAGATCAGCGGAGGTGTGTTCGCACCGGAGGGCGAGTCGGCCAGCTCGATCATCGACCTGACCGAGGGACGATGGATGTACGTCTGCTTCGTTCCCGTCGGATCGGTGCACGGCGAGTTCGGCAGCGGCCCACCTCACATCATGGAGGGGATGTCGGGAGAGCTGCTCGTCGGCTGATGGGCTTGCATCAGGGTCGGGTGGTCTGAGGGCGCAACGCGGCGGAGCTGTTGTGCCCGACGATCACCCGACCCGGACAGTCGGGCTCGGGTCGGGTCAGGCGGCTCGCCGGTTGGGTGGACCGGTGTTGTGGATGGTGCCGTCGGGGTAGTGGATGGTCAGTAGGCGGTCGGGCCCGAGTTCGATCGTCCAGTCGGCGTTGTGGATCTTCGAATGCGACGTCGGCGGTGTCCCGTGGATCGGGGTAAGCATTCATGTTCGGCCTCCGTGGCTCGTGATGTGTCTCGGTGAGTACGGAGGGGAAGTCGGTACGCGACACCCTACGGATCGGGTGTCGCGAGGTTTCGCGGGCCTCGACGTCCAGGAGGCGAACGAGTGGCTCGAGTGCCGCCCGAAGGGGTGTGTCTACGCTTGCGTCATGCGGTATCAGGGACGGAAGTGGGCATCGATGGCGATCGTGGCGGCGATCGTCGTCGCCGGATGTGGGGGTGATGACGACGACGTCTCGCTCGACGATCTCGACGACGCGCCGGCGTCGGACGAACCGAGCGATCAGCCGAGTGACGACTCGGACGACGGCGACGACACCGATGGCGAGGAGGGACCCGGCTTCGGCGGGTTCGTGTCGGGCCAGATCGTGGTGGCCGGTGCCGAGGACGTGACCTACGCGGTCGACGACGCGTCGTTGAGCTGGATCAGCGGCGGCGGTTGCAGCGACGGGCGGTTCGGCATCAGCGTCAACGTGCAGGAGGCCGACACGATGCTCACGGCGGCGCAGGTCGACGTCAGTATCGACGAGGACCTGAGCGGGGGCGGCACCGGCTCGTTCGAGACCGACGAACTCCGGTTCATCATCATCCCCGACGGCGACATGATGGCGATGCGCAGCTACGAGGGCCCTGGCACGTTCGAGGTCCTCGAGCACGACAACGCGGCGCCCGACTTCATCCCGAACGACCGCCGCACGACGTTGCGCATCACCGGGACGCTCGATGCGACCTCGCCCGACACCGAGGGCACCGTCGATCTCGACGCCGAGCTCGTGTGGGTGATGGGCTGCCCCTGACCGGCTAGGGCAGGAGCTGGACGGCGGCGAGCAGCAGGGTGCTCCACCCCGCCATGAACGTGAGGATCCACCGGAGCTGACGGCTGTTCTGGTCGTGCATCTCCGACCGGAGATCGGCAGCCGACACCTGTATCTCGGCCCGGACCGTCGTGCCGAGTGTGTGCAGGTCGGTGCGCAGTCCGGTTTCCGTGGTCTGCAGGTCGGTGCGCAGGCCAGCTTCCATGGTCTGCATGTCGGTGCGCAGGCCGGTCTCCATGGTCTGCAGGTCGGTGCGCAGGCCGGCCTCCATCGTCTGCATGTCGGACCGGAGTCTCGTCTCCGTGTTGAGCATGTCGGTCCGGAGTCTCGTCTCCATCGTCTCCACGTCGTTGCGGAGTCCGGTCTCCATGGTGTGCATGTCGGTGCGGAGCCCGGCTTCCAGCGACGCCAACTCCGACCGGAGCCCGTTCCCCATCGCCTCGATATCGGCGCGCAGGAGCGTGCGGTTCGCATCGAGGTCGTCCTTCGTGGCGACCTGATCCCAGGTGACCGGTGGGAGATGAGCCATGAGGGTGTCGGCGTGCTGCCGACCGAGTGTCGTTTCGAGTTGTCGGTGCAGTTCGAGTCGTTGGCGGTCGTCGACCGTCATGTCGTTCTCCTCGTTCGGGGTGAGCGAGGGGAAGTCGGTGTCCCGAACAGTACCAGCGGGGTGCGCGCCGTGTCCCCGGGCGGCGTCCTCGCCGGACGAGAGCGTGAGGGCGGTCAGGTCCAGGGGTTGCCCGGCGTGTCCATCCGGAAGCGGCGGGTGAGTCGCCGGAAGAAGACGGCGCCGGCGGCCAGGCCGATGGCGATCGCGAGCAGGGCCAGTCCTTGCACCCAGTAGCCGATGCGCAGGTCGCTGGGTGTGGTCTCGGGAGCGTCGGTGATCGTCGCACCGATCTGCCAGACGAAGATCCCCGGGGTGAGGGCGAGCCACCACACCCACCCGAGTGCCGAGGTGCCGCACCGACGCCACCCCTCGTCGACCCGCCCGCCGACCCGTGGCGCGGTCGCGATCCGCTCGATCTCGTTGATCACGAGTTTGGGGATCACCATGTTGGCGAGCGGGATGAACCAGCCACCGACCGTCCAGCCCGATCCCCACTTCCGCTTCCCCGGCCACATCTGTTGTGTGGCGGTGTGCGCCTTGTGGAGCCAGACGAGCAGCACGACGAACCCGGCGATCCACGCCAGCCAGAAGAGCCCGACGAAGGCGCCGGCCGCGTCACGGGCGATGATCCAGTCGTCGTAGGTGGAGCGGCCGTCCCACCCGATCCGTCGTTCCTCCAGATCGCCGAGCGCGTTGATCGCACCGAACGCCCCGAAGGTGCTCAGCAGGGCGAGCGCGCTCGACGTCCACATCAGCGCCTGAAGCCACGCACCGAGCGTCGTCGACACGGTCGGCGTGCGGAACGGCCCGGCCTGCGGTGGTGCCCACCCCGGGCCCCAACCCGGTGGAGGCGG
>JAGQSS010000127.1 GCA_020439405.1 Ilumatobacter sp. | reverse complement strand
CGATCTGGTCGTCCTTGCCCTTGATGACGGTGGCCACGTTGCGCAGTAGGACGTTGAACCACTCGCCGAAGGTGTCGGCATGCTGTTGTTCGATCATGGGGTCTCCTGATTCGGTGTCGTTCGCTAGAAGTTGACGCGGTCGCAGACGCCGTCGATGCAGACCTCGACCCACCCGTTGTTGTGGCCGTAGATCGGCCAGCCATTGCCGGAACCGACCGGCCACGACTGCCCGCTCTTGCGCGCCTCACCGTTGCCGTTCGTGGTGACCTGTCGGGGGTTGCCCCAGGCGCCGGCGTTCTGGGTGTCGATGTACCAGTTGTACGTGCGGTTCGGTGCGAAGTTCTCCATGCGGAAGTCGATGTAGGCGCAGTCACCGGGCCCGCACGTCCCGTTGGTGCCGTAGTAGGTGGCGCCCTTGATCGCCGTCACCGACGGGCGTGGCGGGCTGTTCGTGGTGGCCGTGTCGCTCCCCCAGTTGCCCCAGCCGACGTCGTTGCGGTAGCGGACACAGGTCCGATAGGTCGTGTCGTACGAGAGTCCGGACCGGTTGTAGCTGGTCGTGCCGACGCTGACGCCGCTGCCGCTCCCCGGGCAGCCGCCCGTGCCGAACCAGATCTGTTGCCCGGTGAAGGCCGTGCCACCGTTGCTCGGATTGCCCCATGTCGACCGGATCGCCCGATCGCCGTTGCGACTCGACGACACGTTGGGCGTGCCGGGCAGGCTCCATGTCGTCACCGACACCTGGTTGCTCTGGGCTCCCGCCCCGACCGAGTTCACGGCACGCACGCGGTAGCTGTACGTCGCCCCGTCGCTGCCCTCGGTCCGGGTCACCTGGGTGACGTTGCCGACGTCGGTCCAGGCGCCGCCGTTCACCTGGATCTGGTAGCCGGTGATGGGTGAGCCGTTGTCGTCGGCGGCCGCCCACCGCACGCGGACCTGGCGGGGTCCGACGTTGGCGGCGTCGGTCACCGTCGTCGCGAACGGGCGACCGGCGGGCACGACGGCGTCGGAGGACGCACTGGCGGTCGGGCTGCGGCCGTCGACCGTGACGACTTCGTTGATCGCGGTCACGGTGAACGTGTACGACGTGCCGTTCGTCAGGCCGGTGAACTGGTGCGAGGTGGCGCCGGCCGACGCGGTCTGGGTGCCGGCGCCGCCCGAGCCGGCGATCCGGTACTCGGTGATCGCGCAGCCCTGGTCGGCGGGTCGCGTCCACGTCACGGTCACCGAGGTGTCGCCGCGTGTCACGCCCGGCTTCGACGGAGCGTCGGGCACGCTGCAGGTGCGCACGACCGGCGATGCCGGGCTGACGTTGCCGGGCGTCGTCGAGCGCGCGTCGCGGTTGACCGCCCGGACGGTGAAGCTGACATCGGTGCCATTCGGGATGTTCTCCCACGTGTGGCTGTTGACGGACCCTTGCGGCGTGACGTCGACCCAGGTGGACGACAGGCTGGAGCGGACCTGGTAGCGGGTGATGTCGTCGCCGCCGTCGTAGGGCGCGTTCCACGTGACGACGACCTGCCGGTCGCCGCGCACCGCCTGCGGCTGCGCCGGGGCGTCCGGGACGGTCAGCGGGTGCTCCGGTGCCGACAACGGCGACCAGTCGGACCAGCCGTCCTGATCGCTCGCTGCGGCGTTCTGGGCGCGCACCTCGAAGGTGTAGTCGGTGCCGTTGTCGAGCCCGGTCCACGAATACGAGGTGGTGACACCGAGCTCGGGCGACAGTTCCTGGGCGCCGCCGCTGATCCGGAGCTGGTAGTTGACGATCGCCGAGCCCTGGTTGAGCGGCGGCGTCCACGCGACGCGGAGCTCACCGTCGCCGAACCGAACGGTGGGGGCGGCGGGTCGCTCCGGTCGCACGTCGGGTGCGCGGCACTCGCCCTGGGCGGAGAACTCGCCGAGACCGGCCTCGTTGCTCGCGGCGACCGTGAAGCAGTAGTCGACGGCGTTGGTGAGGTTCTCCCAGCGATAGCTCGTGGTCGGCCGATCGAACGTGACGGACCCGGTCGAACCGTCCGACGCCGTGTAACGGAGCACGTAGCCGGTCACCGGTGCTCGGGCCGCCTCGCCGGTCGGTGCCTGCCAGCCGACGATCACGTAGCGGTTGCCGACCGTGTCGACGACGGGCGGCTGGGGCTGGGCCGGGCGGCCGACGACCTGGACCGTGACGAGGCCGGTCGACGTCCGTTCGGCGGAGCGACGCCCGTCCTGCACCGTGTACGTGAACGACGCCTCACCGTAGAAGTCGGCCGCCGGCGTGAACACCACCGAGTTGCCACGTTGTTCGACGCGACCGGCGTCGGTCACCCCGACCGTCGTTACGACGAGACCCTGCCCGCGGAGCTCGGCCGGGCTGTTGTCGACGTCGTTCGCGAGCAGATCGATCGCCCCGGTGGGTTCTCCCTGCAGGACGCGCGCGCTGTCGTTCGTCACCGTCGGTGCCGGGAAGTCGGCCACGGAGAGTCTGATGGTGACGGTCGAGGTCGCCGTGAAGTCGCCGTCGACGACGGTGTAGTCGAACGTGATCGTCGCATCGCCGGCGTCGACCGCCGACCTCGCGGTCACGGTGCCGTCGGCGGCGGGTCCGTCGAGCGTGACCGCGCCGTTGCTGGGCGATCCGATCCGGAACGTGTGGTCGTCCGGACCGTCGGGGTCGGTGACCCCCGAACCGAGGCGGATCGGGGCCGGGACCCCGGCGGTCGCGTCGATCGTGATCGGCGACGCTTCGGGTGGTCGGTTGTCGGGCGGGAGGACGACGACGGTCGCCTTGCCGGCCACGGTGTGGCCGACCCGGTCGTCGACCATGAAGTCGAACGACGCGACGCCGTCGAAGTCGGTGTCCGGGGTGAACTCGACCTGGAGGAACGAATCGGCCGGGTTGCCGACGACGGCCACCGAGCCACCGGTGCGCTGATTGCCGAGCGTGATCACGAGTGGATCGCCGTCGGGGTCGACGACCGCGTCGTGCAGGTCGATGACGATCGGCTCGTTGAACGGGGTCTCGACGGAGATCGGCGACACCACCGGCGCCTCGTTCTCGGCGACGAGCACGGTGACGAAGGCCGGTTCGGACACCAGGCCGTCGGCGTCGCGCACCCGGTACGGGATCTCCGAGGTCTCGGGAGGCGCCGTCAGGCTGACCGTGCCGTCGGCGAGAACGGACATGAGCGGGCTGTCGGCGACGACGACGAGTTCGTCGCGTTCGCCGTCGGGGTCGATGTCGTTGCGTCGCGGGTCGAACTCGATGTCGGTGCGCGCACGGACGGGGCCGACGGTGTCGTCGACGGCGACCGGCGGAACCGGGTCGGGCTCGGGGACGAGTTCGAGGATCACCTGGGCGGAGGCCGTGCCGCCACGCCCGTCGGCGATCGAGTAGTTGAAGGCGACCTGGCGCGCCTCGCCGTCGGTCGGCGGCGTGAACTCGACGAAGCGCTCGTTGCCGCCGACGCTCGCCGATCCGACCGGCGACGCGGTCACCTCGGTGACGCGCAGCGGATCGCCGTCCGGGTCGGAGTCGTTGGCGAGCACGTCGAGCACGAGCGGGTCGGCGCCGATCTCGACCTGCGGGAACCCGATGTCGTCGATCGCCACGGGCGCGCGGTTCGCCGCCTCGCGCGGCATGACGCCGATGTAGACCTGGCCGAGGTCGCGGGCCGGCCCGCGTTGGTCGACCGGCAGCGTCGAGTCGGCCGGGGCCTGGAATCCGTCGACGAGGGTGTAGACGAACGAGTCGGTCCCGGCGAATCCGTCGTCGGGTGTGTACTCGATCGTGCCGTCGTCGCGGAGTTCGACCGTGCCGTGCTCCGGCTGTTCGGCGATCGACTCGACGGTGATCGGGTCGCCGTCCGGGTCGTAGTCGTTCGCCTCGACGTCGATCACGATCGGTGTCGCCGCCGACGTCCGAGCGACGTCGGGGCCGGCCACGGGAGCTCGGTTGGGCTGGCCGGGATCGACGATCCGGACGTCGACGACAGCGGACGACCGGTTGCCCGCAGGGTCCTCGATGTCGTACGTGAACTGGAAACCGAACTGCTGGTCGGCGTCGACCGTGAGCAGGAGGTGCTGACGGTCGGGCGACATCCGGAGGAGCCCCTCCGGGAGATCGGCGAGTGGCTCCGCGAGGCGGAGGAACTTGCCCTCGGGGTCGTGGTCATTGCGCAGGACACGCAGCTCCGACGTGCGACCGGCGCGCACGTCGACCGTGTCGGCGACAGCGACCGGCGGGTAGTCGACCGGCTCACGCTGCAGGGCGGACACGATGACGTCGCCACGCACCGGATCGGCCTCGCCGTCGGAGATCCAGTACCGGAACGTGCTCCTCGGCTCGGCCGACGGCGTGGCGAGGACGTTGAAGCCGACACCGGGAACCTCGGTGATCTCGAGCCCCGGTGCCCCGATCCAGTCGACGATGCCGACGACGTCGCCGTCGGGGTCTCCGTCGTTGTCGAGCACCCGCACCAGTCGGCTCTCGCCGACGGCCAGGGCGACCTCGTCGAGTTCGGCGATCGGTGGTCGGTTCTCGGGTGCGTCGTCGACGTCGATCCGGATCTGCGCCTGATCGATCTCGGGCCCGTCACTCACCGTGTAAACGAATCGGAACGTGCCCGGCGCCTCCGGCCGGAACAGGAAGCGACCGTCGGTCGTGAGCTGTGCCGACGTCACGATGTCATCGAGCGAGCTCAGGTTCTGCACCGACAGCGGGTCGCCGTCCGGGTCCATGTCGTTGGCGAGCACGTCGAGGATGACCGGTCGACCGACCGATGTCGCGCCGACGTCGTTGCGGGCCTGGGGCGGCTGGTTCGAGTCGGCGCTCCGAACCCGGATCCGGATCGTGCCCGTCGCCTCGGCCCCATAGTCGTCGGCGACGACGTAGGCGAGCTCGATGGTCCCAGCCGGCGACGTCACGTCGGGGGCGTACGCGACCTCGCCATCGGGTGCGTAGCTGATCGCCCCGTCGGCACCCTCGACCGAGACCAACACGAGGATGTCGCCGTCGGGATCGGAGTCGTTGTTCAGCACGTTCAGGGCGACGCTCTTGCCGGCCCGCACCGTCGCGTTGTCGTCCCCGGTGACGGGCGGCCGGTTGGTCGCAGGGTCGGGCTCGACCACCGCCAGTCGCACCGTCGCATCGTCGCGACCTTGACGACCGTCGTGGACGACGTAGCCGAAGCGGATCTCCCCGAGGAAGTCCTCGGGCGGGGTCACCTGGATCGCCGACCCATCGGCGGTGATCGAGACGAACGCACCGCTCGCGGTCGCGCCGGAGGCGTCGACGTCGATCAGCGATTCGACGGCGAGTGGGTCGCCGTCTTGGTCGGTGTCGTTGTCGAGGACGCGCACGACGATCGGTCGGCCGCGACGGGTCTGTGCCTCGTCGTCCTCCGCGACCGGCGGGATATTGCGGTCGTCCTCGTCGAGTTCGTCGACCTCCTCGGTGAGATCGTCGGCACTCGAGTTCTCGATCAGTTCCTCGTCGCCACCACCGTTCTCGTCGATCTCGTCGTTCGAGTCGACGAGGTCGAGCGCCGCGGTCCAGTCACTGATCTCCTGGACCTCGAGTTCGTCCTCGTCGACGACCCAGATGCCGCCCTGGTCGACGTCGTTGACCCACACCCAGCCGTTGACCAGCACGAGTTCGAGCGACCGGCTCGGCGTGGGCAGCGGTGACGCGACACCGCAGTGGTGGAACACCGGAGACGGATCGAGCGTGACGGTCCACACACAGCCGTCGTGCACGATCGGGGCCAACGGCTCGGCGCCGTCGATCGCGGAACGCGAGACCTCGGCGCCGTCACCGAGATCCAGTGCGACAACGTCGCCGGCGGTGTCGACGCCGACGACGACGTCGCCCTCGGTCGCCGATCCGGCGTACGACGGTTGTTGCCAGAGGGATATGTCGGCGCTCAGCGGGAGCCGTGAGACCGAGCCGTCGTCGATCGTGACGAGTTCGTCGTCGAGCGCGACCACCGCCGTACCGCCGACGAAGGTGGCACCCGTGACGGCGACGGTCGTCTCGGTACCGTCAGCGAGGTCATACTCCTCGACCGGGCCGGCGGGTTCGGCGAACCAGGCGATCGCAGCGGATGGGTCGGCGACGACGAGGTGTCCGTCGCGCCCGACCGCGACGGTCGACCGGGCGCCGACGCGAACCAGCGGCGCCTCGTCGGCGAGCACCTCGACCGCGCCGAGTTCCTCCTTGGTGAACCGCCACACGTCGCCGGTGTCGGTGTCGTGCATGACGACCGATCCGGGTGCGGCCACGACCTCGATCGTGGACGGCACCGAGAGCACCGCACCGATCGCGGCCTGCGTCGTGTCGATCGACGCAACACGTCCGGCGCCGCGGTCGTGGACCACGACGATGTCGCGAGATTGGGCGACCTCGAACGCTCCGGTGAACGGCCCGACCGTGGTGTCGACCTCGCCGACCACCCGGTTTACGTGGCCGATGACCCCCTCGGAGCGGTTGAGCAGCCAGGCGCCGCCGTCGTTGGAGACCGACTCGGATCCGACCCGACCGTCGGCGAGCAACGCGGCGATCGCCACGAACACGACAACGCCGAAGGTGAGGACCGCCGCAGCAGCGGATCGCCATGTGCGCACCAATTCCTCCTTCGAAGTATTCGTCGCCGTCGACGTCGGGGGTCGTCGATAGATCGGCGTTCTCGGTGTCCGGGTGCCCGCTCGGTCCGGACCGAGGCTACGGGTCGTAGGGTACGTTGCGACCGTCGCGTCGAGAATGGGGGTCGCTCCCTATCCACCTCGCATCTCGACGTTGCGGCGAACGAGACGGACGTTCGTCCGCCGCCCCCACCACTACCTCCACGATGTCCCGTTCACACCCCACCTCGCTGCCCATCGTCGACGGGTTCACGGTCGAAGAGCAGATCGGCAGCGGCGGGTTCAGTCGCGTGTACCGGGCGAACCAGCACGGTCTCGAACGGCCGGTGGCGATCAAGGTGCTGAACGCCACGTTCGAGGACGAGCGACAGCGTCGCACGTTCGAGCGAGAGTGTCGTGTGATGGGGCAGCTGTCGACCCATCCGAACATCGTGACCGTGTTCGCGTCGGCGCTGACGGCCGACGAGCACCCGTGCATCGTCATGGAGCTGTACGCCGGCACGTACCGGGGCATGTCGAACCTGTCGATCGCCCAGGTCGTCGACGTCGGCGCCAAGGTCGCCGACGCGCTCGCCGCCGTGCACGACCGCGGCATCGTCCACCGCGACATCAAACCGGGGAACGTGCTCGTCGACGCCGACGGCGTCGCCAAGATCGTCGACCTGGGTCTCGCCAAGGTGACGAACGACCGCAGCGAGCCCGGATTGACGCACATCGCGGAGACCCTCGGCACGCCGGCCTACATGGGACCCGAGCTGCTCGGCGCCGGCGGGTCGGCCGACATCCGCTCGGACCTCTACGCGCTCGGCGTGACCTTCTACGAGCTGCTCGCGGGCCAGCGACCGTTCCGCTCGAGCGATCCGGTCGAGCTCGTCCACGCCCACATCGCCCGGGTGCCGCCGCCGCTCTCCGAGGTCGCGCCGCACGTCCCCCAGCCGCTCTCTGCGATCGTCGCGCGCTTGATGGCCAAGGTCGCCGACGCCCGCTACCAGAGCGCCCGAGGGCTGCGCCTCGACCTCGAGCGCTGCCGCGACGCCTGGCGCCGCGACGAGGCGCTCCCGCCGATCACCCCCGGCGAGCGCGACTTCTCGGAGACGCTGCGGATCCCCGAGCGCCTCTACGGGCGCGAGCAGGCGATCGCGGGGCTGCTGTCAGCGTTCGCCCGCGCGCGCCAGGGCGCCAGCGAGCTGCTGCTCGTCGCCGGCCCGTCGGGCGTCGGCAAGTCCGCGGTGATCCGCGAGGTCCACCGCCCGATCACGCTGCAGCGCGGCCACTTCATCGCCGGCAAGTGCGATCAATTCAACCGCGACCTGCCCTACGCGCCGCTGCTGCAGGCGATCGCCGAGCTGTGCCGCCACCTGCTCAGCGAGCCCGAGGAGTCGCTGCAGCGCTGGCGCGCGAACCTGCTGGAAGGGCTCGGTCCCAACGGACAGCTGATCATCGACGCGGTCCCCTCGGCGCAGCTCGTGCTCGGCCCGCAGCCGCCGGTGCTGGAGGTCCCGCCCGACGAGTCCGCCAACCGCTTCCGCTCGGTGTTCCGCGACCTGCTGCGCGCGGTCTCCCGTCAGCGGCCGCTGGTGATCTTCCTCGACGACCTGCAGTGGTGCGACCTGGCGACGCTGCAGCTGATCTCGTTCGTGCTGGTCGACCCGCAGAGCGCCAACCTGCTGTGGCTGGGCGCGTTCCGAGATCACGAGGTCGGCGATGATCACCCGCTCACGCACATGCAGCGCGCGCTCGCGGAGGATGACGTGGTCGTACGTCGCATCCAGCTCGGGCCGCTGACGCTCGCCGACACGACGGCGCTCGTGCGCGAGAGCTTGACGCCGAGCGCCCGCGATCCCGAGCCGCTCGCCGCTACGCTGCAGGCGCGCACCGAGGGCAACCCGTTCTTCCTCGTCGAGCTGCTGCGCACGATGGCGGGCGAGGCCCAGGACCTGCGCGCGATCGCCAAGGCGCGCCTCCCCGAGCGCTCGGTGGCGCTGCAGCGCCTGGCCCAGGAGCAGCTCCGGCGGGTGCCGCCGACCTCCCGCCCCCTCCTCGAGATGGCGGCGGTGGCGGGGCGGGACGTGGACCTCGACCTGCTCGAGACCCTGGCCCCCACCAGCGACCTGAAGGGCTGGGTGGGGGCGTGCACCCGTGCCTCCCTCTTCGAGGTCCGGGAAGGTAGCCTGCGCTTCGCACACGACAAGGTGCGGGAGGGGATCCTCGCCCACCTGGGGCTGGAGCGGCGGACGTCGATCCACCGCCGGATCGCAGAGACCCTCGAGGCGCGGGGGACGGCGGAGAGCCGGTACCTGCCGGCCCTCGTCCACCACTGGAGCGTGGCGGGCGAGGCGGCCAAGGAGCGCGACTACGCGGCCCGGGCGGGCCGCTGGGCGCTCGAGAGCGGCGCTTGCCACGAGGCGGTGGTGTTCCTCTCTCGGGCCCTGGAGCTCGTCGAGCCGGTGGAGGGAGAGGATACGCTCAAGGCGCCCACCACCCCGACCAGCCGGGAAGATCTGCAGGCCCTGTTGACCGAGGCCAACTTCCAGCTCGGCCGCCTCGATGAGGTCCGGCGCCACGGGGTCCAGGCCCTGGTGGCGCTCGGGCACCCCATGCCCACCAGCACCTTCGGCCTCGCCCTGGGGATGTTCGGGCAGCTCACGATCCGCGTCCTGCAATCCCTCCTGCCGAGCATGGTGGGCCGGATCGGCCCGGCAGCGCGCGCGCACGCGGTCGACGCGATGCGGGTGCAGGAGCGGTTGATGGAGCTGTTCATCTACGCCGAGCAGCCGCTTCAGATCATGTGGGCGGGGCTCAAGCTCCTGAACCTGGGCGA
>JAGQSS010000126.1 GCA_020439405.1 Ilumatobacter sp. | reverse complement strand
CGCCGATCACGATCAGGGCGACCGAGCCGAGGACGCCGATCGCACCGAGCACGACGAGGACGATGCCGATCGGGAGGACGGCGTCGGAGCTGACGCCGACGGTCACGTCGGCCGACACACCGGGCGAACCGTCGGCGTTCATGACGACCACCGACCAGTCACCGTTGCGGGCTTCCCAGTCGAGGCGCTGTTCGCCGGGTCCCGACGTCTCGGCGACCCAGAAGGTCTGCTCGGTCGGCGCGGCGACGGTGTCGGCGTCGCCGACGTGGGGGAGATAGACCGGCTCGCGATCGCGGAAGTCGGTCACCTCGTCGAACGAGGCGTCGGCGAGATACGCCTCGACGTCGTCGGTGCGGCCGATCCCGATGAAGAGCTCGTCGGCCGACGAACCGCCGATCGCGTCGAGTCGGATGTCGGGATCGAGGAAGTCGAGCACCCACGGCCAGTCCTCGTCGTCGGCGGCGTCCTCCCACAGGTCGACGGCCGCGACGGCGACGCCGTCGGACTCGACCCGGTCGAGCGTCACGTCGAAGTAGCCGTCGTCGGCGACACCGTGCGCCACGGTCACGAAGATGCCGCCGGTCAACATGCCGAGCGACGGCAGGATGGCGAGGCACCCGACGACGAGGGCGATGATGTGTCCGGCGTGATGCTCCCGACCGCGACGGGGCGGGGTCGGCGCGAACGCCGTCGGCGGGTTCGGCGGCGACGGCGGTGAGGGCGGCGGGCTGTCGTTCGACACCGGTGGGGGCAGCGGATCGCCGGTGAGATCGGTCTGGGGCTCGGTCGCGTTCGTCATGGTTCCATCGTCCTCCCGAGGCGCTTCGGGCGACACCTGGCCGATGGGACCATTTTCGGTGGGGATAACCCCACCGATCGGCCGATTGATGAAGATCCGGGCCCGTCGTGCGTCACGTCCAGCTGCCGCCCGAAGACCGGACGCCGGCGATCCGCGAGTTCTTCGACACCGTCGCGACCGAGCCCGACTGGGTCGATGCGGCAGCCGTCGAACGGGGACAGGCCTTCTTCAACCGACTCGTGTCGCACCAGTTCGCTGCGCTGTACTTCGCGTCGTTGCCGAGTTCGTACGCGGCGGCCAAGGGCGTGCAGGTGCTCCACCTCGCCGGTCGTCTGCGCACCGACACCGAGCGGCGCCTCAACGAGACGGCGCAGTTCATGATGGACGTGGCGGCGCCCGGCGCACTGGCTCCGGGTGGTGTCGGCATCGATCGGATCCTTCATGTCCGCCTCATGCACGCAGCCGTGCGGTGGCTGATCGCGAACGACCCGATCGTCCGGCACGTTGCCGACATCGAGCCGCCACCGGTCGAACTGCCCGATCTCACGTGGTCCGACTCGTGGGGGTTGCCGGGGAACCAGGAAGACCTCGTCGGCACGTGGCTGACCTTCACCGCACAGGTCTACGAGACGTTCGACGCGAGCGGTGTCGAGTACACCGACCTGGACATCGACGATCACCTGCACATGTGGCGGCTGGTGGCTCACTACCTGGGCGGCAGGGCGGCGAACGGTGTCGTCGTCGATCGGAGGTCGGTGCTCGTATCGAGGCTCATGTCGGACTATCGGCACGCGGCGCGACGGAACTGAGCGCGTTCCCGCCATGCGTCGCGCCCGACCGTGGTCGTACGCTGGCCGGATGTCCTGCTCGACCTTGGTCGCCGTCCTCGGGCGCGGTGTCGTCGGCGATGCGCCGGTGCTGCACGCGGACGATCTCGGTCTGACCCGAGGCGACGGGTGCTTCGAGGCCACCCGGATCGAGGTCGACGAGAGCGGCCGGGTGCACGTCGACCATCTCGACGCCCATCTGGCCCGCCTGCAGCGCTCTGCGGCGGCGCTCGCGATCGACGTCGACGAGGCCGCCTGGCGGGCCTTGCTCGACGAGGCACTGGCGGCTTGGTCGGTGCCGGGCGAAGCCGTACTGCGCTGGATGCTCACCCGAGGGCGTGAGTCCGATCCGACCCCGACGGGCGTGGTGACGATCACACCGATCGACGCCCGCACGACGTCGGCCCGTGAGGGAATCACGGTCGTGACCCTCGATCGAGGACACCGAGCCGACGCCTTCGCCGATGCGCCGTGGTTGTTGGGTGGGGTCAAGACACTGTCGTACGCCGTCAACCTGGCGGCAGGGCGCGAAGCCGCCCGCCGCGGTGCCGACGACGCCATCTTCGTGTCGTCCGACGGCATCGTGCTCGAGGCGCCACGGGCGGCCGTGGTGTGGCGGCGGGGTGAGCGTCTCGCGACGACGCCCACCGAGGGGACGGGCGTGCTGGCGTCGATCACGTGCGACGCGGCGCTGTCGGCCGCGGCGGCCGATGGCGTCCCCGTCGACCGTGAGCTGATCGACGTCGAGACGCTCCTCGCAGCCGACGGGATCTGGCTGCTGTCATCGGGTCGTCTGCTCGCGCCCGTCACGGCGATCGACGGCCGGGCGATTGCGGTCGACGACGGTTGGACCGAGCGGATGCGGCGGTTCGTGCGCGGCCGCTGAGGCAGTTTCGAGTTCGACGTCGGCGGGTATCGGTGGCCCACCCGAACGGGTGACCCGCCATGCCCGAGACCCAGCACAGTTCCACCGGTCGCGAGACCGTTCAGATCCCGATCGACCGCGTCGCCGCGTTCGTGGTCGGCGCCATCGTCGTGATCGTGTCCGCGGCGTTCGCGCGTCGGCTGGGCGACGTTGCCGGGTTGTTCCTCGCCGCGGTGGTGATGGCCGTCACGACCCTCCCGGTGCAGCGGGCGCTGCGTCGCCACATCGGGAATGCGGCGGCGCTCGTCGTGACCGCGATCGGCACGATCGTGGTGTGTGCCGGCATCGTGTTCGTCGCCGTGCGCGACCTGACCGCTCGCACCGCTCAGGTCAGCGAACTGATCGACCGTCGCCTGGGCGAACTGCCCGGCGACTCGCTGGTCGGTCGCGTGGTGCGCGCCACTCGGATCGACACCGGTGTCGCCCAATGGCTCGAGGACCTGCCGGCACGGGTGGTCGTGGGTGCCGACCAGGGCGGCGAGATGGCCACGCAGGCGTTCTTGTTCCTGACCGTCGTCGTGCTCGCGACCTTCCTCCAGGCGAGCGGCGCCGCGATCGTCGACTGGATCGTCGGTCGCTGGCCCCGCGACGACGTCGACGCAGGCCGTCGGCGAGAGGCCCACCTGTTGGCCGACGACATCGAGTGCCGGGGCTTCGGTTTCTTCCGCCGCACCCTGGCGGTGATCGGCGTCGCCACGGCGATCGTCGGTGGGACGGGCATGCTCGTCGGGCTGCCGGGAGCGACGGCGCTCGGGATCTGGCTCGGCGTGTGGTCGGTCGTCCCCGTGGTCGGCAAGCCGGTCGCGTCGGTGCCGGTGGTCCTGCTGGTCGCGCTCGACCAGCGACCCGTCGCCGCCACGGTCGTCGCCGCGTCGGTCGTGGCGCTGGTGCTGGCGCACGTGGCCCGCAAGCGCTGGATCGAGCCGCGCCTGACGATGACCGTGGCGCCGTACACGGTGGCGGTCGCCGTGGGGGTCGCCGTGGCCGGGGTGGGCGGTTCGGCCGTCGCCCTGGCACTGGTCGCATCGGTCGTCGCCGTGCTCACCTCCGAACAGCGGCCCGGCCGGCCAGAGTGGTGGCGCGTGCCGGTCGAGCACACCTGGTCATTGAACGGCGTCATGCTGCCGTCCGGCTGGCGATTGGTCGCGTTGTCGGCGGGAGCCGCTGCGGGCGGTGTGCTCCTGTGGGTCGCACTCGTCGGTGCCGGACGTGCCGCCGTCTGGGTGATGGTGGCGGGGTTCGTGGCGATCGCCCTGTCCCGTCCCGTCGGCTGGCTGTCGCGACGCACCGGGATGTCGCACCGGGTGGCCGGCGACGTGGTGTGCGTCCTGATCGCGCTGGTGTTGGCCGCCGCCGCGCTGACCGGCGCCGACGACGGGGCACGGGCGACCACGACGTTGACCGAGCGGTTGCCCAGCATCGTCGCCGATCTCGAGGACGCACCGGTGATCGGCGGCTTCCTGGCCGACCGCGACGCGGCGGTGTGGGTCGAGCAGCAGATGGAGGATCTCCCGCAGCGGGTGCGGACCGGCCGCCCTGCCGACTGGATGCCGTTCGTGGGTGACCGGATCCTCGACCTGTTCTGGATCATGGTGCTGTCGGTCGCCCTACTCGCCGACGGGCCGCGCTTGGTGCGTGGGGCGACCCGGCTCGTGCCCGCGCGACATCGTCGACAGTGGTCACGCCTGCTCGCCGCCGCCGGGGTCGCCCTCGGTGGCTACGCAGCCGGCGCCGCACTCGTCGCGTCGATCAACGCGTCGGTGATCTTCGTGATCGCCGTCGTGCTGGGTCTCGGGGTCGCGCCGGCGCTGGCGCTCTGGGGCTTCCTCTGGAACTTCGTGCCCCAGATCGGCGGCTTCATGGGCGGCGTCCCACTGGTCGTCTTCGCCTTCGTGCTCGGCCCGTTGGAAGGGCTGTTCGCGGGCGCTGCGTTCACCGCGTACCAGCTGATCGAGAACCACCTGATCCAGCCGGCGGTGATCGGCGCCGCCATCGACATCCCACCGTGGGGCACTCTGCTCGCGGCGGTGGCGGGCGGCGCCGCGGCCGGCGTGGTCGGCGCGATCGTGCTGACGCCGCTCGTGGGGGTGCTGCTGGTGATCCGGCGCGAGCTGCAGCGGGACGACTTCCCGGGGGCGACCGCCGTGGTCCACCCCGAACCCGAACTCGTCAGCTCGGCCTGACGACGTTGTCGCAGTCGTCGCCGCCGAGCACGGCGGAGATGTTGCCGAGCGTCGTGCCGGCGATGGCGTCGAGTGCTTCGCGGGTGAGGAAGGCCTGGTGGGCGGTGATCAGGACGTTGTGGAACGTGAGCAGGCGTGCGAACACGTCGTCGTCGATGATCTCGTGGCTCCGGTCCTCGAAGAACAGCCGTCCCTCCTCCTCGTAGACGTCGAGCGCGACCGAACCGATCTTGCCGCGCTTGAGTCCGTCGATGATCGCCTCGGTGTCGATCAGGGCCCCGCGGCCGGTGTTGACGATCATGACGCCGTCGCGCATCCGGTCGATCGCCGCAGCGTCGATCATGTGATGCGTCTCCGGAGTGAGCGGACAGTTGAGCGAGATGATGTCGCTCTCGGCCATGAGCCGGTCGGGGTCGACGTACTCGACGCCGAGTTCGACGAGGTGTGGGTCCTGCTGGACGTCGACGGCGAGCACCCGGCAGCGGAGGTGCCACAGGAGCCGGGCGACGATCGTGCCGATCTTGCCGGTGCCGACGACGCCGGCGGTCTTGCCGGCCAGGTCGAAGCCGACCAGCCCGTCGAGTGCGAAGTTGCCGTCGCGCACTCGGTTGTACGCACGGTGGATGCGGCGGTTGAGGGTGAGGATGAGGGCGAGCGTGTGCTCGGCGACGGCGTTGGGGGAGTAGGCGGGGACGCGGACGACGGCGATGCCGAGGCGGTCGGCGGCATCGAGGTCGACGTTGTTGAAGCCGGCGCAGCGGAGGGCGACGCAGCGGGTGCCGTTCGCCGCGAGCGATTCGAGGACGGGTGCCGACACGTCGTCGTTGACGAACACGCACACGGCGGGCGCACCGGCCGCGAGATCGACGGTGTCCGGACCGAGACGGGTCTCGAGGTAGGTGAGTTGGTGACCGTGGTCGGCGTTGGCGGTGTCGAACCCGTGCCGGTCGTAGGGCTTGGCCGAGAAGAGACGGACGTCTGCCATCCCCGCGACGCTAGTGGCCCGACGAAAGGGGTCCGTTCGTTCAGGTGCCTCGTCGGCGTTCGAGGCCGTCGACGATGAGGTCGAGGACGAAGCGGAACTCGTCGGGTCGTCCGTCGGGACGGTCGTCGCTGGTCTCGTGATAGTGGACGTGGTCGACCATGAGGGGGAACCGGTCGGCGGTCACCTCGCGGCGGAAGCGGGCCATGCCGGCCTCCCGTCCGCCGTCGGGGAGCGAGTAGCTGAGTTGCTGTTGCGTGAACCCGGCGATGTGGAGCGTGATCGCGTGGTAGCCGAGGTCGCGGAGGTCGTCGTCGAAGCCACCGGCGGTGAGGAGTTCGAGGATGCGTTCGGCCTGACCGAATCGGTTCGGGCCGGGGAACCGGAAGGGGAGCAGTGGTGCCGCCCACCGATGGCGGAGGAGGAGGTCGTGGTGGTCGACGGCGAGGGTGATCACGCCGGCCTTCCAGCCGACGTCGTCGGGGATCGGCGGGAGTTCGCCGTAGATCTCGTCGAGCATCGCGTCGAGCAGATCGTCCTTGTTGGCGACGTGGTTGTAGAGCGACATGACCTCGTAGCCGAGTGCGGTGGCGAGTTTCCGCATGCTCAGCGCCGTGACGCCGCCCTCGTCGGCGATCGCGATCGCTCGTTCGAGGATGCGTTGGCGCGAGAGCGGTTCGCGCTCCGCTGGTTCGTCGACGGTGGACGGGACGTCCGGACGGGTTGTCATACGTACAGTGTACGTCTAGAGTGGCCCAGGAGCGAGACGTACGGTGTACGTCGGGCATGGGAGAGAACCAGATGAAAGTCATTGCACACGATCGATACGGCTCAGCGGACGAACTCGAGTGGCGCGAGGCGCCCGACCCGACGCCCGGTCCCGGGCAGGTCGTGCTCGACGTGCACGCTGCCTCGGTCAACCCGCTCGACGTGCACATGATGACGGGCACGCCGATGCTCGTCCGGCTCGGTGCCGGCCTGCGGCGTCCGAAGCTGACGGTGCGTGGTGCCGACGTGGCCGGCGTCGTGACCGCCGTCGCCGACGACGTGACCGATCTGGCGGTCGGTGACCGGGTGTTCGGGATGGCCAGGGGCAGCTTCGCCGAGCGGGCGGTCGCGAGTGCGGGCGCGCTGGCGCCGATGCCCGACGCGATGAGCTTCGGCGAGGCGGCGGCACTGCCGGTCGCCGCGGTCACCGCCCTGCAAGGGTTGCGCGACCACGCGCGGGTGCCCGCCGGGGGATCGGTGTTGATCATCGGGGCGGCCGGCGGCGTCGGGACGTTCGCCGTGCAGTTGGCCGTGGCGATGGGTCTCGAGGTGACGGGCGTGTGCAGTGCGCGCAACGTGGAGATGGTGCGCGAACTGGGAGCGGCTCGGGTCATCGACTACACGTCGGAGGCGGTCGTCGACGGGACGCGGTACGACGCGATCGTCGACAACATCGGGAGCCAGTCGATCGGCGACATGAAGCGGTCGCTCGTCGACGGCGGGGCGTTCGTGATCGTGAGCGGCAAGAAAGGACGCTTCATCCGCCCGGTCGATCGGGTCGTCGGTGCGACGTTGCGCTTCGCGCTCGGGTCGAAGCGGGCCGAGAGCTTCACCGCGAAGGAGACCCGCGACGAGTTGCAGGAGTTGCTCGGGTACGTCGAGCGCGGCGAGCTCCGTCCCGTGATCGACCGTCGCTACGCCTTGGCCGACGCGGCCGAGGCGGTGCGCTACGTGATGACCGGCCACGCTCGCGGCAAGGTCCTGATCGACGTCGTCGCCTGACGTGGGCCGTCGGGTCAGGCGGGCGGGCGGCGGCGGAGGGGGACCTTGGCCGCGTACGGCTCGACCGGATCGTCGGGATGGATCGATCGGGTCTCGGAGCGTCGACCGCCACGGTGGACGTAGTCGCTCACGTAGATCTTGGGTGCGATCTTGAAGAGTGAGAGGGCGACGTAGAGGATCGTGTTGACCGCGACGAAGCGGGCCAACACGCTGAACCAGCCCGACTCGAGGATCGACGCCGGCAGGACGTCCCAGCAGAGGAGGGCCATCACGCCACCGTCGCTTCCAGCGTCCGGTCGTCGGTGGTGGCGATCGGGTCCGGCCCGTGCACCGGACCGTCGACGTCGTCGAGGTCGATGGGGGTGACGTCGATCGGGTCGAGGTCGTCGTCGACGGGATGATGGACGTGGCCCCAGGTCGCGTTGCGACCGAAGGTGATGTCGAGCACGCCCTTGATGAAGACGATGTCGAGGAACAGGTCGTAGAGGAGCTCGGGGAAGATCAGCACGGCGAGGCCGCGGGCTCGCCAGCCGCCGCTCCAGACGCCGATCGCCCGGTCGACGACGAAGGTCGCGCCGATGAGGATCCAGAACGGGTACCAGACCCAGTTCGGCGAGGAGAGGACGGTGAGGGCGATCAGGAGCCAGAACGAGGCGAGCGCGATGACGCTGTAGCCGATGCCGAGCTGCTGGGCCCAGTAGCGGACGAGCGACGAGCGGAAGCCGTACGCGCCGAGGTTCTCGAGCGCGCCCCGCTGCCAACGGAGGCGCTGGTTCCACAGGTGCCGCCACTTCGGCATGACCTCGGTGACGACGCGGCACTCGCTCGGGCTCCACATGAGGCCGCCGAGGGTCTTGAGGGCGAGCGTGAGTTCGTTGTCCTCGGTGAGCGCGGTGGTGTCGTACACCTTGCCGTGCGGGCCGGGCAGGAGGGTGCCGCGTGAGGCGGCGACCGTGCGCAGGCCACGTGGGCGGAACATGGAGGCCGTGCCGGTGAGGACGAAGACGCGCCCGCGGCGGCGTTGGAGTTCGCGGCTGTAGCGCAGGTACTCGTTGCGTTGCAGCTGGGCGAGAAGGCCGCGGCGCTCCTCGCCGTAGAACAGGCCACCGACGGCCATGATGCCGCGGTCGGCGGTCATCCGGTTCGCCGCCACCTCGATGAAGACGGGCTCCAGGATGGTGTCGGCGTCGACGACGAGGACGCAGTCGTTCTCGCCGAGTTCGTCGAGGAGGAAGCTGAGTGCCTGGTTGAGGGCTCCCGCCTTCTTCTCGGTGTTGCCGACCGTCTCGAAGACGTCGGCACCGTGGCGTTCGGCGACGGCGACCGTGTCGTCGGTGCAGTTGTCGGCGATGACGAGGATGCGTTCGGGCGGGCGGGACTGGGCTCGGAGCGAGTCGAGGGTGGCGCCGATCGACGCCTGCTCGTTGTGGGCCGGGATCAGGACGGTGACGGTGACCTCACCGTGGTAGACGCCACGGGTTTCGGCCAGGACCGTGCGGGGCGAGAGGGGGCGAGTGGGGTCGCCGATGGAGCGGCGGGCACGGTCAGTGACGACGCGTTCGCCGATGCCGATGCCGACCGCGGCGAGGACCGCGATCCCGACGGCGGCGAGGATGACGGTGAACGCCGGGGTGTGGTCGTCGTAGAGGATGCTCCAGGCGCCGACCGCTGCGGTCTCGTGGATGCCGATCGCCATCTCGGGGATCCAGGTCGCCGCAATGAACCAGAGCAGGGCCGACGCGCCGCAGACGACCACGAGGACGAACACGCCGACCCAGCGGCCGAGTGAGGCCGTGGGCGCGGTGGTCGGTTCGGGTGTCGGTTCGGTGGTGGTCTGGCGACCGGTCCGTGGTGGTCGATCGGTCGCGACGGCAGGGGACGTCACATGCTCTGCGTCGGTACGAACTGACCCGAACTTGAGCGATCCCCGATGTGACCCCTGACCTTCGAAAGGGGTCGGAGACGTTTCGTCGGGACCGACGAAACGTCTCC
>JAGQSS010000125.1:4557-9567 GCA_020439405.1 Ilumatobacter sp. | reverse complement strand
CCGGTTCACCCTCGGCGCCGAACGAGTCGACCGGCCGGTAGGTGAAGGTGACCGAACCCGACGCGGTGCCGTCGGGCGAGAAGCGGAGGCCGCGCAGACCGCTCGGCGCGTCGACCTCGCTGACCGTGCCGCCGAAGTCGGGCTGCGTGAACGACTCGATCCGGATGGCGTCGCGCTCGGGGTCGACGTCGTTGAGCAGCACGTCGACCACGACGGGCACACCGGGCCCGGTCTGGGCGGTGTCGCGGGTGCCGAGCGGCGCCCGGTTCGGGGCGTCGATCGGCAGCAACTCGATCGTGACGGTCGCGTGGGCTTCGGTGCCGTTGCCGTCGGCGATCGTGTACTCGAACTCGTCGACGCCGACGAAGCCGCTGTCGGGCAGGTACGCGACCGTCGTCGCGTTGGCGATCTCGACCGTGCCGTTGCTCGGCTCGTCGACACCCACCAGGACGACGGCCTCGCCGTCGGGGTCGTAGTCGTTCGCCGTGACCGGCACCTGTACCTGGGCGCCGGCACGGGCGGTGACGGGGTCGGGGTTCGCCACCGGTGGGTCGTCGATGCCGTTGTCGTCGGGCGGGCGTTCGATCTCGACGTCGCTGTCGTCGGCCCGGCCGGCAACGTTGGTGCCGGTCCCTTCCTCCAGCAGTTCACCCGACTCGCCGAGCAGTGGTGAGGTGCCGTCGTTCTTCTGGACGGCGCTGATCCCCCAGGGGTGGATCGCCCAGACCTCGTCGCCGGCGACGTCGTCGACCCAGATCAGGTCGACCGAGGTCGCGATCTCGAGATCACTCGAGGCCGGGACGTCGGCGACGACGTCGTCGAGGACGACACCGGCACGCCAGTCGATCCGGACGATCTCGGCGGGCGAGCGACGAACGAGTGCGGCGGCATCGCCCGCGACGGCGAAGCGGTCGGCACCATCGGCGTCGAGACCGACGATGGTGCGGGCCTCGTCGATGCCGTCGCTGCCGATGCACCAGAGGTCGTCGTCGGCGATCACCCAGCCGCAGTCGGCTCGCGGCCCGTTCTCCTGCACCAGGAGTTCGCTCCCGTCGGCGTCGGTCGGCACGTCGACCCAGTCACCGCCGTCGAACCGCGCTCGCCGTCCGTCGACGTCGAGCAGGAGCGCACGGTTGCCGACCAGGGTGAAGCGGGCCTCGTCGAGGTCGTCGGCCACCACGTCGTCGCCGGTCGAGGTGATGCGCGACAGTCGACCGGCCGCGAGTGTCCAGACGGCACCGTCGGCCGCGATCTGGGTGAGCGGACCCGGTCCGGCGGCGCCGAGTTCGAACGGGACGGGGTCGCCACCCGCCGGCGGCACGACGACCCCGGTCGCCGACCGGGTGTCGACGGCGACCAGGCCTGCCTGCCCGATGTTGACGACCGCGGTCGGGGCCGCGACCATGCCGACCGGCTGCGGCGGACCGAGCCGCAGGTTGACGGCGTCGACGTCGCGCACCGTGCCGGCGTTGCGGTCGATCAGGACGACCTCACCGGCCGACTGCACCAGCTCGAGCGACGGCGTCTCGACGGCGGCGGCCAGCCGGGCGAGCGATCGTCCGGCGAATCCGTCGACGAGCACGATCTGGTCGGTCGCCGTGTCGACGAACCATCGCGTGGCGCGGGGCACCGTGGCGTCGACCGCCTCGAATCCGTCGGCGCGGGCGACCACGACCGCGGCGGTGAGTGCCACCGCCACCGCCGCCACGACTGCCCACGCCCGGCGCCAGGAGATCCCCTGGTCGACCACGGTGCAAGTCTGCCAGCGCGTCGGCGATCAACGGATGCACGACGGGGTTCGAGCACGACAAGCTTCGGTCAACTCTGCGACCACCCACCGCGCGCACCCCCGAACCCCGGCACGACACCGTCGCTGACGTCGCGCTGACGCCCGATTGGTGTCGTCGGCACATGGACGGCAACACCGACGAGCACACCGGCGATTCGCCGGCCGACACCGACGTCGACGAGGCGACGCTCACCTCGTGGCGCCAGGACTGGCGCAACATCCCGAAGGAGCAGTGGCCCGTTGCGGCGGCCCACGGATGGCGCGGCCCGCTCGGTGGGTGGGCGCCCGGGCTGGGGCCGAAGCGGCAACCGACGAAGGAGGAGGCGGCGGCACAGAACGTGGTCGAGTACGAGTTCGACAAGCTCGGGATCGATCTCGGGAACTCGGCGTGGATCGTCGATCGCAAAGTGGAGGGCGCGCCGATCGTCGCCTTCCGGATCGGCGCCGACGGAACGGTGATGCCCTCCCAGGCCCCCTGGGACCGCTCCGGCGCGATCGGCATGGTGCAGGTCACCGAGACCGGATCAGGACGCGACCGTCGCTATACCGCCTCGATCCAGGTCTGGAACATCTTCGATCGCCGACTCACCGATCACGGCTGGTCGGTGATCCACTACACCGGACCGGACGCCGACAACGCCGAGAACCCACAGCGCATCGCCTGGTACTGCGACGACGCGATGGCCGAGAACCCGTACCAGGCGATTCGGCGAGCCCTCCACAAGGCGTTCGGTGACGGTGAGTTCGGCGTGTTCGACGTCGGCAGGCAGCCGCACACCACGGCAGGATCGCTCGGCGCCGGACACGGACCGCTCGCGGACCGCGACGACGCGAACCAACCCGGCGACGAACATGGTCGCCCCGCACCATCGCAGGACGGCGAACGGGCGCCGGGCCGCCGCAAGCGTCGTGTGGCGTACATCGCCGGGGCCACCGCTGCGGCCGGTTCGCTCACCCTCGGTGTGTCGATGTGTGGGACCGGCCCGACCGCCGACGAGGTGAACCAGGCGGCGCTCCTGCAGATGCAGGACGATGCCGTGATCCGGGAACTGACCGCCGAGGAGGAGGCCGCGCGATCGGCGTGCGAGCAATCGTTCGGCACCTTCGAACTCGACACCGGCACCTGCAACGCGGCGCCGAGCGACGCGAACGCGGGCGACGATCCCGTCTCCGATACCGACGCGGACCCTGTCGAACAGTCCTCCGACGCTCAACAGGATCCCGATACCGAAGCGGCCGACTGCACCGCCGGCGGCGGCACGTTCGACCTCGACACGGGCATCTGCACGGCCGCCGGAGCCGAGCACTTCGCGGCGGTCGGTCTGCGTTCGGCCGGATCCCCGACCGCCGACCCGGCCGGCGGCCAGTCGGGCTCGTACGCCGGGGAGTGGCGTGTCACCGCGATCGTCGACATCCAACGGTACGGGGCGGTGGTCGGCAGCTTCGTCGGTGACGTGTTCGACCGCACCTTCGGCAACTCGGCATACCCCTGCGACGTCGTCGGAGACGGGTACCGCACGACCTGCCCCCTTGCGGCGGCCGAACTCGCTCCGGGCGACTACGTGATCGTGACCATGACGGTCGGTGCGCCGATCGAGCCCGACGGGACCAACCTCCAGTACGGGCTGGCGTTCGACGACGGCAGTGACGACAACAACTACCGCGGGCAGCCGCCGTTCGACCTCGACCTGTTCAACGATGCCGAGCTCTGGTACCGCCTCGAGATCGATCCGGACGGCGAGCGGACGCTGTACGCCGACGGGTACGTCGACGGCCACCTCGGGGTCCCGCGGCCCAGTTCGGCACTCGCGATCGAGATGGGCGACACCCTGGCGTGGGTGATTCCTCGCGACGAACTCCCGGATGGCGAGCTGCGCTACAGGTTGACGAGCTTCTCGAACGACGGCGGACCTCTCGTGGCCCCCGATCCGTCGACGTCCGGTGGCGACGTGAGCGGGGCGGACGTGTCGACACTCGACGTGATCGGCGGCGACACCGTGGTCGCAGCGCTCGACGATGCCATCCCGGCCGACATCGCGCCCGGGCGAGCACGAATCACTCCGTCGGGCGACCGCGAGCAGGAGCTGATCACGGCGATGGTCGCCGATCTCGCCACCCGGTGGAACGCGGCGCTCCAGTCGGGCGACCCGATCGGCGGGACCCTCGACGTGCTCCATCCGGCGTCGACCCTGACGAGCGTCGACGGCTGCGTCTCCTTCGCCGAGCGCATCTTTCCCGGGGCGACCGCGATCGAGCTGGCCCCGCCGATCACCGGATGGGTTCTCGACGAGTACTTCATCTCCGTGACGGTCGACGCCAGCGTCACCTACCCGACGGGGACGAACGAGTACCCGATGGTGCTCGCCGTCGCCGCGGGCGACCAGATCGCCCCGTTGTTCGCATGCGACGACTGACCCACGCCCGGACGGCGGCTGTCGCTCGTTCGCATAGTGTCTCGGAGGTGGGCACGGTGGGTACGGTCGGCGCCGCACCGCGGCGGAGCGTGATCGAGCGCAGACGCCTGCTCGACCGACTCGACCGACGCTTCGAGGTCCGGCTGACCCTCCTCATCGGCGGGGCCGGCAGCGGAAAGACAACGGTGTTGTCCCAAGCGATGTCGGCCGAACACGACCACGTCGATGTCTGGGTGCCATGTACCGCAGGCGATCGCGACCCGGCGCGGCTGCTCCGCCGGGTCGGTGCGGCGCTCGGCGTCGACGGGTCGGACACCGATCCGGCGACGCACGTCCGCGAGGGGGTCGTCGCGGCGACACCTCGGCAGGTGTGTGTCGTCCTCGACGACGTCCATCTGCTCGGCCGGGCCGACGCCGTCGGCGTTCTGCTCGACACCCTGCCCACGAACGGACACCTCCTCGTCGCGAGCCGGACCCGCCCTGCGCTCGAGCTCGGACGACTCGACGCAGGCGGCCAACTCGAGGAAATCGAACAGGACGAGCTGCTGCTCACGCCGGCCGAGGTGATCGAGTTCGCCAACGATCGCGGCGTCGACATCGAGCTGCTGGAGTCTGCCGGTGGTTGGCCGGCATTCGTCGAACTGGCTGCATCCGGATCGGCGTCACGATCGCAGCGCTACCTCGACGAGGAGGCCTTGGGCGACATCCCCCTCGCTCGGCGACGGAACCTCGCCGCGTTCGCGTTCGTCGGCGGCGGCGACGACGAGGTCGCACGCTCGGTCACCGGGTCGTGCATCGACGACCTCC
>JAGQSS010000125.1:0-4459 GCA_020439405.1 Ilumatobacter sp. | reverse complement strand
TGTGGCGAGTCACGCGCCGACACCTGATCGCGATCGCACTCCTCAACCTGGGCCGTGCCGCCGAGGCGCTCGACGTGGTGCCGGACAACGTCGACTCGCTGCCCGTGCCGATCCCGGGTGCACTGGCGACGCGATCACAGTGCCTCTGGTGGTCGGGCCGACCGCACGAAGCCCTCGTTCGCCCGACCGACGGCGGCACCGAGCTGCACGGCGCACGAGATCGTTTCATCGCCGCAGCGTGGGAAGCCGCGATGAAGTTCACCGCCGGCGACGTGCAGGGCGGTCGTGCCGCGGTGGCCCAGGCCCGCGAGTTCGCGGGCGACCATCCGGCACCGATCGTCATCGGCCAGCTCGCCGGGCTCGACGCCGCGCGAGCGATCGCCGAACACGACGAGTCGCACGCCGGCACACTCGTCAAGGACATCATCGAGGTGGCCGGCCTCGAGGGTGGTTTCGCGGCCCAACTGTTCCGACACCATTTCGCGCTCCCGTACCTCCTCGTTCCCGAGGCTCGGGAGTACTGGGACGGGCTGACACTCCCGGATAGGGACGCTGCCGTGCGAGGCCTGTTGAGCGCGTTCGTCGCGGCCCGCGAACGAGGCGACACCACGAGCCTCGTCCGGGTCGACTGGCCCGACCCGGGTACCGTCGCTGCGTTCGTGCCGGTCACCTGGGCCGTCGAGATCGCACTTCGCGGCGTGCAGTCGGGCCGCCACGAGGGGCGCCACCTCGCGGCCTGGCTGTGCGAACATTGGCAACGGTCGGCGAGAGACGAGCTCAGTCGCTGGTTCGACGACCCCCAACTCGGGGAGGCTGCGCGCGACCTCACGGCGCACACCCCCACGCCGCCTTCGACGAAGGTCTCGGTACGACTGCTCGGGCACTGCGACGTCGACGTCGACGGCTTGCCCACCGCTCACCCCGACTGGCGTCGCGAGCGGGTGCGGGCGCTGCTCGTGTGGATGGTCCTGCATCCACACAGCGGACGAGACCAGGCAGCGACGGCGCTGTGGCCCGACCTCGACGCGGCGAGAGCGACGAAGAATCTGCGGACGACGCTCAACTACCTGCACGGTGTCCTCGAACCGGGTCGGAGCCCGGGCGCGGCGACCTGGTTCGTCCGAGCCGACGGCCAGCGTCTGACGCTGCACCCGTCGCTGGAGATCGACCTCATCGCGTTCAACGGTCGCGTCGATGCGGCGACCAGCGCCGAACAGGGCGGGCACCCGACGGCGGCGCTGCCGCTCCTCCTCGACGCGATCGCGCTGTGGAACGGCGAGCTCGCGATCGACCTCGACTACGAGTGGATCGACCTGGAGCGAATCCACGTCCGGAGCCGGTTCGTGCGAGCGGCGTGCCGAGCCGCCGAACTGCTCACCGCGGTGGGTCGACCCGCCGAGGCGGTCGCACCGGCGCGGGTCGCCCTCGACGCGGACTCGTACCACGCAGGCAGCTACCGAGCACTCGCGGCTGCGTATCGAGCGATCGGCGACACGACGTCGGCTCGCGCCATCGTCGATCGCGGCATCGAGCTCGGCGCACTCGACCCGTCGTGACCGCTGCGTGCTACTCGTCGAAGATCTTGGGGCGCTCGCCGAACACGGCGACGGCCTGGCGCAGTGGCACGAGATCGCGGCGTTGGCGCCGCTCTGCCTCGTCGACGGCGTGGCGCGCCGTGGCGCGGGCCTGTTCGAGTTCGCGTCGCAGGCGCTCGTTCTCGGCCTCGAGCTCCATGACGCGCCGGATCCCCTCGAGGTTCATGCCCTGTTCGGCGAGATCGGCGATGCGCTGGAGACGTTCGATGTCGGCGTCGCTGTAGCGACGGTTGCCGCCCTGGGTGCGAGCCGGCTGCACGAGACCGCGGCGCTCGTAGATGCGCAGGGTCTGGGGATGCATGCCGGCGAGTTCGGCGGCGACCGAGATGACGTAGACGGCTTGTGTGCGGGTTCGTGCACTCATGTCTTCGTTGCTCCCTCGTCAGCTCCTGGGGTTCACCGTAGTCGCCGCGGCGAGCTGCTCGATCGCTGCGCGCTCGGCATCGGTGAGTTCGGTCGGCACGACGACGTCGACGGTCACGATCAGGTCGCCGGTGTGGGTGCCCGACTTCTTGCTGGTGGTGGTGATGCCCTTGCCCTTCACCCGGTGCCGCGAGCCGCTCTGGGTGCCGGGCTTCAGCTTGAGCGTGACCGTGCCGCCGTCGAGCGTCGGCACGTCGATCGCGGCCCCGAGTGCCGCCTCGGCGAACGTGACCGGGACGCGGACGGTCAGGTTGTCGCCCGAGCGCCCGAACCGTTCGTGCGGCTGGACGGTGATCTCGACGAGCAGGTCGCCGGCGGGTCCGCCACCGCGCCCGGGCGCGCCACGGCCCTTCAACCGGATCGTCTGACCGTCGGACACGCCGGCGGGGATGCGGACCTTGACCTCGCGCGGTCGCCGCTCGACACCGGAACCGTGACAGGTCGGGCACGGCTCGGGGATGACCGTGCCGCGTCCTTGGCAGTTGCGGCACGGCGACGAGAACGAGAACAAACCCTGGTTGTCGTCGACGACACCGCGGCCGCCGCAGACGCCGCACGCGACGGGGTGGGTGCCGGGCTTGGCCCCGGAACCGTCGCAGGTCGAGCACTGGGCGTCGCTCGTCAGGTAGAGCGTCGTCGTGAGACCCTGCGCGGCGTCGTCGAAGTCGAGTGTGAGGTGTGCCGTGAGGTCGGCACCACGTTGGGGACCGGCCGCGCCGCGACCGCCGCCGCGGCGGGCCTGGCCGAACATCTGACCGAGCAGGTCGCCGATGTCGCCGCCGCCCATGTCGCCGACGTTGAACGTGAACCCGCCCGGGCCGCCGCCGGGGGCGCCACCGCCGTACCCGCCCATCGGGCCGAGCCGACGGACCTCGTCGTACTCCTTGCGCTTGGTCTCGTCGCCGAGCACGTCGTACGCCGCGGACACGTCCTTGAACCGCTCCTCGGCGGCCTTGTCGTCGGGGTTCTGGTCGGGGTGCAGCTCACGGGCGAGCTTGCGGTACGCCTTCGTGATGTCCTTCTGCGAAGCGTCAGCCGAGACACCCAGGACGTCGTAATAGTTTTTCTCAAACCACTCGCGCTGTGCGCTCATTGCTGTTCACCTCCGTTCATCATGAACGCTCCAAGCCTCGCTGGCGCTCGGCGTCGCTATCACAGAGACCTCGCACCCGAGGCGGGGATCCTGAGATCCTCCACGCCAGGTGGGTGGCCACCGTTCTTGTCAGTCCCTTGTCGTCACGAGGCACACTCCAAGCCTCGCTTCGCTCGGCGTCGCTATCACAGAGACCTCGCACCTCTTGCGGGACCTCAGTCCGTTGTTCTCACCATCGCCGGGCGGAGGGTCTTGCCTTGCCATTGGTAGCCGCTTCGCAGGACTTCGGCGACGACGACCTCGCCGCCGTCGCCGGGTTGGTGGGCGACGGCTTCGGCGAGTTCGGGGTCGAACGGCTGGTCGGTCAGGTCGAGAGGTTCGAGCCCGACCTTCTTGAGTTCGCCGATCATCTGGTTGAGCAGCGGCCCGATCTCGTCGGGATGCTGCACGTACGCCGCCTCGGCGGCGTCGAGCACCGGCAGGAGCGCCTGGGCGAGCCGGCCGGTGGCCCGCTCGACCTCGAGCGCCTGCTGGTTGCTCGCCCGCTTGCGGAAGTTCTCGAAGTCGGCCTGCTGTCGCATCGCCAACTCGCGCAACCGGTCGACCTCGGCGAGGAGTTCGGCGCTGTCGGCCTCGACGGCCTCGGCGCTGCCCTCGTCGGACGCCGGTTCGTCGTCGACGTCGGCGACGTCGCCGTCGCCGAACCCGGTCGGGCCGCCGTCGAGGAGCGACGACGCATCGTCGGGCACCTCGACACGCGGCACCTCACCGGTGTAGTCGTCGACCTCGGACCCGCGTTCGTCGTCGGGGTTCGTGGCCTCGTCGCTCACGATTCGTCCTCGTCGACGATCTCGGCATCGACGATGTCGTCGTCACCACCGGCGGCGCCGGCACCGGCGTCTTGGCCGCTGGCCGACGAACCGGCCGCGTTGGCGTCGCGCGACGCCGCTTCGTACAGCTTCTGGCTGAACGCCTGGCTCGCGGTCATGAGCGCCTCGGTGGCCGACTTGATGGCCTCGTTGTCGTTGCCCTCGAGCGCCGTCTTGAGCTCACCGAGCGGACCTTCGACGGCGGCCTTTTCATCGGCCGACACGCTGTCGCCCTGCTCACGGAGCACCTTCTCGGTCTGGTAGACGAGCGAGTCGGCGTTGTTGCGGATCTCGGCCTCTTCGCGACGCTTCTTGTCCTCCTCGGCGTGGGCCTCGGCGTCTTTCACCATCTGGTCGATGGCGTCCTTGTCGAGCGTCGACTGGCCGGTGATGGTCATCGACTGTTCCTTGTTCGTCGCACGGTCCTTGGCCGACACGTGCACGATGCCGTTGGCGTCGATGTCGAACGTGACCTCGAT
>JAGQSS010000124.1 GCA_020439405.1 Ilumatobacter sp. | reverse complement strand
CGGCGAGGGTGCTGATCGCCTGGTCGACGTCGTCGGTGACGAACACCATGAAGGCCCGGATGTTCATCTCGATGTCGTCGAGGCGGCCGGCGTCCTCGGCCGCGGCGCGGACGACCCCGACCTTCTCGTCGACGGCGTCGGCCGTCATCGACGCGAACGTGGAGGCGTCGACGGCTCCCGACGTGAGGGTGGCGTTGATCCCGACGATGTCGGCTTCGCGTGCCGCGAACCGGAGGACGCGGGGCCCGCCGCCGCCGATCAGGACCGGGGGCGGCGACTGGACCGGCTTGGGCAGGCCGTCGTAGTCGGTGATCGTGTAGTGCTCGCCAGCGAACGAGAACCGCTCGCGGCCGAGGGCCGACTTGATCACGTGCAGTCCCTCGATGAAGCGACTCACCCGGACCCCGGGGGTGTCGTAGGCGATGCCCGACTGTTCGTAGTCGGACACCATCCAGCCGGCGCCGAGACCGATCTCGACTCGACCGTCCGACAGCACGTCCATCGTGGCCAGTTCCTTCGCCAACACGACCGGATGCTTGTAGTCGTTGTCGTACACGAGTGCGCCGAGCCGGAGGGTCGACGTCGCATCGGCGGCGCACTGGAGCGCCGGCACGGGTGCCAACTGCTCGGAGAAGTGGTCGGGCATCGTCAGGGTCGCGTAGCCGAGCGACTCGACCCGCCGGGCCTGGTCGGCCCACTCGGCGCGGGTGCCCGTGCCGTTCACCTGGACGCCGAAGCGGAACGGACGCGAAGTGTTCGTCATGTCGCGCACCGTACCGTGCTGCCACCTCCCGGGGACGGGTCGTCGGTACAGTTCGGTGCACTGTGTGGAAGTTGAGCTGGGTCGCCCGGCTGGTGCTCGTGATCGGCGCCGGCGCACTGCTGCTCACCGCCACGGTCGCCGGGATCGCACCACGCCTGTGGCGGATGGCGAACGCCCACGAGGAGATCCCGGTCGAGTTGCCCGACTTCGCCGATCTCGCCCAACGCACCTACGTCTACGACGTCACCGGTCGTGAGATCGCCTCGTTCGAGGTGCAGAACAGCCAGCCGGTGTCGCTCGCCGACGTGCCCGACCACGTGGTCGACGCCTTCCTCGCGGTCGAGGACAACGAGTTCTGGGTACACCACGGCGTCAACGTGCGCAGCCTGTTCCGGGCCACCTTGTCGAACTTCGCGACCGAGGGGCCGATCCAGGGTGCGTCGACGATCACGATGCAGGTGGTCAAGAACGACTACATGGCCGGCTTCGAACGCGACGGGCGCTACAAGGTGCTGCAGGCGACGTACGCCGTCCGGCTGGAGAAGAGCAAGTCGAAAGAGGAGATCCTCGAGCGGTACCTCAACACCGTCTTCTTCGGTCAGAACTCCTACGGCATCGGCGCGGCGGCCGAGACGTACTTCGGTAAGCCGGTCCAGGAGCTCACCTTCATCGAGTCGGCGTTCCTGGCCGGGCTCGTCCAGGCGCCGAGCAGCTACGACCCGATCAACAACCCCGAACAGAGCCGTGTCCGGTTCCTGCAGGTCCTCGAACGGCTCGAGGACGACGAGCTGATCACGCCCGAGGAGCGCGACGAGGTCGAGGAGTCGTTCGTGCTGCCCGAACGCGTCCGCCGTCGGCCGGAGGCGGCGACGGAGCGGACGTACTTCACCGAAGCGCTGCGCGACTACTTGCTCAACCGCAGCGACATCCTCGGCGAGACGTACGAAGAGCGCTACACGATGCTCCACCGTGGCGGACTCTCGATCCACACGACGCTCGACCCGAACCTGCAGGCCCAGGCCGAGCGCGCGGCGCTCGAACTCCCGGCCAACGAGGCCGGGATCGAGGCGGCGCTGACGTCGATCGAGACCGACTCGGGGGCCATCCGGGCGATGGTCGGCGGCACCGGCTTCGTGCCCGGACAGAACGAGGTCAACCTCGCGCTCGCACCGAGCCAGACCGGCTCCAGCATCAAGTTGTTCATCCTCGCGTCGGCTCTCCAGGCCGGGGCCTTGCCGGAGGACGTCATCGACGGCACCCATCCGTGCACACTGCCGAACCCGGGGAATCCGAGCGAGCCGACGTTCACCACCGCCGGCGGTGTCAACGGCGGCGTCGACACCCTGCGTCGACACACGGTGCGATCGATCAACTGCGCCTTCTTGCGCACGTCGCAGATCGTCGGTCTCAATCGCGTCGTCGACACCGTGTACCGGATGTCGTCGAGCTCATACCTCTACGAGGGACAACCGGCCGCCGAACGTGAACCGATCCAGCCCTTCGCGTCGTTTGCGACCGGCGCCAACGAGATGAGCACGCTCGACATGGCGGCGGGCATCCAGTCGATCGCGAACGAGGGTGTCCACCTCGAGCCGTACTTCGTCGAGTACATCGACGATGCAGCAGGGGAGCGGGTGTACACCCACTTCGACCCGGGCGTCGAGGTGCTCGACCGCGAGGTGGCCCTGACGGCGATCGACATCCTCAAGGGCGTGCTCACCAGCGGTACTGCGAGCTCGGCGTTGTCCGGCTTCGCTGCCCGTCGACCCGCGTTCGGCAAGACCGGCACGCAGGACAGCAACTACACGGCGTTCTTCGTCGGTGCGACCAAGGAACTCTCGACCGCCGTCCTGGTACGCGACCCGGACCGCTATACCGAAATGCGCAACATCCCCGAGTTCTCCGCCGTCGGCGTGTCGCGTGTGCAGGGCGGCACGTTCCCGGCTCGGATCTGGGGGGCGTACATGGAGAACATCGGGCTCGACCAGTTCGAGCTCGGCGACTGGGACCGACCGGGCCCGCCGGCACGTGGCCCGGCCCGCCTCTACCTCCCTGGCAACGAGTGCGTCTACGAGATCGTCGGCTACGAGCCGGTGGCCCCGCCCCCGACCGAGGTGCCCGTCGAGGTGCCGCCCGCCGTCGAGGGGTTCCGCCGTCCCCAGGCGCCCCCGCCGACCGACCCGCCGGCACCGCCGCCGGCGACCACGACGACCCTCCCGGCGCCGCCGCCGGTGACCACCACGACGCTCCCGTCCGAGCCGACGCCGTCGACCGAACCGACCACCACGACGACGCTCCCGCCGCGGCCGATCTATGGCCAGGTGGAGAGCGGCACTACCATCCCACCTGATGTGCTCGACCCGAACGCCCCGCTGCCGTCGGTGCCGCTCGACCGGGTGGTCTCGCCCTGTGGCAGCCCGCCCGTCACGCCCTGAGGGGTGGCGGCGATGAGTACGTCGCTGCTCGAGTTGCAGGCAGCCGACACGATGTCCGACCAGCTGCGTCACCGCCGCGAGGTGCTGGCCGAGCGCGAGCAGGTGCAGGCGGCCAAGAACGCTCTCCTCCGCTGGAACGAGGCGCGCACCGTGGTCCGTCGCCGGATCGAGGAACTCGCGGCCCAGATCGAGCAGATCGAGGCCGACGCCGCCAAGCTCGACAAGCACCGCGACAAGCTCAACGCCCAGCTCAAGACGGTCATCGCGCCGCGCGAGGCCGAGGCACTGCAGCACGAGATCGCCACCCTCACCGGCCAACGCAGCGAACTCGACGACGCCGAGCTGGCGGCGCTCGAGGAACACTCTCGGCTCGAGGGCGAACTGGAGGAGCTGCTCGGCCAGGAGGAGTCGCTCACGAACGAGTACCTCGGTGCCGAGTCGGCGCTGGCCGACGCCGAGTCCGACATCGACGGTGAGCTGACGCGCATCGCCGACCGACTGGCGGGGTTGCGCGCCGAGGTCGAGAAGTCGGTGCTGCGTCGGTACGACCGGTTGCGCAAGAACTACGTGATCGCCGCGGCGCCGCTGTCGGGCTCGCGCTGCGAGGGCTGCCATCTCGACCTGAGTGCCGCCGAGATCGACGAGGTGCGCGACACCGGCGCGAAGAACGACGGCATCGCCGACTGCCCCCAGTGCGGTCGCCTGCTCGTCGTCTGACCGGCCGTGTTCTTCTGGTTCATCGGAACCGCGATCGTCGCCGTCTGGTGGGTCTTCTCCGACCCGGCGTTCGACTACCGGCTGCTGATCGTCGGATCGGTGCTCCCGCTCGGTGAGGTCGTGTTCGACGGTGCACGCATCCTGCACAGCGTCACGTTCAGCATCGTGTTGCTCGCCGTGCTGATGCTCGCGACCCGCGGCCGCAAGCCGATCCGCAAGACGTTGCTCGGTCTGCCGATCGGCACCCTGCTCCACTTGGTGTTCACGGGCGCCTGGACGAACGCCCAGGTGTTCTGGTGGCCGTTCCTCGGAACCGGCTACGACGACGCTCCGCATCCGGTGCTCGAACGTGGCTGGTGGAACGTGCCGCTCGAGCTGATCGGGATCGGGTTGTGCGTCTGGGTCTACCGGACGGCGCAGCTCGCCGACCCGGAACGTCGCGCCTGGTTCCGTCGGACCGGACAGTTGGCGCTCCCGAATCGCCGCTGACGCCCGCTCACGGTCGTCGACGGCGGGTGTGGTTCACTGAAGGGCGTGCTGTACCTCGTCCGCCACGGCCGCACCAGCGCGAACCGCGAGGGGCTGCTGCAGGGTCGCCTCGATCCCGGGCTCGACGAGGTCGGTCACCGACAGGCCGCCGCGATCGCCGCGGTGGTCGGCTCGGTCGACACGGTGATCGCGTCGCCGCTCCAGCGGGCCCAGGAGACCGCGTCGTACTTCGGTGGCGCGATCGAGACCGACGATCGGTGGATCGAGATCGCCTACGGCGAGTACGAGGGTGTGCCGGTCGGGGAGGTGCCGCCCGAGATCTGGCAGGAGTGGCGCACCAACACCGAGTTCCGGACGCGCGGCGGTGAGAGCTTCGGCGACCTCGACGAGCGCGTCCGTGCGGCGTGTGCCGAACTGAGCGAACGGATCGCCCGCGAGGACGTCGTCGTGGTGAGCCACGTCTCGCCGATCAAGGCGGCCGTCGCCTGGTCGCTCGGCGTCACGATGGACATCATGTTCCACTGCCACCTGAGCCAGGCGAGCCTGTGCCGCATCGACGTCGGGCGGTTCGGTCCGGTACTCCACAGCTTCAACGAACAGGCTTCCGTCGGCGCCTGAGGGTGGGCGCGCCGAGGGCGCCCACCCGGTCGGATGGGCGCCCTCGAAACCGGACGTCGAGCGTCGTTGATCGACGTTCGGTGGAACGTCAGCCGGCGGGTGCCGCGGTGGGTGCGGTCGTCGTGGACGTCGTGGTCGTGTCGCCGGTGTCGGCGGTCGGCAGGTAGGTCAGCGACAGCTGCGGGTTCGCGACGGTCGCTGCGCCGGCGTCACCGGACACCTTGCAGACCAACGTCACGGTCAGGTCGCCCGCCTCGGCGACCTCGAAGCTGCGCATCGCGGTCACGTTCGCCGGCTCGTCGACGCCGGTGAGCTGGACCTTCTGCACCGAACCGTCGTCGAACGCGGTCGTCTCGGACAGGCTGCACCACAGGTCGTCGGCGGTCGCGTCACCGCTGGCGGTGCCGACCGCGGTCGCCTGGACCACGCCCGGGCCGTCGACGCTGATGGTCGCGTCGACGACCGCAGCGTCGGCCGTGCCGATCGCAGCGACGTCCTCACCGTCGGTCGCGGCGGCGACCGGTGCCGGTCCGCCGAGGTCGTCGGCGTCGACGTAGTAGCCCGTGACGTCGGCCAGGACCTCGGTGTCACCACGGAAGTTGTAGACCTTGAACTCACCGGTCGGGGACAGGCGCGTGGTGATGCCGTTGAACGACACCCGCTGGTCGGGGTCGGGGTTCATCGACGACGAGAGCGGCATGTCGACGTCGGCCTGCCAAATCGTCAGGTGGGTGATCTCGGTGGGGTCGACGGCGGTGACGTTCAACTGGAGCGCGGTCGCCGTTTCGGGGATCGTGCAGTTGCCGGTCTCACCGTGTCCGTCGATGACGATCTCGGAGTCGGGGCCGATGGGCTCGTCGTACGGGCCGACGTTGAAGTCGGCTTCCGTGCGGGTGTCGAAGATGCGGCAGTTCGTGATCGGGACGAACACCGACGGGTCACCGTCGGGAGTGGCCGCTGCGGCGACGAGTCCGATGCCGCCGGCACCTAGTGTGACGGCCACGGCCGCACCGACGGCGGCCCAACGTGAGCGATCGAGGGTCATGGAGTACCTCCAATGGGGGTTGTTGTGCGTCTCGGATGAGACGCGGTTCGTAACATAAATGAAATATTTTGCGGAGTGGTGTCGCGCAACGAAGTTCGCCCGGACGGGTGACGCAGTCGGCGGAAGGGGACCAGGGTCCGGTCAAGTGCTGCGCGGACCCGGCCGATATCTCGGGTGCGGGGAACACCAGGAACCAAAGGCGCATCGTGACCGACGAACCACTGCTCGACGATTCGCCGTTCTGGCTATCGGCGCTCGAGCATCGAGCGATCCGATCGGTCAGCCGGCACGGCATCAGGCAGTTCGTGCTGTCCCAGGCCGCGCTCGCCATCGTCGTGTCGGTCCTGTTGGTCGTGGCGAGTTGGTGGATCCTCGACGACTTCCGCGACGCGGGTTCGTGGGGACTCGCGCTGGTTCTCGCGGCGCTGGTGCCGGCGATCGTCGCCCCGCCGCTGATCGCCTTCTGCGCCCGTCTCATCGCCCGGCTGGAGTCGGCGCGACAGCTGCTCCGAACCTCGTCGGTGACCGATCCGCTGACCGGCGTCGCCAACCGTCGCGGCTTCTTCGAGACCTTCGACGACACGGTGGCCGTCACGGGGTTCGACAGCGTCGGCGTGGTCGAACCGTCGATCGTCGGGATGGTCGACATCGATGCGTTCAAGTCGTTGAACGACAGGTACGGTCACGGCTTCGGTGACCGTGCCCTGGTCCACGTCGCCGACTGGCTGCGGTCGGTCGTCGGCGAATCGGGACTCGTCGGACGACTCGGTGGTGACGAGTTCGCCTTCGTCGCGGCGGCCGAGCGGTGCCGTTCGCTGCCGTCGCGCCGTCAGTTCGTCCTCGGCGGCGTGACCTTCTCGGCCTCGATCGGCCTGGCCCGTGAAGCGGGTGCGACGACCCCGTCGGCCCTCCACGAAGCCGATGTTGCGTTATACCGCATCAAGCGTGAGCGACATAACGTCGAACTCATCTGAACATGTCCCCGCAGCGTGGACGTCGGGGCCGCGTGCCCCTACCGTGACGGCGATGACCGCCGCGGGAACGGAGATCGGGATCGGGCCGAGCCGTGCCTAGAACTCTCCTGGGCCAGGGAGCATCCGACGACGGTGAGTCGGCGCTGGCATGGTTGGAAGCCGTCCTGGCCGGGACGCCCGACGGCGTCCTGGTGATCGACCGATCGGGGCAAGTGGTGCTGGCGAACGAGCGCTACGCCCGACTCTCCGGCTATCGCCGCGATGAACTCGTCGGGATGGCGGTGGGCGATCTCGACGCGGTCGACAACCGGTCGGGCGTCCAGGCCCGTCACGACGATGCCGAGCACGTTGCGATCCAGGTGTTCGACTCGTGGCATCAGCGCAAGGACGGCTCGGTGTGGCCGGTCGTCGTCGCGGTGACCTATGCAGATGTCGACGGCGGGCACTACGTCAGCTTCGTCCACGACGCATCGAGTCGTCACTCGGCCGACAACGTGGTGCGGCTCGCGGCCGATCGCTATCGCGACCTCCTCGCAGGGTCGACGGACGGGTTCGTCCGGATCGATGCCGACGATCGGATCGTCGAAGTGAACGGACGGCTGACCGAGATGCTCGGTCTGGAGAGTGACGAGCTGGTCGGCCGGCCGGTCGGCGACGTGTCGGCGTTGTACGGGCCCCCGTCACTCGCGCAGCGACTGGACGCGGCGCGCAGTGAGGCGTTCGAGCGTTTCACGACGACGGTGCGGCCGACGGAAGGGAAGCCCTTCGCCGCCGAGATCAGCCTGACCTCGACCGGGGCCGAGGGCGGCCACGTGTTGGCGTTCGTCCGTGACGTCACCGACCGGGTCGAGGCAGAGCGGTTGATCCGCGAAGGCGCCGAGCGGTTCGGTGCGCTGCTGTCGGGAACGACCGAGGCGTTCTGCATGCTCGACACCACCGGCGTGATCCTCGACGTGAACGACGAGTTCTGCCTCCAGAGTGGCTACGACCGAGACGAGATGATCGGCCGGTCGACGACCGACCTCGCGTCGGTGGAGGGGCTCGAACACCTCATCGAACTGTCGCTCGAGGTGCTCGAACAAGGGTCGGGGCGGAGCGAGACCCTGCTGCGCCGCAAGGACGGCACCGACTGGCCGGTCGAGATCTCGGCCACCGTGTCGCACGTCGAGGGCGGGCGCGTCTTCACCTTCCTGCACGACATCAGCGAGCGCCAGGAGGCCGAGCGGCGGATCGAGGCGCTCGCGTTCAGCGACACCCTCACCGGTCTGCCGAACCGTGCCCGGTTCCTCGACCTGCTCCGCGACGCGATCTCGGCGAGGCCCGCCGACGGAGCCATGCTCGCCGTGTGCCGTCTCGACGTCGACGGGTTCGCGGCTGTGAACGATCGTCTCGGGCACGAGGTCGGCGACGCGCTCATCGTCCAGCTCGGACAGCGGTTGGTCGACGAGATCGGCGACGGCGGGGTCGTCGCCCGGTTCGGCGGTGACGAGTTCATCCTCCTCGTGACCGGCCTCGCCGACCGTCGACAGGTCGACGCCATCGCCGGTCGGGTCCTCGCCGCCTGTCGGGTGCCGGGCGTCGTCGACGGGAACGGCTATCCGCTGTCGGCGAGCATGGGCGTCACGATCTCGCCCGACGACGACGGCGACGCCGATGCGCTGCTCCGTCACGCCGACCAGGCGATGTACCAGGCGAAGTCGAACGGAAGAGCCGGTTCGAGGTCTACGACCCGGCGATCGCGATCGAGGCGGTGCGTCGCCGTGAGGTCGTGGTTGCATTCGAACGTGCGCTGGCCGACGACGAGCTCGTGCTGTACTACCAGCCACGCGTCGAGCTCGGCACCGGTCGTGTGGTCGGCGCCGAGGCCTTGGTGCGATGGCAACACCCCGACGAGGGGCTGCTCCCGCCCGGCGCCTTCCTCCCGGTGATCGAGGGCTCGTCGCTCGAGGCCGATCTCGACGACTGGGTGCTCGACCGGGCTGTGGCGCAGCTGACGACGTGGTCGGTGGACGGGCTCGACCTCGAGCTCAGCGTCAACATCTCGCCACGCAACATGTCCGATCCGGCCTTCCCCGATCGCCTCGCCCAGCTCCTCGACGGGCGACGAGCGGGCCTCGCCGAGCGGCTGGAACTCGAGGTGATCGAGACGTCCGCGGTCGGACCGTTCGACGAGGTCGCCGTGACGATGCAGCGTTGTGCCGATCTCGGTGTGCGCTTCTCGCTCGACGACTTCGGGACCGGCTATTCGTCCCTCAGCTACTTCCACTCGCTGCCGATCCACATGCTGAAGATCGACCGTGGCTTCGTGAGCGACATGCTCACCGGGGTACGCGACCTCGACATCGTCGAAGGGGTCATCCAGCTCGCTCGGGCATTCGACCGACCGGTCGTGGCCGAGGGCGTCGAGTCGGTCGAGGTCGGCTTGCTGCTGCAGCGGTTGGGCTGTCAGTACGCACAGGGATTCGCACTCGCCCGACCGATGCCGGCGGACGAACTGCCGGGATGGATCGACGGGTTCGCCGAGTCGGCGGCGTGGGCGATGGTCGCCGATGGGGTGGCGTCGCCGACCGATCGTC
>JAGQSS010000123.1 GCA_020439405.1 Ilumatobacter sp. | reverse complement strand
TCCCCGTCAGCACCGCGACGGCGACCATCGAGGCGAGTGCGGCCTGTTCGGCGCTCGCTCCGGCCCCGGCACCGGCGACGGCGAGCGTGACGACCGCCGACGATGCGACGGCGTGTCCGGCGAGGCTCGATCGCCGTGCGATGGCGACGGCGGCGAGTCCGACCGTCGCTGCCGCCCAGCCGATCCAGGCGTGGGGGTCGGCGCCCGACGTGCCGAGGTCCGGGGGTGCGGCGAGGAGGCCAACGGTCGCGACCGCCCCGACGTGGAGCGAGGTCCAGCGCGCCTCGACGAGGGCGATCGCCGCCGCCATCGTCGCGACGCCGAGCAATACCGCGGTCCGATCGTGCCCGTCGACGAACGTCGTCGCGAACACGCCGGCCGTCAGGACCACGACGATCATCTCGGCCCAGCCGGCGATCCCGTCGTCCGATGCGAGCCGAGCCCGTGCCGCGACCACGATCCCGGCGGTCGTCGCCGTGAGTGCGACGGCGCACCACCACGCGGCCGATCCGGTGTCGGACGTGAGCGGTTCGATCGCCCACAACGACCAGAGCGCCGGGACGGCGATCGCCAGACGATGCAGCCGTCGACTCGTGTACGCCGCTGCCGCCGTGGCGCTGACGGCGACCGATGCGAGGAGTGCCGCCGGCACGGTGAAGGCGGCGACGGTGGCGACCGTCAGCGCGGCCAACGCAGCCGTTCCGACGTCGACGACCCGACGGTCGGTGGCTCGCCACCGTGTCGTCGGGAGGACGAGCGCGAACGCGGTCAACGCCGTCGGCACCGCCCACGGGGCGGAGAGCGACGAACCGAGGTCGAACTCGCCGACGAGGGCGGGAGCGACGAGCGACGCCCCGGCCACCGTGATCGCAACGGCATCGCACCACGACGCCCACCCACCCCGTGCCGAGCGGGACGGGAGCATGCGGACCGCTGCCTCGGCCGAGACCACGGCGAACGCCGGGAGGCACCACCACGCCAGCGTCGACGGGTCGATCGCCGCCAGCCCGGTCACGAGGCCGAGCAGCGGCGCAGCGGCGGCGGCGACCATCAGTCCGTCGTCGCGTCGTCGACGTGCGACGACGGCGAGCACCATCGAGCTGAGGAGCCCGACGACGGGACCGGACCAGCCGAGCCGCTCGCCGACGAGGCCAGCCCGAGCGAAGGTCCCGGCGCCGATGCCGGCGTCGGCGAGTGCCGTGAGCGCCGGGGTCGACACGGCGACGATCGCCAGGGCGGCCGGTCGTCGCTCCGCACCGAACAGCAGCCAGACAAGTGCCGCCAGCGCGGCGATGACGCCACCGGTCGTCCCGGTCAGGGCCGCGGCGCCGACCGACGCCATGGCGATCGCGGCCACCTGGATGACGCCGAAGAGTTGGGGCCGCCACCGATCGACCTGCCAGGTCGCGGCGGCGAGCGCGGCGGCGCCGCCGGCGACGAGACAGCCGGGCCAGGTGATGCCGAACAGGGACAGGACCGCGATCCCCACACTGCCGACGAGCGACGTCCCGACGTGGGCGGCGATGTTCGACGTCGACGGGGCGACCCGTCGGAGTCGCTCGGTGCCCAGGAGCATGCCGCCCGTGCCCAGCGCGAGGCCGAGCACCCGCACACTGCGACCGATCGCATCCCAGCTGCTGACGACCACCGACGCGGCGGCGACGAGCACGAGTGCGCCGCCGAGCAGGGCGATCCAGGTCGCGGCCGGGAGCCCCGAGCGGGCCCGGCGATCGTCCTCGCCCTCGTCGGATTCGATGACGGGTGGTTCGGGCGGCGGCAGGAGTTCGGGCGCAGGCCAGTTCATGTGGCCATCGTCCGCGTCCGCGACGACGAGCGATATCCGCACAATCCCCTAGGGGCACGTAAGGGATCGGGTCGGGTGTCGCAGGGAACGGGGAGGCGCAGCAGGGAAGCGGGTCGGGTGTCGCAGGGAACGGGGAGGCGCAGCCGAGACGTTTCCGGAGATCACCCGACCCGGTGACGACGGTGCGCGACCCGGGTCGGGTGACCTCCCGAAACGTCGACTCCGTCGCCGTTCCGTACGACACCCGACCCGATTGATCCCGGTGGTTTCGTCGCCGTTCCGTACGACACCCGACCTGTGGTGGCTCGGGTCAGTCGAGGCCGTGTTCGACCGCGTAGCGGACGAGGTCGCTGCGTCGGCTGAGGTGCAGTTTTCCGAGGATGTTGCGGACGTGGTTCTCCGCCGTCCGGGGCGAGATCTCGAGCGCCACACCGATCTCCTTGTAGGTCTTGCCGCGCGCCACGAACTGCAGCACCTCGCGCTCGCGCTCGGTGAGCGGGTCGGCGTCGGCGGCTTTCGCCAAGCGACGGAACTCGCCGAGTACCAGCGCTGCCAACGACGGCGAGAAGACGGGTTCGCCGGCCGCTGCTGATGCCAGGGCGGCACGGAGCTCGTCGACCGGCGTGGTCTTCAGGAGATAGCCGGCGGCGCCCGCAGCGACCGCGTCGAGGAGGTCGCGTTCGGCCTCGCTGACGGTGAGGATGACGATCGGGCACACGGTGGCGCACCGCTGGACCACGGCGAGGCCGCCGCCGCGCGGCATGTGGAGATCGCACACGACGAGGTCGGGCGAGCGGGCCGTGATGACGTCGATCGCTCCCTCGGCGTCGTCGGCCTCGCCGACGGTCTCGAATCCGTCCCCCAACTCGCCCCGGAGACCGGACCGAACCAACTCGTGATCGTCGGCCAACACGGTCCGGATCGGCGGCGCGGTCACGACGACGATCCTGCCACGTCGGTCCGGGTCCAGAGGCAGATCTCGGTGCCGGCATCGGGTGTCGACATGATCTCGACCCGACCACCGAGCTCTTCGATCCGGCTGACGATGGACCGGTCGATCCCGTGCGTCGAACGCGCTGCGGACACGTCGAACCCGACGCCGTCGTCGTCCACGCTCGCGAAGACCTGGCCGTCGGCGTCGGTCTCGACGTAGACGACGACCCGGCTGGCCGCGGCGTGTTCGAGCGCGTTGGCGACCGCCTCGCCGATCGCGCGTGCGACGAGATCCTGGGACCTGGGATCGAGGCGACAGCCGTCGTCGAGGACGCTGACGGTGACCGGCGTGGTCGAGCCGGCACGGACACGCTCGACCTCGCCTCTGACGCGCGTTTCGAGGTCGTCGCCGCTTCGGCTGCCGGAGCCGAACAGGTAGGCGCGCAGGTCGCGGTCGGAGCGACGTGCGGCCTCGGCGAGGTCGGGATCGGACGTCGCCGTGCGCCGTGCCACGAGGGCGAGGGTCTGGAGCACGGTGTCGTGCAGGACCCGACCGACCTCGTCGCGGGCTCGTCGGTCGGCGATCTCACCCTCGACCCGCCGGAGTTGGCGGGCGAGCCGGCCGACCACGTAGCCGACGGCGGCGAAGAACAGGCTGGTCGCCGCGAACGAGACGATCTGACGGGGGACGAAGACGTCGAACCCGTTGAGGATCGCGCCGATCCATTCGGCCGGCCCGACGAGCAGGCCGAGGAGCGCGGCGACGATCGGCCCGAACGCGACGCCGGCCGACGCCATCGCGAGCAGTGGCCACTGGGTGGCGATGCTCTGCGTCGTCCCGAACACGTGGCCGGGCTCGAACACGTACCCGTCGATCATGCTGAGCCCGAGCGCGAGTGCCACCTCGGCCGCCACGAATCCTGTGCTCACGAGTCGGGCGGGCCGCGTTCGTACCAGCCACGTGCTCGTGGCGGTGAGCGCGAACGTGACGGCGACGGCGATCCACGCCACCGCGGGGTGGCGGAGCTCGCCGTGGTCGAACACGACGATGCCGATCATCCACGCGAGCGCGAGCCACCGGGCGATGACGAGTGCACGCACGATCGTGCGGCCCGTTGGATACAGCTCCCCACGCCCGGACACGTTCCCGAGTCTGTCAGCAGCCACCGCCCGGTCGGTTGATGTCGGTCGGTTGATGTCAGACCGGAACCGACCAGGTGGTGCGAAGTGCGGCGTCCTGGGACGGTCGGTTCTGGTCTGACATCAACCGACCTCGGGTGGGCGGATGAGGGTGGTGGCGGCGACGGTGGCGACGAGGACGCCGGCGACGACGGCGAGCCACGAGGCGGGGACGACGGCGGCGCCCACGAGGAGGATGGCCACGCCGAGGGTCGACATGGTGGCGAGGCGCAGGAGCCATGCGGCGTCGCGGCGGGTGTCGTCGACGGGTGCGACCGTCACGAGACGACGCGCGACGTGGGTCGCCTCGGTGGCGATCACGATCGCGACGGCGGCGAGGCCGGCGACGATCGTCCGGTCGAACCGGGCGTCGGCGGGCACGGCGACCGCTGCGACCGCCAGCAACACGGTTGCCGTCGTGAGGGCCGTCCGGTGCCGGATCGCGGCGTCGAGGCGTTCGAGCGCCGCCACGGTCAGCACGATCCGGAACCACACGGTCGGTCCGCCGGCAGCGACGGCGAGCCCGCCGGCGAGGGCAGCGGCGGCGAGCGCGCCGAACCGCCACGTCGTGTGGAGACGTCGGGTGGTCCGCTCGAGGACGACGACGCGCGTCATGATGCGCCCGCCCCGTCAGCGACCGGCAGCGACGCGACCCGCACACCGATCCCGCGTCGCCGGAGCGCACGGACACGAGTGTCGAAGTCGAGTCGGTGCAGTCCGACGATCTCGTCGGGGAGCGACGGGCACCGTGCCGTGAGCATCGCGTCGATGTCGATCGCGACGACGTCGACGCGATGACCGGCGGCTCGCCAGGCGGCCAGCCGTTCGATCGTGTGCCGGCGGGCGAGTGGTGTGATCGCGAGCACCAGCGCGCCGGCAGGCAGGTGGAGACGGTCGGGCGGCGCGCTCGGATCGCTCCCGTCGACCGTCGACGACGCGTAGGCGAGCAGGGTGCGGAACACGTCGAGGCGCGCCCGCCGCCCGGCCATCGGCGGTATCCAACGAACCTTCGCACCGTCGACGACGATCCCGACGCGGTCGTTCGCCCGCAGGTGTTGGTTGGCCAACGACCACGCCAGACGACCGCTCCACGCGATCGATTCGGTGGCGATCTCGGAGTGACGTCGGAGCGCGTCGGGGAACCCGTCGACGACGATCACCAGATCGCCGGCGAGCTCGGGCACGCGGCGCGTGACGTGCGGTTCGCCGCGTCGGAGGGTGGCCGCCCAGTTCAGGTCGCGCAGCCGGTCACCCGCGTGGTAGCCCCTGACCTCGGCGAACTCGTAGCCGTCGGGCGCGGGGCGGCGTGCGGCGTGTGCACCGGCGGCCGCCCGGGCGGTGGTGAGCCGGACCACCTCGGTGCGCGGGATCTCGCGCGGCAGGACCGTCAGTGATGGCAGATCGGCGAGCACGATCTCGTGATGGTGACCCGACCCGGGGCGTGTCAGACGGAGCCGGAGCGGCCCGAGCCGGTGCTCGCCCCAACGGCGGGCCTCGACGGTGAACGCCGAGCCGACCGGCCGATCGACCTCGATCGGGATCCACCACGCCCAACGCTCGTCGTCGGGAGCGGTGATGGCCGACGCGGGGTCGGGGTCGAGTGCGATCTCGACATCGAGGTCGGCCGGGGCGGCGATCTCGATCACGCCTTCGACCCGGTCGCCCTCGAGGCAGCGCGCGTCGGCGAGTGCGACACGCACGGCGACCGGGGCGTCGGTCGCCCGGCGGCCGACGACGGTGGCCAGGACGACGAACGGCACCGCGAGCGCCGCGAACCGGGCGTCGCCGGTCCAGACGCCGAGGAGCAACGCGACACCGGACACCGCCGCGGCCGTCGCCCATCGTTCGTCACGACGCGGCGGGAGTGCGATGCGGGCCGTCGTGGGTTGGCCGGCCGCCACGGCTACTCCCAGGACGGGGCGTCGACCTGGCGCAGTGTCGCCGTGATCGCGTCGTCGGCCCGCACGCCGCGTGCCCACGCCTGGTCGGACAGCACGACGCGGTGGGCGAGGCACGGAACCGCGAGGCTCGCGAGGTCGTCGGGCGTGACGAAGTCACGACCTTCGGTGAGTGCCCATGCCCGTGCCATCTGCACGAAGCCCACGGTGCCGCGCGGACTGACGCCGACGGCGAGATCGCGTTGCCGGCGGGTGGCGCGTGCGATGGCGACCGCATAGTCGGCGACGACCGGTTCGATGTGGACGCGGTCGACCGCCGATCGCAGAGCGGTGAGTCGTTCGCCGGGGGCGACCGGTGAGAGTTCGGGTGCCGGGCCGTCGACGACGCGGCGGCGGACGATCTCGCGCTCGTCGTCGAGCTCGGGGTAGCCGATCGACAGCCGGACGAGGAAGCGGTCGAGCTGTGCCTCCGGGAGCGGATAGGTGCCCTCGGACTCGACCGGGTTCTCGGTGGCGATCACGAAGAACGGGTCGGGGAGACGATGGGTGACGCCGTCGGCGCTCACCTGGGCCTCCTGCATCGCCTCCAGCAGCGCCGCCTGGGTCTTCGCCGGTGCCCGGTTGATCTCGTCGGCGAGCACGACGTTGGCGAAGATCGGTCCCTGGCGGAAGACCGGCTCGCCCGTCCGGAGGTCGATGACGGTGGCGCCGGCGACGTCGGCCGGCAGGACGTCGGGCGTGAACTGGACGCGGGAGAACCCGAGTCCGCTCGCCGACGCGAACGATCGGGCGATCAGGGTCTTGGCCACGCCGGGCACGTCGTCGAGCAGGACGTGACCACCGGCGAGGAAGGCGGCCGTGATCAGCTGGAGACGGTCGCGCTTGCCGACCACGACCCGTTCGAGCTCGTCGAGCAGTTCGGCGACGAGGGTGGGGGCGGTCACAGCGACCCGACCTCGTCGATGAGGCGCGACAGCGATCGCAACGGGACGTCGTCGCCGTCGTCACGCACGAGCTCGCGCAGCTCGGGGCCGAGGACCTCGTCTCGAGCGCGCGCGTCGTCGGGGTCGATGTGGTGCTCGTCCTGGAGCCGCGCCAGGGTCGACGCCCGCAGCACGGCGACCACCTTCGGCGGCACCGCTCGCCCGGCCTGGGCGATCTCCCGGGCGAGATCGGCGACGTCGGGCGTCTCGACCACCGGTGGGGCATCGGGACGTTCCGGCCCGAACGGCGTCAGCGGAGCGCCGATCACTCGATCGTGGTCTGCCTGCCACCACGCGATGGCGCCCGCCGCAACAGCGGCCAGGGCGAGAGCCGCGGCAAGGCCGCCGGCGACCGTCGGCACGATCAACCCGACCGCGACGCACGCAGCGGCGACCCCCACTGCGACTGCGGCACCACCGAGGCGCATCAGACGCTCACCGTCCGGAGGGCAGCGCCGATCGAGGCGAGCGAGTCTCGCGCCCGTTCGACGTCGTCCGTGCCGAGCTCGGTCGTCGAGAAGCGGGCGAGTTCGAACAGGTCGAGCAGTTCGCGGGTGGATCGGTCCGGAATGCTCACGGCCGTGAGGCATCGTTCGACGTATCGGCGTGGCGGTTCGCTCCGATGGCGGGGGAGACCCGCCGTCGCCAGGCCGTCGAGCATGGCGGCGTACGCGGCGCGGATGCGGGCGGCCGAGCTGCCGTCGAGTTCGAGGCGACGCAGCGCGTCGTCGACCGCGTCGGCGACGTGTTGCTCGGGAACGGGCTCGTCGGTGTCGGCCGTCAGGTCGGATGCGATGAAGACCCCGTCACGCCCCGTCGCCCGTGCCTCGGTCCGCCGGGCGAAGAACACGGCTGCGGCGCCGAGCAGTCCCAAGGCGACGAGCAGCACGGCGGAGCCGCCGAGGCCGACCTCGAACCGGCTCGACTCCTCGAGCTCGGACCGCTCGACGGCGGCGCGTGCCGGTGCGCCGTCGACCACCGTGCCGGGGCCGCCGTCGACGGTGATCTCCGGTGCCGGTTCGTCCGACGCCGTCTCGGTGGTGGCGTCGACGGCGAGCAGGGCACCGACCGAGCAGCACACGGCGACGACGAGCAGACCGGGGAGACGTCCTCGGGTGACACGGAGCGCCACGAGCCCGGCGAGGCCACCGACGACGCACCCCGCCACCGCGGCGGCGATCCGAGTCGTCGGTGTCGCTGCGATGACGTCGGACCCGAACTCGATGCGATGGACGCCCGCCGCCGCTGCCGCCGCGAGCCCGAACCCGAGCGCGCCGACGACGGCAGCGTCGCGCAGCCAGGGCGAGGTCGGCGGGCTCATCGTGGCTGCGACCGTACTCGCACGGGACGACCGAGCCGGCTCACGGGGCTCGGGCCGGACCTGGAGGCCCCGTCCGTGCTCCGGGTCGTGGAGGCGATACCGTCGCCGCCATGCGCATGGGGATCTTCGACGGAGCGATCAACGACGGCACGGTCGAGCAGGTGCTCGCCGGTGCGAAACGGGCCGAGGCCGACGGGTTCGACACGTTCTGGGTGCCCCAGATCTTCGGCCACGACGCGTTGACGGCGCTGGCGGTCGTCGCCCACGAGGTGCCGCGGATCGAACTCGGGACGAGCGTGGTGCCCACGTATCCCCGTCATCCGATGATGCTCGCGCAGCAGGCCTTGACCGTGAACTCCATCGCCGACGGCCGACTGACGCTCGGCATCGGCCTGAGCCACCAACCGGTCGTCGAGGGCATGTGGGGGATCTCGTTCGACAAGCCCGTCCGCCACATGCGTGAGTACTTGGAGGCGATGATGCCGCTGCTCGACCACGGGTCGGGACGCTTCGCCGGCGAGGTGTTCACGGCGCGCGGCGACCTGACGATCGTCGACCGGCAGCGCCCGGGCGTCGTGATCGCGGCGCTGGGGGAGCAGATGCTCAACGTGGCCGCCACCCTCGCCGACGGCACGCTCACCTGGTGCACCGGCCCGAACACGTTGGGGTCGCACACCGTGCCGACCCTGCGCGCCGCCGCCGAGCGGGCCGGTCGCGACGCGACCCGGGTGATCGCCGCGCTCCCGGTGTGCGTCACCGACGACGTCGCGTCGGCGCAGGAACGGGCATCGGTCGTGTTCGCGATCTACGGCCAGCTCCCGAGCTATCGGGTGATGCTCGATCGCGAGGGCGCCGCCGGTCCCGCCGACATCGTGATCGCGGGCTCGGCCGAGGAGTGCCGTGACCGCATCGGCGCCCTGGCCGATGACGGCGTCACCGACTTCGCCGCCGTCGAGTTCTCGTCCGACCCCGACGAGGCGGCGGCGACCCGCGAGATGCTGCGCAGCCTGGTCTGATCCCGGGCGTCCCGACGCCCGATCCGGCACCGTACGGGTGTTCGATCGGCTGTGATAGGGTCACCCGAGTGAACGATTCCGACGCGCCGGCTGGGCGCCCACCGGTGGCTCGGTAGCCTGCGACGACGATGGCTCCCCGCAAGAACCGCACCCCCTCGGGACCGATCATCGAGGTCCGTGGCGCTCGCGAGCACAACCTCAAGAACGTCAACGTCGAACTGCCGCGCGACAAGCTCGTCGTGTTCACCGGGTTGTCCGGCTCCGGCAAGTCGTCGCTCGCCTTCGACACGATCTACGCCGAGGGACAACGCCGCTACGTCGAGTCGCTGAGCGCCTACGCGCGCCAGTTCCTCGGCCAGATGGACAAGCCCGACGTCGACGTCATCGAAGGGCTGTCGCCGGCGATCTCGATCGACCAGAAGTCGGCGAGCCGCAACCCGCGCTCCACCGTCGGCACCATCACCGAGGTCTACGACTACCTCCGTCTCCTGTACGCCCGCGTCGGTGTCCAGCACTGCCCGAAC
>JAGQSS010000122.1 GCA_020439405.1 Ilumatobacter sp. | reverse complement strand
CAGTCGGCGTTGTCGACGAGCGTCGCCTGGTACGGACCAGGTTCGAAGTCGAGGATCCGTTCGAGCTGGCCCTTGATGCAGTCGACGTTGTGCTGCAGTTCGTCGCGGGTGAGCAAGTTGCGTTCTTCCGACTTGCCGCTCGGGTCGCCGATCATGCCCGTCGCACCACCGGCGAGCGGGAAGGGTCGGTGTCCAGCGAGCTGGAACCGGCGCAGGCCGAGCTGTCCCATGAGGTGCCCGACGTGCAACGAGTCGGCCGTCGGATCGAAGCCCACATAGACGCCGATCGAGCGCTCGTCGAGTCGCGACCGCAGGAACTCGCGGTCGGTGGAGTCGTGGATCAGTCCACGCGCGTCGAGGTCGGCGATGAGGTCCATATCGCCTTCGATGATGCCACGCGGCGGTCGGCCGGGGAGAGAACGTTGCGTCGGCGGTTCAGTCCCACCAGGGGGTCGCGGGCCAGGCGCCGCTCCCCTCCCACTCCATGAAGAAGCCGGCGGTGGGGTTCGCCTCGCCGATCGGATAGATGCCGTAGAGGTCGACCGCCGGCGGGCCGGCGTCGGGGTCGGGGCACGGATCGACGGCAGCGGCGCCGGGCGACGCCGGCATCGGGCACGGACGACCGTCGAGGTGGGCGAGTTTGCGCGAGATGTAGTCGGCCGCGGCCCACGGGCCGGCGGTGCGGAGGTGGATGCCGTCGCGGGCGAACCATTCGGTGCGGTCGTGGGCGTACGTCGCCCAATCGGCGATGACGATCTCGGGATAGGTGCCGGCGGCGACGATGTCGCGGAGCGCCGCGTTGTTGTTGCGGAACACCTGGTCGAAGCCGTAGTCGTCGGGAGACTGGTACGAGACGTTGGCCCGCAGGGTCAGCCACACGATCCGTTCGTAGCCGAGCTCTCGGGCCCGCCGGACGATCGTGTCGACGTCGGATCGGAAGTTGTGATCAGAGTCGTTGTAGCCGGTGGCCACGACGAGGGTGTGGAAGTGCGTGCCGTGCGCCCCGAGCTCGTTCAGGAGGGTGATCGGGACGTGCCCGTCGTAGTTGCGGCACGACCCGGTCACGCGACGCCGGCACGAGGCGAGGTCCATCACGTGGTCGACGCCGCGCAACGCATCCTTGGCCCCGTAGGTCTTGATCCCGAGCCACGCCGAGTCGCTGACGAGGAGCACCGGCTGTTCGACCGGGGCCACCCGGTCGGCCCGTTCGTCGACGGTCGCGGTACCGGTGGTCGTGGCCGCATAGGCCGAGGCACCGAACGCGACGAGGGCGGCGAGGGTCGCCGTCATCAGTCGCCGCATCCGGCCAGTTTGGCCGTTCCGGGTACGGCTCAGGACGCGCCCGCTGCGGTCGGCACCCGGAACCGCCAGGGCACCTCGACGGCCTTGGAGATCCCGATGCGCGGGCCGACGAGGGGCCGCACGGGAGGCGGCGTGCCGTCGTCGAACAGGCCGACACCGGCGCCGGCGCACACGTCGACGCCGTTGTGGTCCGGGCCGATCGCGAACGCCTGGCACAGCTTGGCCGGCCCGTCGGTGAGCGCCGTTCGTCCGTGGCGACGAGCCCGCATCGTCTCGACCCCGTCGATCGGCTCGACGGCCCGCAGGAGCACTGCTGCACCGTGCCCGGCAGGCCCGGTGACGACGTTGGCGCAGTAGTGCATGCCGTACGTGAAGTACACGTAGAGGTGCCCGGGCGGACCGAACATCACGGCGTTGCGCTGGGTCTCGCCGCGGTACGTGTGGCTCGCCGGATCGTCCTGGCGGTAGGCCTCGACCTCGGTGATGCGACCGACGCACTCGCCGTGCACGAGCAGCTTGTTGAGCAGGAGCGGAGCGACGTCCGGCGCGTCACCGCTCAGGATCGACCGCGGGACCCGCCGACGTCGGCGATCGGTGGGCATCAGACCTGACGGGCGAACGCGATCGTCGAGTCGGCGATCATCTGGACGGCGATCGCCGCCAGCAGGATGCCCGCCACGCGTGACAGCAGCAGGACACCGGCGGGCCGGACGAGACGGTTGAGGATGCCGGCGAACCGGAGCGCCAGGAAGACGATCGCGAGCGTGATGACGATGCCGAGGTAGATCGCGCCGATCTCGGACACGCCGTGGGCCTGGCCGACGAACACGATCGTCGCGACGATCACGCCGGGTCCGGCGAGCAGCGGGGTGCCGAGCGGCACCATGGCGATCGACATGCGTTGCTCGGGCGACGCCTCGAGGGCGTCCGATTCCTTGCCCGTCAGCAGCTGGAGGGCGACGAGCAGGAGGAGGAGTCCGCCGGCGCCCTGGAGGGCCGGGACGGACACGTGGAGGTAGTCGAGGATCTGCTGTCCGGCGACCGCGAACCCCACGATGATGATGAACGCGGTGCCGACGGCGAGCGCTGCCGCCTTGTGTCGTTCCTTGTCGTCGAGTCGTCGGGTGACGGCGAGGAAGATGGGCACGTTGCCCGGCGGGTCCATGATGACCAGCAGGGTGACGATGACCTCACCGAGGAGACGGGTGTCCATCAGACACCGAACGCGGTGCGTTCGCGGTCGAGCATCGCCCGGTACGCCTCCAGCTGGGCATCGAGCGCCTTCGGCCCGGCGGCGCCCGGCGAGGAGCGCATCTCGACGCCGACGCCCGGACGGACGAGGGCGGCGGCGTCGGCGCCGAGCCGGTCGTCGGCGGCGACGAGCTCGGAGAGCGATCCATCGCCTGCGAGCGCGGCTCGGACGTGCTGTCCGACGATGGCGTGGGCGTCGCGGAACGGGACGCCGGCACGCACGAGGTACTCGGCGAGGTCGGTCGCGGCGGTGGTCTCCGCGTCGGCGGCCGCCTGCATCGTCTCGGGGACGAACGTGGCCGTGGCGATCATGCCCGTCAACGCGGCGACCGCGAGGTTGACCTGGTCGACCGAGTCGAACAGGCCTTCCTTGTCCTCTTGGAGGTCCTTGTTGTAGGCGAGCGGCAGCCCCTTCAGCGTCGCGAGGAGCGCGGTGAGGTTGCCGATCAGACGGCCGGCCTTGCCGCGGGCCAGTTCGGCGATGTTTCTTCTTCTGCGGCAGCATCGACGAGCCGGTCGCGAAGGCGTCGTCGAGCCGGGCGAAACCGAACTCCTCGCTGGTCCAGAGCACCCACTCCTCGCCAACGCGGCTCAGGTGGACGCCGACGAGTGCCAGGTCGAACAGGGCCTCGGCGACGAAGTCGCGGTCGCTCACGGCGTCGAGCGAGTTCTCGAAGGCACGCGAGAAGCCGAGATCGGCCGCGTTGCCGGCCGGGTCGATCGGGAGCGAAGTGCCGGCGAGGGCACCGGCGCCGAGCGGAGAGACGTCGAGTCGGTCGACGGTCGCGAGCAGACGATCGATGTCGCGACCGAGCGCCCAGCCGTGGGCGAGGAGGTGATGCGCGAGCAGGACCGGTTGGGCCCGTTGGAGGTGGGTGTAGCCGGGCAGATACGTGCCGCCCGCTTCGATCGCCCGGGTGAGCAGGACTTGTTGGAGGTCGTAGAGGCCGCGTGCCGTCTCGGTGAGTTCGCGCTTGCACCACAGACGCAGGTCGGTGGCGACCTGGTCGTTGCGGCTGCGGCCCGTGTGGAGTTTGGCGCCGGCCGGGCCGGCGAGTTCGGTGACACGCCGTTCGACGGCGGTGTGGATGTCCTCGTCGGACGGGAGGTACTCGAAGCGGCCCTGACCCATCTCCGCCTCGACCGTGTCGAGGGCGACGAGGACGGCGTCGCATTCGGCCTGCGAGAGGAGGCCGACGCGTGCGAGGCCACGGACGTGGGCCCGTGAGCCGGCGATGTCGTCACGCCACATGCGCTGGTCGTACGAGAGGCTGTTGTTGTACGCCATGAGGGCTTCGTCGGGGCCGCCCTCGAACCGGCCGTGCCAGAGGGTGGATCCGGTGTGTTCGTCGCTCATCAACCTGCCTCGATTCCTGCGAGCTCGCGCAGATTCGCGGCGAGCTGGGCGCCGCCGACCGATTCGGTCGCGACGCACATCATCGTGTCGTCGCCCGCCACGGTACCCATCAGCCCCTCGATGCCGCTGCGGTCGAGGGCGGATGCGACCACGTGGGCGCATCCGGGTGGTGTGCGGACGATGACGAGGTTGGCGGAGTGGTTGACCTCGGCGACCCACTCCCCCATCACCCGTCGGAGCTGGTCGAGCGGTGCGACCCGTTCGGGCGCGAATTCGGGCACGGCGTAGACGCTGTTGCCGCCGGGGACGCGGACCTTGACCGCACCGAGGTCGTCGAGGTCGCGCGACACGGTGGCCTGGGTGGCGGCGATGCCTTCGGCGGCGAGGAGTTCGACGAGTTGGGGTTGGCTCGACACCTGCTGTTGTTCGATCAGCCGGGCGATCGTCTGCTGGCGTTGGACCTTGCTCACCGGACACCGGCCAGGAACGCGAGCGCCCCGCGGGCGCTGTGGAGACGGTTGTGGCCCTGCTGGTACACGACGCTCTGTGGGCCGTCGATGACGTCGGCGGCGACCTCGAAGCCGCGGTACGCGGGGAGGCAGTGCATGAACACCGCCGCCGGGTCGGCCAGCGCCATCATGTCGGCGTCGACCGTGAAGCCCTCGAACGCCTGGCGTCGTGCTTCCTTGTCGGCCTCCTGGCCCATCGAGACCCACGTGTCGGTGTGGACGGCGTGGGCGCCGGTGATCGCGTCGTGGGGCCGGGCGAACTGTTCGACGGAGGCAGCGCCGAGCAGGAGGATGCGCTCGAGTTCGGCGTCGTCCGCGTCGAAGCCGGGCGGACAGCCGATCCGGACGTGCATCCCGAGCATCGCCGCGATCTCGGAGAGGGACCGCGAGACGTTGTTCCAGTCGCCGACGTACGCGACGGTCTTGCCCGTCAGGTCGCCCAGGCACTGCTGCATGGTGAGTGCGTCGGCGAAGCCCTGGAGCGGGTGCGACCAGTCGCTCAGCATGTTGACGACCGGGATGGTCGCCGCGGCAGCAAGCCGCTCGACGACCGAGTGCTCGAAGACGCGAGCGGCGATCAGACCGTGGTAGCCGGACATGATCGCGGCGATGTCCTCGACCGGTTCGCGGGTGTCGAACCCGACTTCCTCACCGCGGGTGTACACCGGGTGGCCGCCGAGCTGGAACACGGCCATCTCCATCGAGTGCCGGGTCCGGTTGGACGGCTTTTCGAAGATCAGCGCGGCGCCCTGGCCGTCGAGCGGGCGGCCGAGATCGGCGATGCGGCGCTGGGCGAGGTCGAGGACCAGGGCGACCTCGTCGGGCGCGAAGTCGGTGATGTCGAGCAGCGATCGGGTCATGGCGCCACCTCGGCGAGCACGTCGGCGACGAGCGCGACGGCCTCGTCGAGTTCGGATTCGGTCACGGTCAGCGGCGGCAGGAAGCGCAGCGTGGAAGCGTTGACGGCGTTGCAGATCAGCCCGCGGTCGAGCAGGGCGCGGTAGGCGGTCGGGGCGTCGATGCCGTCGGCGAGTTGAGCGCCGAGGATCAGACCTCGACCCCGAACGCTCGCGACCTGCGGGATGGCGGTGAGCGCGTCGGCGAAGCGGGCGCCCTTGGCGGTGGCGAGCGCTGGTGCGTCGAGTCGGCGCATCTCGTCGATCACGGCGGACACAGCGGCGGTGGCAATCGCGGTGCCGCTGTAGGTGCTCCCGTGGTCGCCGGGCTGGAACACGGCGGCGACCTCGGTGCGGGCCCAGCATGCGCCGACCGGCATGCCGTTGCCCATCGCCTTGGCGAGGGTGACGACGTCGGGGCTGACGCCGTCGTGCTCGAAGCCGAACCAGCGGCCGGTGCGGGCGAAGCCGGTCTGGATCTCGTCGATGATCATCAGTGCGCCGACCTCGTCGCAGAGGTCGCGGATGCCCTGGAGATAGCCGGCGGGGGCCGGGTTGACGCCGCCTTCGCCCTGGATCGGCTCGATGATGACGGCGGCGACCGATCTGTCGACCGAGGCCCGGAGCTCGTCGAGATCGCCCCACGCCACGTGCTTGAAGCCGTCGGGCATGGGTGCGAAGGGTTCGTGCTTGGCCGGTTGCCCGGTGGCGGCGAGGGTCGCGAGGGTGCGGCCGTGGAAGCTGCCGTAGGCGCTGACGACGGTGTGCCGGCCCCGCCCACCCCACTTGCGGGCGAGCTTGAGGGCGCACTCGTTCGACTCGGCGCCCGAGTTCGTGAAGAAGATCTGGCCGGCGTGGCCCGTGGCGTCGGCGAGCAGCTCGTTCACCTTCACGGCCGCAGCGGTGGCCTGCGGGTTGGTGAAGAAGTTGGAGACGTGCAGCAAGGTGTTGGCCTGGCGGCTGATCGCTTCGGCGATCACGGGGTTGGCGTGGCCGAGCGAGGTGACGGCGATGCCACTCAGGAAGTCGAGGTAACGCTTGCCGTCGGTATCCCAGACCTCGGTGCCGCTCCCCCGTTCCATGCTGAGCGCCGGGGCGCCGAACACGGGCATGAAGGGGCACTGGTCGATGCCCTCGGTGTCGAAGGTGTGGCTCATGCGGTGTCTCCTTGCAGGCCTTTGATCATCGTGCCGATGCCCGAGTCGGTGAAGATCTCGAGGAGCAGCACGTGGGCGATGCGCCCGTCGAGGATGTGGGCGTTGCCGACGCCGTTGCGGACGGCGTGGATGCAGCTGGCGACCTTGGGGATCATGCCGCCGGCGATGATGCCGTCGGCCACGAGCTGGTCGAGTTCGTCGGCGGTCGTCTGGCGGATGAGGCTGGCGGCGTCGGCGACGTCGCGACGGAGCCCCTCGATGTCGGTGAGGTACACGAGCTTCTCGGCGCCGAGTGATTCGGCGATGGCGCCGGCGACGGTGTCGGCGTTGATGTTGTACGCCTGGCCGACGGCGTCGGAGCCGATCGTGGCGATGACCGGGATGAACTCGTCGTCGAGCAGGCCGAGGAGCACTTCGGGGTTGATCTCGGTGACGTCGCCGACGAAGCCGAGACGTTCGTCGCGTGCGGACGCCCGGATGAGGCCGCCGTCGACGCCGCTGACGCCGACGGCGTAGTGGCCGTGCACGTTGATGGCCGCCACGATCTGGGGGTTGACCTGGCCTTTCAGCACCATGCGGGCGATGTCGACCGTTTCGGCGTCGGTGACGCGGAGACCGTCGACGAACTCGGTGTCCTTGCCGAGCCGCCGCATGAGGTCGCTGATCTGGGGGCCGCCGCCGTGGACGACGACGGGGCGCATGCCGACGAGGCGCATCAGGACGATGTCTTCGGCGAAGAGGGAGAGGGCGTCGTGGTCGGAGGTGCCGGCGAGCGCGTTCCCCCCGTACTTGACGACGACGATCTTGCCGGCGAAGCGACGGATGTAGGGCAGCGCCTCGACGAGGATCGACGCCTTGAGCGCGGCGCCGTCGTGGTCGCCGCTCACGGGGCCACCCCGACCTTGGTGAGGCCGGCCGACTCGTCGAGACCGAGCGCGACGTTGGCCGCCTGCACCGCGCCACCGGACGCGCCCTTGGCGAGGTTGTCGAGGGCGCCGATCGCGAGGATGGTGTCCGTCCGTTCGTCGTAACGGGCGGTCACCTGGACCGCGTTCGAGCCGAGCGTCGCCTTGGTCGACGGGGAGCCGTCGGTGACGACCATGAACGGTTCGTCGGCCCACCGGTCGCGCAGGAGGGCCAGCAGCGAGTCGGTCGAGATGTCCGCGCCGGCGACCGGCTTGGCGTAACAGGTGGCGAGGATGCCCCGGTTCATGGGGACGAGGTGCGGGGTGAACAGGAGCTGGGCGCCGATCTCCTGCTCCATCTCGGGCGTGTGCCGGTGCGAGAGCAGGCCGTAGGCGGTCATGTTCTCGTCGACCGTGGTGAATCCGTAGGCGAGGTCGGCCTTCCGACCGGCGCCGGTGACACCCGACGCAGCGTCGACGATCACGCCGGTCGTCTCGATCAGACCGGCTTCGACGAGCGGTCGCAGCGCCAGGGTGGCGGTCGTGACGTAGCAGCCGGGCGTCGCCACCAACTGGGCGCCTTTCAGTGCGGCACGGTGGAGCTCGGGGAGGCCGTACACGGCGTCGGCGAGCAGGCCTGACTGGTCGTGGTCGAAGCCGTAGTACGTCGGGTACTGGCTCGCGTCCTTCAGCCGATAGGCCGCCGAGAGGTCGACGACGCAGCCGACGTGGCCCACCAGTTCGGGCGCCATCGCCATCGACGCCTCGTGCGGGAGACCCAGGAACACGAGGTCGAGGCCACGGGCACGGTCGACGTCGAAGGGCTCGAACACCAGGTCGGGGTACGCCGCGGCGAGGTTCGGGTAGAGATCGGCGGCTCGGGTGCCGGCCTGGGAGTCACCCGTGGCCATCACGACGTCGAAGTCGGGATGAGACGCGGCGAGGCGGAGGAGTTCGGCGCCGGTGAACCCGGACGCCCCGATGATGCCGACTGCGACCATAGACGCATGACCATACAGCATCACGTATGCTCATGCAATCATTGCGATTCGTCACCCGGGCGGCACAATGGAACCGTGATCCCCGGCGCGACTCCTACGAAAGGGCGACTCCTCGTCGCCACGCCGCCGCTCGACGATCCGAATTTCGATCGGGCCGTCGTGTACATCCTCGAGCACCAGGCCGACGGCGCACTCGGCGTCGTGGTCAACCGCCCGTCGGGTGAACAGCTCGACGAGCCGCTCGATCGCTGGATCGACCTGCAGTCGGCGCCGGCGACGGTCTTCGACGGCGGACCGGTCGAGCCGAACGCACTGATCGCGCTGGCGCTGTCGAACGAGCCGCTCGACGAGCCGAACGACGAGCTCGCGCCGATCTCGGGCCGGGTGGCGTCGGCCGACCTGTCGACCGATCCGGCGTTCGTCGCCGGCCAGGTGTCGGCGGTGCGGGTCTTCCGTGGCTATGCCGGTTGGGGCCCTGGTCAGCTCGAAGGCGAGCTCGAGGCCGGCGCGTGGCTGATCCTCGACGCCGAGCCGGGCGACATCTTCGACGACCACCCCGACGTCTTGTGGCGGACGGTGCTCCGCCGTCAGCCGGGGCGACTCGCTTGGCTCGCCGACGCCCCCGACGACCTCAGCGCCAACTGACCGGACACCGCGTGCGATCGGACGACTGGCTCGGCGGGCTCGACGGACGGCTTCGGCAGCAGCTGGAGTTCCTGATCGAGATCGACCGTCTGAAGGGTGTGGTGCGAGGGAGTCGAATCGCCGACGGGTCGCGACGCGAGAACACGGCGGAGCACTCCTGGCACCTGGCGATGTTCGCACTCACCCTCGCCGACCACGCCGTCGGTGAGGTCGACATCGGGCGCGTGGTCCGCATGCTGTTGATCCACGACATCGTCGAGATCGACGCCGGCGACACCCCGGTCTTCGGCGGGACGCCGGCAGCCGACCAGGCCGAACGCGAGCGGGTCGCCGCCGACCGCCTCTTCGGGCTGCTGCCCACCGATCAGGCGGCGGAGTTCCGCCGCCTGTGGGACGAGTTCGAGGCGGCCGAGACCGACGATGCCCGATTCGCGAAAGCCCTCGACCGGCTCCAGCCGAGCCTCCTCAACCATGTGGTGGGCGGCGGCACCTGGACCGACTACGACGTCGACGAAGCGACCGAGCGGGCGGCGACCGGCCGGATCGCCGACGCCTCCCCCACCCTCGGCACGGCGATCGATGCGGCCATCGCCGACGCCGTCGCCAAGGGCTGGCTCCAGCCCTGACCGGATATTCGCCGGATCTCCGGTCGACCTGTCGAAACCGCCGGTCGCTGCGCGTCATGCTGGTGTCGGCGGAGGTCGCCGACGACCGACACAGAGGAGA
>JAGQSS010000121.1 GCA_020439405.1 Ilumatobacter sp. | reverse complement strand
CTACGGCAACCTCGGTCACCTCAAGCCGTGGAAGGACGCCAAGGAGGGCCGCCAGATCATGGTGGCGGGTTGCCTCGCCCAGAAAGACCGCGACCTCGTCGCGTCGAAGGCGAAGCACGTCGACGTCGTCATCGGTACGCACAACGTGCACCGGGCGGCCGAGCTGCTCGAGCAGGCGGCGACCGCATCGGCACCGATCACCGAGATCCTCGAAGAAGCGGTCATCGACGATCACGCGATGTTCCCATCGGCGCTGCCGGCTCGTCGCGAGACGAGCTACAACGGATGGGTCACGATCCAGATCGGCTGCGACAACAACTGCGCGTTCTGCATCGTGCCGGCGGTGCGCGGCGCCGAGATCAGCCGACCCTACGACGACGTCGTCGAGGAGGTCCGGGCATTGGCCGCCGACGGGGTCACCGAGGTGACCCTGCTCGGGCAGAACGTCAACTCGTACGGCCGCGACCTCCAGCTCGCCGCACGGCGCGCCGGCGACGACGACGCGAAGCTCCGGCCCCTGTTCGCCGATCTCCTCCGCGACGTCGGCTCGGTCGAGGGGATCCGCCGGGTCCGCTACACGAGCCCGCACCCGAAGGACATGCGTCCCGAGACGTTCGCCGCGATGGCCGAGACGCCGGCAGTGTGCAACTACCTGCACTACCCGCTGCAGTCGGGGAGCGATCGCGTGCTGTCGCTGATGCACCGGGGGTACACCGGTGAGCGCTACCTCGAGCGTCTCACCCAGGCCCGAGCGGTCATCGACGACCTGGCCGTGTCGACCGACATCATCGTCGGGTTCCCCGGCGAGACCGACGACGACTTCGAGCGCACCCTCGAGGTCGCCGCCACCGCCGAGTTCGACTTCGCGTACATGTTCATCTTCTCCCCACGTCCCGGTACCGAAGCCGCCGACATGGAGGGCGACTTCATCGATCCCGCCGTCGCGGGCGAACGATTCGATCGACTCAAGGTCGTCATCGAGCGGTCGGCCCTCCGCAAACACCAGGCGCGCGAAGGCCGGATCGAGGAGGTGCTCGTCGAAGGTCCCTCGAAGAAGCGCCCCGAGATCACGACCGGCCGCACCCGCCAGAACAAGTTGGTCCACTTCGAGTCGCCGCAGCCACTGCGCGTCGGATCGTACGCGAACGTCGAGGTCACTCGCGGCGCGCCGCACTTCCTCGAGGGTCGGTTCGTCGAGCTGCTGGCGGAGCCGACCCACAAGCTCCGCATCCCCGTCGCCTCGCTGTGAGCACGCTGCCCCGACGCGTGGCGGTCGTCGGGCCGACTGCGTCGGGCAAGTCGTCGGTGGCGATGGCGGTCGCCGAACGGCTCGGCGACGTCGAACTGATCTCCGTCGACTCGATGCAGGTGTACCGCGGGATGGACATCGGGACGGCGAAGCCGTCGGCCACCGAGCGTGCGCGTGTGCCGCACCGTCTGCTCGACCTGGTGTCGCCGGCCGACGAGTTCACCGTCGCCGAGTTCCAGCGCGCGTATCGGTCGACGCTCGACGACCTCGCCGTCCGCGGTCGACGGGCGATCCTGGTCGGGGGCACCGGGCTCTATCACCGCGCGGTGATCGACGACCTCGACCTGCCGGGGGAGTGGCCCGACGTGCGCGAACGACTCCTCGCAGAACTCGCCGACGTCGGGCCGGAGGCGATGCACGCCCGTCTCGTCGGCCTCGACCCCGACGCCGCGGCTCGGATGGAACCGACGAACGAACGGCGGATCGTCCGGGCGCTCGAGGTCTGCGAGGGGAGCGGCCGGCGGTTCTCGTCGTTCGGACCCGGGCTCGACGCGTACCCGCCGACCGACGTCGTCCAGATCGGTCTCCGCTGGGACCGGGCGGTGCTGACCGAACGCATCGCCGCTCGTGTCCACACGATGGTCGCGGACGGCCTCGTCGACGAGGTCCGCGACATCCGCGCCACCAGCGGGTTCTCACGCACTGCGGCCCAGGCGCTCGGCTACAAGGAGATCCTCGAGCACCTCGACGGGGCGTGTTCGCTCGACGAGGCCGTCGACCAGGTGGTCGTCCGGACCCGCCAGTTCGCCATCCGGCAGTTGCGGTGGTTCGGTCGAGATCCCCGGGTGCGGTGGGTGGACGTCGACGCCGACCCGGTCGCCGAGGTGACACCGCTCGTCGTCGAGGCGTTGGACGAGTCGGACGGTGTCAGCCCGGCAGGGTGATGACGACGCCACGGTCGCCGTAGGGGATCCGGTTCCGTTTGACGATCCCGCCGATCGTGCCGAGCAGCTTCGTCAGCTTGGTCATGAAGCCGTAGTTCGCCACGACCTTGCTGCGGATCTCGTCCAACTCGGCGCCCTCGACGAGTCGTGCCGTCGCCTCGACCGGTTCGCTGCCGTCATGGGGCTTGCCGCGGCCGTCGCACGGTTGCACCGTGACCCGGTCGGTGTGCGCGAGTCGTTTTGCCTTGCCCGACCCGGAACTCGTCCAGAAGCCGATCTCGTGGTCGCCGAGCGGCACCGACCAGACGGGCGTCGGCACCGCGGTGCCATCGCGCTTGAACGTGGTGAGCAGGATGTACTTCTCGTCGCCGAGCCCCATCACACCACGGTAGGCGCCTCGGAACCTCGGGCCCGCCGGGCTGTCGGACGGCGTACGCTGGAGCACAGCCCATGAGCACAGTGACCTTGACGAAGCACCACGGACTCGGCAACGACTTCCTCGTCGTGTTCCACCCACCGGTCCCCGAGGCCCAATTGCCCGATCTCGCTCGCCGCCTGTGTGACCGACGTCGCGGCATCGGCGCCGACGGACTTCTGGTCGCCGAGACCGAGGAAGGGTTCGCAGCCCGGATGGTGCTCTACAACGCCGACGGCAGCCGCGCCGAGATGAGCGGCAACGGCATCCGTTGCTTCGCCCAGGCGCTGGCGGCCCGCCGCGGCGATCTGCTCGACCAACACATCCTCACCGACGCCGGCGCCCGGCTGGTCACGCTCGAGACCACCGACGACGCCGACACGATCCTCGCCACGGTCGACATGGGCACGGTCGACCCCATCGGTGCGCCGTCTGGCTGGGACGAACTCGGCTGCCACCCCGATCGCCCCGTGGCGCACCTCAGCCTCGGCAACCCCCACAGCGTCGTCGGCGTCGACGACACGGCGACCGTCGACCTGGCAGCGCTCGGCGGCAAGGTGCCCCAGATCAACCTCGAGATCGTCGGGCCCGGCGCCCGAACCGACGAGATCCGGATGCGCGTCCACGAACGCGGCGCCGGGATCACCGAAGCGTGCGGCACCGGCGCCTGCGCCTCTGCGGTGGCGGCGGCGTCGTGGGGCCTGGCCACGCCGAAGGACGGCCGGCTCGTCGTCCACATGGACGGTGGCAGCGCGACCGTGGCGCTCGACACGCCCAGCGCCGGACGGGTCACCCTCACCGGACCGGCGACCCTGGTCGCCACGATCGAGGTCACCGTATGAGTACCCCGTATCAAGAGGCGCTCGGCTCGACGCTCATCGACCGGACGATTCGGGAGAAGATCGTGCTGGTCGCCGTCGCCCTGCCCGACCAAACCGACGACCAGGTCGACCAGAGCCTCGACGAGCTCGAACTGCTCGTCGACACGGCCGGTGCCGACGTGGCCGGACGTCTCGTCCAGCGGCGCGATGCACCCGATCACACCTGGTACATCGGCAAGGGCAAGGTCGAGGAGCTCAAGGAGCTCTGTCTCGCCGTCGATGCCGACACGGTCGTGTTCGACAACGAACTCGCGCCGGCGCAGCAGTTCAACTTGGAGAAGGTGCTCGGCCGCACGGCGATCGACCGCACGGCGGTCATCCTCGACATCTTCGGCCAGAACGCCCACACGCTCGAAGGCAAGGCCCAGGTCGAGCTGGCCCTGCTGCGGTATCGGCTCCCGCGTCTCCGGCGCGGCAAGGGCGCCAAGCTCGCCCAGCAGCGCGGCGGCGTCGGCGCTCGGTTCGGCGGTGGCGAGACCAAGATCGAGGTCGACCGTCGTCGCATCATGCGCCGCATCACCAAGCTCGAGAGCGACCTCAAAGACCTGGCGGCCACCCGCGACCTGCAGCGCAAGAGCCGCCGTCGTAGCGGACTGGCCAGCGTCGCGATCGTCGGGTACACGAACGCCGGCAAGTCGACGCTGCTCAACCGGCTCACCGATGCCGGCGTGCTGTCCGAAGACCGCCTGTTCGCCACCCTCGACCCGACGACCCGGCGACTGGCGCTGCCCGGCGGTGAGCCGGTGCTGCTCACCGACACGGTCGGGTTCGTCCGCAGCCTGCCGCACGGCCTCGTCGAGGCGTTCAAGGGCACGCTCGAGGTCGCGGCCCTCGCCGACTACCTGGTCCACGTCGTCGACGCGAGCGCCGTCGATCCCGACGGCCAGATCGCGGCCGTCCGCGAGGTGTTGGGCGAGATCGCGGCCGATCACGTGCCGGAACTGATCGTGTTCAACAAGTCCGATCTCGCTCCCGACGACGCCGCGCAACTCGTGGTCGATCATCCGGGGTCGGTCGCCGTCAGCGCGGTGACCGGCGACGGCGTCGAGTTGTTCCTCCGCACCCTCGCCGACCGGCTGCGTGCGTTGACGAACGTCGTCGAGCTGCTCATCCCGTACGACCGCGGCGACGTGATCGCCTCGGTGCACCGCGAGGGCGAGGTCGTCTCGACCACCGAGGCCGAGAAGGGTCTGACCGTGCGGGCCCGGCTCTCGGAGGCCTCGGCCGGACGCCTCGCCGAGTTCGTCGTCGCCGACGCCGTCTGACGCTCGGTGTACCTCCCGGGTCGGGTGATCTGCCGGAACGTCGACTTCGTCGACGCCCCGTACGACACCCGACCCGCACGGCTGTCGGGTCGGGCGTCGCAGGGAACGGCGACGGAGTCGACGTTTCCGGAGATCGCCCGACCTGGGGCAGGGTCGCCGGTGGGCGCGTCTCGTAGCATCGGGTGCGCATGACCGCCGAACCGTTCGTCCCGCCGCCGTATCCCTACGAGCGCATCGATCGCTTCAAGCCGTACGGCGACGCGTTCGAGTCCGGGCTGATCGACCTGTCGATCGGCACGCCGTTCGACCCGCCACCGCCGGCCGTCGTCGAGGCGCTCGCGACGTCGAACGCCGAGCGTGGGTATCCGCCGAGCATCGGGTCGGTCCCGCTCCGTGAGGCGATCGCCCGCTGGATGGGGCGCCGCTTCGACCTCGACGTGCCGATCGCACAGATGGCGGTCGCCATCGGCACGAAGGAGTTCGTGGGCACACTGCCCCAGTGGATGAAGCTGCGGCGCCCCGACCGCGACACGGTGCTCTACCCCGAGATCTCGTACCCGACCTACGAGATGGGTGCGACCCTCGCCGGCTGTCGCGCCGTGCCGGTGCCGATGACGCCGACGGGTGGCATCCAACTCGATGCGATCGACCCGGCCGACGCCGATCGGGCCCTGCTCCTGTGGGTGAACAGCCCCGGCAACCCGAGCGGCATCCTCGACGACCTCGGTGCAGCGGCGGCGTGGGGCCGCGATCACGGCGTCCCGGTCTTCTCCGACGAGTGCTACGTCGAGTTCACGTGGGACGGTCCGGGCCGGACGATCCTCGAACACGGCACCGATGGCGTCGTCGCCGTGCACTCGTTGTCGAAGCGGTCGAACCTCGCTGGGGCGCGCCTCGGCTTCTACGCCGGTGACGCCGACCTCGTCGACTATCTCCGCGAGGTGCGCAAGCACGTCGGGATGATGGTGCCCGGTCCGGTCCAGGCGGCCGGTGTGGTCGCGCTCGACGACGACGATCACGTGGCGGTCCAGCGAGACCGGTACCGCACCCGGCTCGCTCACCTCGCCGACGTGTTGAGCCGCTGGTCGGGGCTCGACATCACGGTCCCGGGCGGCGGCTTCTACCTCTGGTTCCGGGTCGGTGACGCCTGGGAGTTCACCGAACGCCTGGCGCGCGAGGCGGGTGTGCTCGTGAGCCCCGGCGACTTCTACGGGGCCGCAGGTGCTGACTACGTGCGTGTCGCCGTGGTACAACCAGACGAGCGGATCGCCGAGATCGCCCGACGACTCGGCGTGTGAATCGAAAGGCCACGTATGCCCAAGGGAGGACACGGACGCGGCGTCATCGCTGCGATCGGATTGGTGTTGTTGTTCGCAGGACTGCTCGGCGGCGGTGTCCTGTGGATCCTGGCCGACCGCGAACCCGAGTCGGCCGCCGAGTCGTTCGCACGCGCCGTGCCGGGGTGTACGACGACGCTGACCTTCGGTGAGCCGGGTGAGTTCTACGTCTTCGAGGAACTGTCGGGCATCATCGTGCCGGTCGATGGCTGCCAGCCGAGCACGTTGCCCGGGCGTCCGTTCACGTTCACCGTGGTGACCGCCACGGGCGTCGAGGTGCCACGCGTCGCCGACGACACCGTCTCGTACGACCTCGAAGCCGGCAGCGCGACCTCGGTGGCCCGCATCACGATCCCCGAACCCGGCGACTACCGCATCAGCGTCCTCGGCTCCGACCCGGCGGTGGTCGCCGCCGTCGGTGGCGATCCGGAGGACGGTGTCGAATCGTTGCGCCAAGGTGCGATCGCCGCGATCGCCGGCGGCCTGGTGCTCGGCGGCTTCCTGCTCTGGCTCTCGGCGCGTCGTTCGAAGCGGGCCGCGACCTACACGGCGCCGATCGATCCGGGTTGGGGCGTGACCGAGCGCGACCATGCCCGCCGTGCGGAGGCCGACGCCGCGTGGCCGCCCGCCGACCCGAACGTCCGTCAGGTGCCGATCAACCCGATGGCGCCCGACGGCCGGATGGTCGCCGAGCCGTGGTCGGCGCCCGGCCCGGCGACGGTGAGCGAGACACCGATGAGCCCGACGTCCGTGGCCACCGACGACGCAGTCACCGACGACGCGGCCACCGACGACGCGGTCGCCGACGACGCGGTCACCGATGACGCCGAGGCACCGCCGCGCCCGGAGACGCCGACGGCGGCGGTCGACTGGCCGAGCGATATCGCGCCGGCGCCCGAACGCGACGACGCCGACGCATCACCGTCGGAGGACGGCGACACGTCGGCGTGATCGGGTGAGCGCGTCGATCAGAGACGACGCATGACGGTCACGACCCGGCCGTAGATCGTGACCTCGTCGGGGCCGAACACCATCGGCTGCATCGTCGAGTTGGCGGGGATCAGGACCACCTGCTCGCCGTCGAGGCGGTACGTCTTCACCGTCGCCTCGTCGCCGGGGATCCCCGCGACGACGACCTCGCCGTCGCGGGCGGTGGCCTGCTGCACGGCGATCACGAAATCGCCGTCGAGGATGCCGGCGTCGATCATCGACTCGCCGCGCACTCGCAGCATGAACAGTTCGCCCTCACCGGTGAAGTCGCTCGGCACGGGGAACAGTTCTTCGACATTCTCCTGGGCGAGCACGTCGGTCCCGGCGGCGACGTCGCCGACGAGCGGGACGTGGCGGAACGGCCGACGTTCCATCGCCACGCCCGAGTTCGGGTCCCAGCGCACTTCGATCGCTCGCGGCTTGGTGGGGTCGCGGCGGAGGTAGCCCAGCTTGGTCAGGGTGTTCAGGTGGCTGTGGACCGTGGACGGGGAGGTCAGGCCGACCGCCTCGCCGATCTCACGCACCGAGGGCGGGAACCCGCGCTCGCGCGTTTGGGACTCGATGAACTCGAGGATCTCTCGTTGACGACGACTGATCGCTTTTTCGGCCATGGTCGCATCGTACAGACGTTCGCACCCGTGGTCAATCATCCGGTCAAACACCCGTTCGTCGGACAGGTGTTCCGAAATCGGACACCCGTTCGTCGAACAAATGTCCGATCCGGGGTTGACGTTCGAACGGTCGTTCGGGTACAACTGTTCGACGTACAGTCGTTCGGTCGCTCTGGTGACCGCACGGCGAACCGAATCCACGGTGTTTCGCACGAGTCAGTTGGGAGACGAGATGAGCGCCACGATCAGCCTGCAGCACACGGCCCGAACCCCTCGCCGGGGTCGCATGCACGGTGGGAGCGCCGCCCCGGCGGCCACGCCGACGGTGCGTCACCGGTCGACCGGTCGGCCCGTGAGCGAGGCGACGTATCGGCGGCGACGGGCCGTCGTCGGAACCGCCCTGGCCGCGTTCGTCGCGGTGGGTGCTGTGACGACGTACGACGTGCTGGCCGGCTCCGGCGGCGTACCTGCCTCCGCCGCCGTGAGCCAGCCGGCACGGAGCACGGTCATCGCCCAGCCGGGCGACTCCCTCTGGACGATCGCCCAGGCGAATCGCGGTCAGATCTCGCTGGTGCGCTACGTCGACAAGCTGGTCGCCCTGAACGGCGGCCCGACCGTCGTCGTCGGCCAGGCCGTCGTGCTGCCCTGAGCCATGTGAGTCTGCGTCGACCCTGAGCCGAGGCTGAGGTGTGACGGTGCTCCGGGCCCGTCGCGCCGGGGCGGACGGCGCGGCGACGCAGTAGTCTCGACCGGGTGCATTGCCCGATCTGTCACGCCGACGACACCAAGGTGGTCGATTCGCGGCTGGCCTCGGAAGGCGCGGCGATCCGGCGTCGTCGGCAGTGTCTCGGATGCAGCCACCGGTTCACGACGTACGAGCGCGTCGAGGAGCTGCCGCTCGTCGTGACGAAGTCCGACGGGGTGACCCAGCCGTTCGACCGCGACAAGATCGTCCGCGGGCTCCGCGCCGCGACGAAGGGTCGCAACGTCGACGACGTCGCCATCGCCGAACTGGCGAGCGCGGTCGAGGACGAGCTGCGACTCGACGGTGGTGAGGTGACGAGCAGCCGGATCGGGCTGGCCGTCCTCGAGCGCCTCCGGGTGCTCGACGAGGTCGCCTATCTGCGGTTCGCGTCGGTGTACAAGAACTTCGACGCCGCCGCCGACTTCCAGAGCGAGCTCGAGCTGCTCAAGCGCGGGTCCTGACCCAGCGTGTGAAGAGGTAGCCCTCGTCGTCGACCAGGACGTGGGCCGGTTCGAATCTGCGGTCGCGTTCGGGTGCGCCGGCGGTGAGCCGTGGCGCGTCGCCGCCCACGATGTGGGGCGACATGGTGAGGCACAGCTCGTCGACGAGGTCGGCCGCCACGAGCGCGCCGTTGAGCGTGGGGCCGCCCTCGGCCTGGACGTGCGTCGTGCCGGGGACGATCCGGTCGATCCGGCTGAGCGCGAGACCGAGGTCGACCTCGTCGATGCCGGCTCGCACGACCTCGATGCCGTCGGGGATCTCGGCCGACTCGTGGGTGATCACGAAGCCGGCGCCCGAGGTGAACAAGGCGGCGTCGGCGTCGACGTGCCCGCTGTTGGTGACCACGCCGATGCGGAGGTCGCTGCGCTTGGGCGGCCCGTACCCTTCACCCCGCGCGGTGGACGACCCGACGATCACGACGTCGACGACCGACCGCATCGTCGACAGGACGGCGCGGTCGTTGGCGTTGCCGAGCCCACCCGACGCGCCGTCGAGGGCGACCGAGCCGTCGAGCGCAGCGACCATGCAGACACTCACGAACGGTCGGCCGTCGGGCGGCGTGCGTTCGACGCCGTACTCGTCGCGGACCGTGGTCGGGCCGCCGGGCGCGGGGAGGAGCCGGCGGAGTGGGGGAGCGTCGCGGGTGGCCACGCCCGAATCTTGCCATTCGTCGTCCTCGGCAAACCTGTCGATGTCGTCGGCGAACGCCCGTGGGATGGCGAGGGGCTGTGGACAACCCCGGTTCGTCCACAGCGGTGTGCACAGGAAGAACCTGCAATTCACACCGTTGTCCCCTTCCGTTCCACAACGGGTC